>JBCBLB010000007.1:0-37913 GCA_038520555.1 Myxococcota bacterium | reverse complement strand
GCGTCCGCCCCGGCGGTCGCATCGGCTTCGAACCCAACCCCTACGCCGCCATCGAACTCACCGGCTCCGCGGGCGTCGACGCGTGGTCCCCCCGCGACGTCGACCTCATCTGGGAAGCCGGCCTCGGCATCAGCGGACGGCTCTGGTTCACCGGCCAACCCCGCAACGGGCTGTTCGTCCTCGGGCGGTTCAACATCGGCGCCACCGGCGACCAGCGGGCCCAGGTCGGCCCATGGACCGGCCTCGGCGTCGGGTTCGGCGGACGCGTCGCCTCCATCTTCAACGTCGAAGCCACCATCAGCCCCGAATGGGTCGCCAACTACGGCGCCCGGTATCGAACCGAACTCAGCGTCGGGGTCGTCTTCGACTCGCAGCGCAAGCGCCGACAGACCAACACCATCAAGCATCGCCCCCGGAAGCCGCCCCGGCGATAAGACCCATACGTGCCAGATGAAACGACGCCCCATCAACATCTTGTTGATGGGGCGTTTGTGATCCGAGCCGAACCGGTCAGAGGTTGGCGGCGGCCTTCTCCATCAACGACTGCAGCCGCTGGGCGAAGCCGCTGGGATCGGTGAGCCGGCCCTCGGTGATCAGGGCGTGGTCCAACAGCAGGCGGGCGAACGGCTCCAGGCCGGTCTTGCCCTCCTCGTTGAGTCGGGCCAGGGTGCGGACCATCGGATGGCCCGGGTTCAGCTCCAGCACCCGCTTGTTCTCGAAGACCTGCTGGTTGGCCGCCTTCAGGATCGTCTCCATGTTTGCACCCATCGAGCCCTCCTGGTTGACCAGGACGCTCGGCGAGTCGGTCAGGCGGCTCGACAGCCGCACCCCGGCGACGTCCCCCGACAACAGCTCCTTCATCCAGTCCGCCAGCGGCTTCGCCGCGGCGCGCTCCTGCTGCTCCTCTTCGCTCTGCGCGTCCTCGTCTTCCTCTGGAAGCTCCCCATGCGCCGCGCTCTTCAGCGTCACGCCGTCGTAGTCCTTGATGGTCATCACCACCCACTCGTCGACCGGGTCGGTCATCAGGATGACCTCCCAGTCGCGCTTTCGGAAGCCCTCCAGGACCGGGTTCTGCGTCACCCGATCCTTGTCGACGTCCGCGAGGTACCACAGGTCCTCCTGATCCGCTGGACGCGACTCCTTGATCTCTGCCAGCGAGCGCAGCGCGCCGTCCGACGCCGTCGTCGGGTAGCGCAACAACTCGGTCAAGAGCGTGCGGCTGTTGTCGTCCTCGTGGATGCCCTCCTTGAGGATGGGGCCCATCTGGCCCCAGAAGGCGCTGAACGTCTCCTCGTCGGCGCGCGCCAGGTCGCGAAGCTTCTTCAGCAGGCGCTTGGTCAGCTGCTTGCGGATCGCTTGAACCACCGGCGTCTGCTGCAGGATCTCCCGGCTGACGTTCAGGTCGACGTCCGGCGAGTCCACCACGCCGGAGACGAAGCGAAGGAAGCGGGGCAGCAGGTCGCCCGCGGAGTCCAGGATCTTCACCCGCTTCTGGTACAGCTTCAAGCCCACCTTGTAGTCCAGCCGATCGAGCTCCCAGGGCTTGTTCTTGGGCACGAACAGGATCGCCTGGAACTGCAGCGGGGCGTCGGCCCGGACGTGCAGCGTGACCAGCGGCTCCTGCCAGTCGTTGCTGACGTGCTTGTAGAAGCTCTGGTACTCCTCCTCGGTCACCTCCTGGGGGTCGCGGGTCCACAGGGCCTGCTCCTGGTTGGCCCGCTCCCCCGCCACCTCGATGGGCCAGGAGATGAAGTCCGAGTGCTTGCGCACGATCTCACGCAGCTTGTCCTCATCCAGAAATTCCTCTGCGTCTTCGCGCAGGTGCAGGACGATGTCGGTGCCGCGATGTTCCTTCTCGCCGGGCTCCAGGGCGTAGCCCGCCCCGCCGTCGCTGATCCAGTGGATCGGCTCGGTCCCGGCTTTGCCCGACAGGCTGAACACCTCGACCTTGTCGGCGACCATGAACGCCGAGTAGAACCCGACGCCGAACTGGCCGATCAGGTCGTCGGTGTTCTCGCCCTTCTCCTTGAGCGCCCTGGCGAAGGCCTTGGTGCCGCTCTGGGCGATGGTCCCCAGGTTCTGCTGCGCCTGCTCTGCGGTCAGGCCGATGCCGTCGTCCGAGATGGTGATCGTCTTCGCCTCGGCGTCGACCGAGACGGTGATGGTCGGCTCGCCGTCCGGCGCCCGCAGCGCATCGTCGGCGAGCGCCTCGAAGCGCGCCGTGTCCAGCGCGTCGCTGGCGTTGCTGATCAGCTCTCGGAGGAAGACCTCGCGGTCCGAGTAGATCGAGTGGGTGACCAGGTGAAGGATCTGGCGGACGTCCGCCTGGAATTCATGTTGTTCCATTGAAAACTCCGTGATTGCCAAGGTGTCCCACGCCGGCAGCTGCCGGGGGAGCGGAGATCGATGTCATCAAAGAGGTAGGGAGCGCTCAGCAATCGTCAACCCCCTGCCATACACTGACCGCCCATGGATGCCCTTCTCACCACCCCTCGCCTGCTGCTGCGCCCCCATCACCTCTCCGATGTGCCCTTCATGGTGCGCCTGAACGACGACCCTGACGTGGTTCGATATACCGGAGACGTCGCGTTTGAAGACCCTTCTGAGGCGGTCGCGGTGGTCCGCAGCCTTCAGCGGCAGTTCGCCGCGCGGCGGATGGGGCGGCTCATCGCCATCGAGCGGGCGACGGGCGAACCCGTCGGATGGTGCGGCCTCAAGTTTCGGGAGGACGAGGGCGTCGTCGACCTCGGCTATCGGTTCCTCAAAGATCGATGGGGCCGGGGCTATGCCACCGAAGCCGGTCAGGCCTGCGTTCGCTATGGGTTTGACGACCTGGGGTTGGCGTCCATGATCGCGGAGGTCGTGCCAGAGAATAAGGGCTCGGTGAGGGTGCTGGAGAAGCTCGGGTTTCGGCGGATCGGCCCCTCACCCAACCAGTGCAATGGCTTCGCCGCCGATCGCTACTGTCTGGAGCGGGCCAGCGAGCCGTCCTGAGCGACCTGGACGCCTGTCTGGGGGAAGTCCTCTGATGACAGCATTCGGATCAGATCTGCGGCGCGGTCCCGATCGTCCTTGACGGGGATGCCCTCGCCTTCTTGCCTTGTCGAAAGCACTCTTCCGCCCAAAAACTGTCCCTCGCGATCCAGCTGCACCTCCAGGACGGCGCCGATGCCCAGGTTGCCAGAGAGGTTGAATCGGCCATATGTGGCGAAGTTGCCGAGAGAATACGCGATGAGCCGGTCGTTATAGACTTCCACTCCGCGGAGGACGTGCGGACCATGGCCGAGCACGAGGTCTGCGCCGGCGTCGACGACGGTGTGGGTAAACTCGCGGAGATGTCCGCGGTTCTCGCCGTAGAACGTCTCTTGTTTATATGGCACATGCATCGCCCGGGACCCTTCGGCGCCGCCGTGGAAGGAGACGATGACGATGTCGTGTTCGGTGGCCAGGGCGCGGACCAGGGTGGCGGCGGTCTCGTGGTCGTTGACATAGTGGCTCGACCGCGAGGTGTGGAAGCCGATCATGGCGATCTTCATGCCGTTGGTGGTCCATGAGGCGATGTCCCCGGGCCGGCCGCTATGGGCGATGCCCTGCTGGTCGAGGTTCTTTTCAGTCTCCAGCCGGCAGAACTGGCCGAAGTCGCCGCCGTGGTTGTTGGCGGTGCTCATCACATCGAAGCCCGCGCGCTTATAAATCGAGGCGTACCGAGCGGGCGAGCGGAACGCGTAGCAGCTGCCCGGCGAAGCGTTGGGCCCACATTTGCCGGTCTCGCCGCCGTCGCAGACGGGGCCTTCGAGGTTGCCGAAGGTGACGTCGGCGTCGGTGAGCCAGTCCTGCACACCGTCAAATATCCCTTGCGCGTCGTCTGGCGGGAGCTTTCCGGCGGGGAAGTCGGTGCCGATCATCAGGTCGCCGACGGCCCGCAGCCGGAGGGTCGCGCCGGCTGGCGCCGTTGAGGTAAACGTCGAGGGGGCGGCGGAGCGTCCTTTGGCCAGCAGATCCTCAAGGGAGAGGTTGTCCTTTGCCTGGGAGAGGTATTGGGAGAGGCCTTTGCGGTCCGGCTCCTTGGTTTGGACGATGTCCCAGTGAGAGACGACGTCTTTCCATTCGCCCCGCAGCCAGTGCGCCCATCCGATCTCCCAGTGGCAGTCGATCTGGTTGGGGTCTTCGGCGAGGCACCGGTCGAAGTGGCGGATGGCTTCGTCCGCGTCCTTCTCAGCGAGGGCGGCGACGCCGCGGGTGTAGGGGGTGTCTGGGGCGGCTTCATCGACGGGATCGGCGGCGAAGACGGCGGCGGAGAACAGGAAGAGCAGTGAGGGGATCATATGAAGACAACCCGTGGAGAGTGGGCCGAGATTCCCGGCATCTGGCGGACAGAAAATGGGCGTGTGGGGGTCGAAAGCGGGGGGGAGATGGGTTATTGTGAGATGTCTGGAAAGTCGATGGTGTCGTCTAGATCCATCGCAGGACGGTTGGCCTCAGGTCAAGCTGTCAGGGAGAAATCGTGGAAGAGATCGCAAAAACGCTGGATCGGATCGACATTGAAGAAGAGATGCGGTCGTCGTACCTCGACTATTCGATGTCGGTCATCATCGGGCGGGCGTTGCCGGATGTTCGGGATGGGTTGAAGCCGGTTCATCGACGCATTTTGTATGCGATGTGGCGTGAGGGCAACCTGTCCAACCGCCGGTACTCCAAGTGCGCCGGTGTCGTGGGTGAGGTGCTGAAGAAGTACCACCCGCACGGCGACAGCGCGGTCTACGACGCCCTGGTCCGGATGGCGCAGAGCTGGAACATGCGGATGCCCCTGGTTGACGGTCAGGGCAACTTCGGCAGCGTCGACGGCGACCCCGCTGCGGCGTATCGGTACACAGAGTGCCGGATGGAGAAGCTGGCAGAGAAGCTGCTTGTTGACATTGACAAGGACACCGTCAACTTCGGCGCCAACTTCGACGGGTCGACCGAAGAGCCGCTGGTCCTGCCGGCCGCCTTCCCCAACCTGCTGGTCAACGGCTCCGACGGCATCGCCGTCGGCATGGCCACCAAGATCCCACCGCACAACCTGGGCGAAGTCATCGACGGCGTCGTCGCTTTGATCGATGATCCCGACGTCAGCCTGGACGCGCTGATGGCGATCATCCCCGGCCCGGACTTTCCGACCGCCGGCACCATCTATGGGCGGGCCGGGGTCGTTGAAGCGTATCGGACCGGCCGGGGCAAGGTCATCGTCCGCGGCAACGCGTCGTTTGAAGACATCGGCGGCAACCGCAGCGCCATCATCATCGATGAGCTGCCCTTCCAGGTGAACAAAGCCCGGCTGCTGGAAGAGATCGCCAACCTCGTCAAGACCCGTCGGGTGGAAGGCATCTCGGCGCTCCGTGATGAGAGCGACCGGCAGGGCATGCGCATCGTCGTGGAGCTGAAGCGCGACGCTGTTCGTGAGGTGGTGCTCAACCATCTGTTCAAGCACACCGCGCTACAGAACACCTTCGGGGTCATCCTGCTCGCCATCGTCAACAACCGGCCGATGGTGCTCACCCTGCATGAGATGCTCAGCCACTACCTGTCGCACCGCCGCGATGTCACCATGCGGCGGTGCCGGTATGAGCTGCGCAAGGCCGAAGACCGGCTGCACATCATCCAGGGCTACCTCATCGCCCTCGACCACATCGATGAGATCATCCGGATCATCCGAAGCAGCGCGACCACCGAAGACGCCCGCAACAACCTCGTCGCGTCGTTCTCGTTGTCTGAGATTCAGGCCCAGGCCATCCTCGATATGCGCCTGCAGCGGCTGGTGGGGATGGAACGCATCAACCTGGAAGCGGAACGCGACCAGTTGTTGGAGACCATCGGCCACCTCCAGGAGCTGCTCGCGGACCCCGCCAAGCTGCTCGCCCTCATCCGCGGTGAGCTGCTCGCGTTGAAGGAGAGGTTCACCAACGAGCGGCGGACCCGGATCATCGACGCCTCCGGCGCGCTGTCGGTGCGCGACCTCATCGCCGAAGAGCAGCAGGTCGTCACCCTGTCCGTGCGCGGCTACATCAAGCGCTCTTCACAGAGCGAGTACCAGGAGCAGCGGCGCGGCGGTGTCGGCCGGCGCGGGATGCGCACCCGGAACGAAGACTCCGTCCAGGAGCTGTTCCTCGCCAACACCCACAACCTGTTGCTGGTGTTTACCAGCCAGGGCCAGGTCTATAAGGTGCCCGTCTACACCGTCCCAGAGAGCGGACGCGACGCCCGCGGCATCCCCATCGTCAACCTCGTCAAGCTTGAGAGCGGTGACAAGATCGCCTCGGTCATCAGCATCGACGACTTCGATGATGAAGCCCTTGACCTGCTGTTCTGCTCCAAGAAGGGGCTCGTCAAACGGACCGAGCTGGCCGCCTACAAGAACATCCGCACCAACGGCCTGCGCGCGTATGACTGCGCCGACGGCGACGAATTGTTCGGCGTCGTCAAGATCCACAAGGATCAGGACTTCCTCATCCTCACCCGAAACGGCATGTCCATCCGGATCCCGCCGTATCGCGTGAAGGACGTCGATGGGGAGCGGATCATGTCCGAGACCGAGCTGTCGATCCGGCCCACCGGCCGCGTCGCCCGGGGAGTGCGGGGCATCAAGCTGCGCAACGGCGATGAGATCGCCGATGTGCGGGTGCTCATCGATGACGCCGATCGGCTGCTGCTCATGGTCACGGAGAACGGCTACGGCAAGCGCACCGCCGTCGACGAATACCGTCAGCAGAACCGCGGCGGACAGGGCATCATCGCCATCCAGACCGGTGACCGGAACGGGCTCGCCGTCGGCGCCCTCCAGGTCCACGATGACGATCGGATCATGCTCATCACCGACACCGGCCGCGTCATCAAGATCCCCGTCCGAAACATCCGCGTCCTCAGCCGGAACACCAAGGGGGTGACCCTCATGCGGGTCGATGACAACGAACGCATCGTCAGCATTGCGCGCGTCCCCGATGCGGAAGACGGCGAAGAGTAGCCCCGCTCCCTATACCCGCAGATGGTTTCAGATGTCCCCGCCGATCACGTGCCCCGGTGGGTTAGGGGTGTCCCCCATTTGGATCATTGCAAGGAGAGATGGATGGAACAGCGTCGCTCAGAAGCGCTCCTTGAGCGGGCCCGGAAGCGGATTCCCGGTGGGGTCAACTCGCCCGTCCGCGCGTTCAACGCGGTCGAAGGCGCCCCCCCGTTTATCACACGCTCATCGGGGAATTGGCTCTATGATGAAGACGGCAACCGCTTCCTCGACCTGATCAACTCCTGGGGGCCGATGATCCTCGGGCACGCCCATCCTGCTGTCGTCGCCGCCATCACCGCCGCCGCTCAGCAGGGGACCTCGTATGGGGCGCCCACTGCCGCAGAAGTCGCCTTTGCCGAAGAGCTGTGCGACGCACATCCCACCCTGGAGATGGTCCGCCTGTGCTCATCAGGCACCGAAGCCACCATGCACGCCCTTCGGCTGGCCCGCGGCTTCACCGGCCGCGATCACATCGTCAAGATCGACGGCTGCTACCATGGCGCGCACGACAGCATGCTGGTCAAGGCCGGCTCCGGCGTCGCCACCTTCGCCCAGCCGGGCTCGCCGGGCATCCCCGCCGCGGTCGCGGGTCTCACCCTCACCGCACCATTCAACGACGCTGACGCCGTCGAACAACACCTGACCACGCACGAAGTCGCCGCGGTGATCCTGGAGGCGGTGCCCGGGAACATGGGCTGTATCGTGCCCGAAGACGGCTACCTTGAGCGGCTGTATGACGTCTGCCAGGCCAACGGCACCCTGCTCATCATCGATGAGGTCATGACCGGGTTCCGATTGTCCCGCGGCGGCGCCACAGCGCGGCTGGGGCTCACGGCAGACCTGGTCGCGTTGGGCAAAATCGTGGGCGGCGGGCTGCCTTTGGCCGCCTTCGGCGGACGGGCCGATGTCATGCAGGCGCTCAGCCCGGTCGGCCCCGTCTACCAGGCGGGCACGCTGTCCGGAAACCCCCTGGCCGTCGCCGCCGGCCGTGAGACGCTGCGACGACTCACCCCGGACGTCTATGACCGGCTCGAGGCGATCTCATCGGCGATCGTGGACGGGATCGCCGATGCGGTGGCCGATGCCGGCGCATCGATCGGACGCATCGGCGGGATGTTCACCGTCTTCTTCCGCGCGCAGCCGCCGAAGAACTTCGCCGAGGTGCAGGAATGTGACATGACGGCGTTCGCCCGGTTCCATCGGCGTGCGCTTGAGGCCGGTGTCTATCTGCCGCCCTCTCAGTATGAGGCTGCATTCTGTTCCGCCACCCTGACAGATGAAGAAATCACCCACGTCGTCGATGGGCTGCGCAAGGCGCTCGCGCCGTGAGCCCACATTGCGGTGTGTAGGAGGGGATGATACGTGGGGAACCCACTCGACCCCAAGGAGACTGGCGAGAAGGCTGGAAGACCCAAGAACAAGGTGCCAAAACAGCTCCTGAGGGTTTCCGTGATGGTCACTGAAATGGCAGTATTAACCCTCACCTGCGCCTTCGCAGGCGGGTGGCTCGACGGCCAGCTCGGATCATCTCCCCTCTTGCTGATGGCTGGTATCGTCGGGGGGCTCGCCCTCGGCATGTACCGAATGCTCAGCGCCCTCGACGCCCTCAACCATCCGCCTTCAGACCCGACCGACCATGGACCCGATCCAAAGCATCATCCGTAGAGCCACCCGGCTGCTCATCCTCGCCTGCCTCGTCGGGACGTGGTTCGGGGGGTTCGGCTTCGGCTTCGGGGTGCTGTTCAGCGGGATCCTCATGATCGGCAGCCTCGCCGGTGCGGCCTGGTTGCTGCGCCTGGACGAAGCAGGACACATCCCCGTCGGGAACGTCCCGCTTCTGCTCTCCGTCAAATCGCCCATCGTCCTCGCCGCTGGCCTGCTGCTGGTCATCAGCACGAACGCGCTGGCGGTGGCGGTCGGTGGTAGCGTGCTGGTCATCGCCATCACGATCGACTCCGCACACCGCTTTTCGTCAGCGACACCGTCAACGACCCCAACAAGGGAAGCCTGATGTATCACTACACATGGCTCGAGAATATCCCCGGCGTCCGCGGCGTCTTTGAATCCATCGGGATCGAAAACGCCTCGCCCATCCTGCACTCCTGGATGATCTGTTTTGTGCTCATCGGGCTCGCGCTCGCTGGGCGCTTCGCCCTCGCTCGAGTCACCGCCCAGAATGACCTCAAGAAGTATGTCCCGGACGCGACGCTCACCCTGCGCAACGTCTGGGAGATCTTCGCAGAGGGGCTCGTCGGCCTGCTGAAGGGGGTCCTGGAACACCAGACCCGGAACCCCGTGTACTTCGGCCTGCTCGCCGGGCTGTTTGTCTACATCCTGTCCAGCAACCTCGTCGGGCTCGTCCCCGGGTTCGCCGCGCCGACCTCAGACATCAGCACCAACCTCGCCATGGCGCTCGTGGTGCTCATCGTCTTCAACGTCGCCGGCCTGCTTGAGAACGGCTTCGGCTATGTCAAGCACCTGTTCGGACCCGTCGCGCTGCTCGCGCCGCTGATCTTCACCGTTGAAGTTATCAGCCTCTTCCTGGTTCGCCCGATCTCGCTGACCCTGCGGTTGGGCGGAAACATGTTCGGCGACCACATGGTCTTCGGTATTATGAGCGACCTGGTGCCGCTCGTGCTACCAGTCATCTTCCTCGGCCTGGGGGCGTTTGTTTCGTTCATCCAGGCGCTGGTGTTCACCCTGTTATCGGCCGTCTACATTGCTCTGGCGACGGCTCACGAAGACGATCACCACTGATCGCTTCGCTACTCCCCTTTCGGAGGAAACCCTCATGAAGTCCAAGCTGTTCTACGTTCTGCCCGTGATGGCCGCTCTGCTCGTGCTGTCCTCCCCCGCTCTCGCCGCTGACGACGCTGCCACCGGTGGCAAGGGCATGATCGGCCTCGGCGTCGGCCTCGCCATGGGCCTGTCCGTCCTCGGCGCCGGCCTCGGCCAGGGCCGCACCGCCAGCTCCGCAATGGAAGGCATGGCGCGCAACCCCCAGGCCGGCGGCGACATCCGGACCTCGATGCTCATCGCCCTCGCCTTCCCCGAGTCGCTCGTGCTCTTCAGCTTCGCGATCGCGTACCTGCTGTACAGCACCATCTGAGCACGTCGCACATCACACCCCGCACATCACACAACGGGGAGCCACATGGCTCCCCGTTTTCTTTTTACGCCCCCCTCACCGCAACCAACCGCTCATCGGCGCTACAATGGCGGGCAACCTCGGAGGAAACTCATGCGCACCCCCGCCCTGCTCGCCATCATCCTCAGCGGCTGCGGCCCCAAGAACGCCGAAGACGCCCCCCCGCCCGTCGGGTGGCACGCCGAAGAGGGCTGGACGTTCGAGTGCTACGCGCCGCCCGACTACGCCCAGTTCAACCGCACCGACCGGCTGATGAAGCGCCCTGAAGTCCTCGACCAGATGCTCAAGCAGTGGACCGGTGGGAAGACCGACGCCGTCGCCTTCGAAGAAGAACGCATCTTCTCGCTGGAGACCGTCCTCCTCGGCCGCCCCGAACAGATCGAGGCCATCTCCCAGGAGAACTACAGCAGGTGCGTCCAGGTCGCCGGCAACAACGGCAGCGTCAACGCGTGGCGGGACTGGGTCTATAGCCTCCCCGCCAAGCTCACCGAAGGCGAGTGCCTCCGCCCCTTCGACTACACCATGTTCGACTACCTGGAGATCGGCGCCGGCTGGCAGAACTCCCTGTCCATCTGCCAGGGCGACATCATCCGCATCTCCGGCACCCCCAAGGACCGCTACCGCATCGAAGAAGGCGGCCCCTGGATCAACGTCGCCGGTGACACCGCCAGGCCCGCCGTCGGCGGCGAGTGGCCCTGCAACGTAGAGGGGTGCGTCGCCGGGCAGCTCATCCTCCGGTTCGTCTCCGACGCCGGCGTCGAGAACATCATGCCCGTCGGCGAAGAGCTGATCTACACCGCCCCCGAGCACGGCAAAATCAGCTACCGCATCAACGACTACACCTTCTTCGACAACGTCTGGTTCGAAAAGCGCGGCCTCACAGACCACACCGCCATCGAAATCACCCCGATGGAAGCTCAGTAGCCCAGAACCGCTACATCTGAACCAGCCAGGTGGCCTTGACGAACAGCGTCTGTTCGGTGAGGCCGTCTTCTTCATTCATCCCCCAGGTGCCGCCCAGGTAGATCTCCCGTCCGGGGCTCTCCAGCCAGATGAGCAGGGCCGAGGCCTGCGTCTCTCGCGGTGCGTCGGATTGGATGGTCGTCTGCTGGTTCAGCCGCATCCCCAGCGGCCGCAGAAACTGCCAGGTGAACCGAGAGAACATCCGCGTCGCCTGCGCCGTTGAGAGCCCCTCGGGGGTGAACCACTGCTGGACCACGTCCAGATCCAGCCGCGTCCCCCGCGTCGGACGAACGCTCCCGCCGCCCCGGGCGAACGTCGACTGCGCTGGCACCAGCTCCTGAAAATCGATCTCCACGCCATGGCTGGAAGACGCGGACAACGTCAACAATCGAGACAGCTGCGCCCGCCACGATGCGTCGATTACCCAGCCCGGGACCGCGGCGCCGTCCTGCCGCCAGCGCCGCATCGCGCCGCCCAGGTTGATGTTGTGGATGCCCGCCACGGTCGCGTCGTGCTCATGGCGGGCTTCCAGCCGCTGGTCCCCGTCCTGTTCCTGACGAAAGCTCCCGGAGATTCCCGGCGCCCAGGTCGTCCGTCCGCTGCCAAACGTGTAGTCCAGCGAACCGGATCCCCGGCTCAGGCCGGTGAGGTTTAAGAAGCCCATCTCCTGGCGGAACCCTTCGGAGATGCCCGCGCCCGACAGCCGCATGCCCAGGCCCAGCTCTGGGCTGCGGACCAGGCGCGCCTGGGCCTGCCCGCCGCGGAGCCGCGTGTCCGCGTTGCCCGATGACGATACGCCAGCCGCCGCCTCTGCCGTCCAGACGTCGTTGAACGGGACGCTGATGTCGCCGGCGAGGACGTCGTTGAAGCCCGTGCCCTCGCCCAGGACCCGCTTGTCCGCTGCGGTCAGCCCCACATAGCCCGAGCCGAACGCGTCCAGGCGAAGCCGGGCGAAGCTGTTCGAGGTCCAGGCGTTCTCCAGCTCATCCTCCGAGAAGCCTGGCGTGCCCGTCTCATGGACCGACGCCGCCGGGCTGACGTCGATGGACTGCAGGACCCCGATGGACAGCGGGCCCTCCATGCCCGAGACCTTGGCGCCGTACAGCGGAGAGACCACGCTTCGGGTGTACAAGGTCTCCATCTGATCGGCGAAGGCATCGACGCCGTCCAAAAAAAAGGGCCGCTGCTCCGGAAAGAAGAAGGCGAACCGCTGGTTGAGGTTGACGATCTGAACGTCGGCTTCGACCTGGGAAAAGTCCGGGTTGATGGTCAGCGCGGCCCCGATGTCCGGCGTGATGCCGAACCGAAGGTCCAGGCCCGGCCGGATCGTCTCATTGAGCGGCTCCGCGCCGGTCCAGGTCAGCGTGCCGTCCTCGTCCTCGTCGGTCATCTGGTGGCGAACGGCGAGGACCGGCTGGATCCAGAGCCCCGCGCCGCGTCGCGCGGGCTGGACGTTTCGGAGCGGCGCGGCCTGGAGGAACATCCGCGGGTGGCCCCGCTGTAGCTGGGGGAAGGCGTATTTGGTCCCCTCATGCGGCAGCTTGCGGGTGATCATCACCCGCCAGGTCTGCGGCGCCGCGTCGGCGCCCACCGCCGGGTACCGGATCGAGCGGAACGGCATCGCCACCTCGATGGTGAAGCCGTCGTCGGTGACCTGCCCCTCTGAGGTGTAGACCGTGTCCCACTGGACGAACCAGTCGCCGTTGGCGTACCGGATGTCCTGCTGGATGCCCAGCGGGTTGAAGTAGAAGATGTACCCGGTGCGGCCGTCATCGTAGGTGTCCAGGTAGATGCCCACCTGATCGTCGTCGTTGATGTCCTCCCGCGGAGAGACCCGCGCCCGCGGGCGGTAGGACAGGTCTCGGACCGTGATCCCGATATACAGGTGGGCATCGTCCTGGAGGAACCGGACCTCTGTCTCCCCGTCAGGAGGCCCGCCTGCATTCGGCAGGTACCGACGAAAGTCGGTGACCGGGACCGCCATCGACCAGCCCGCCTCGTCCAGCCGGCCGTCCACCACGATCTGATCCGTCACCGTCGTGACCGTCGGGTCCGCCGCGGCCGCGAGGCCCGAACCGGCAAGCAACCAGAGCAAGCGCGTTCCTTTCACCAGTAGAGGGAGGTCTCCTTACCTCCCTCATCCGATTCGGCAACGCGTCCCCGCGCGACAGCGCGATCAGCCCTGCAGCGCGGCGGCGAAGATGGCGGGCAGCTTCGTCACGCTGGGCTCGGCCGCGAACATCGTGAGCAGACGACCGACCTCTGCCGACTGTTTGTTGGTCACGAACCAGGGCGGCTTGGGGAGGATGGTCCACTCGCCGTTGAGGACGCTGCGGGGGAACGGTCGGAACGGCGCACGGATCACAGACTTCTGCGGCTTGTCGAACATCAGGGCGTTGTGGACGACGCCGGCGCCGCTCTGGATGTCATGACGCGGATGGCCGGGGAAGGCGCCCCAGGTCACCCGCGGCAGCAGGAAGCCCACCCCCGACCAGGCGTTGATGCCGATCGTGCCATAGCGAAGCGCCGCGATCAGATCCTCGAACAGCGGGCCCAGCGCGGCGATCGTCTTCGGGTGGATGAGGATGGTCATCCCCAACGTGCCGTGCAGCGTCTCATTGGCGAAGGTCACCGCGTTGCGCAAGAACGTCGCCGCGTCTGCGCCCGGAAGCGTGGTCTGGGCCAGGGCGCCGGCGAACACCTCGGTGTGGAAGACGTAGTCGTCGGCCGCTGCGTCTACGTCGGGGACGAACACCCGATCGGCGTCCGCCGCTTCTTTGCCCGTGTCCAGTGAGCGCGCTTCGGGGTGGCGCTCGCGGAGCGCGTGGATTCGATCGGCTGCGCCCGGGTAGTACGGTGCACGAGACGGCGCCGCGGCGAAGGCCGCTTCCAGCGCCGTCAAGAACGCGCTGCGTTGGCTCCAGGACGCCGGGAGGACCAGCACCTGGGACGCGATGCAGTTGAAGCCGCCGTTGTGCATCTTCTGGGTGGCGACGTTCTCCGCCTGGAACGTCAGGTCTTCCGCGGACCAGGGACCCGGGACCACGATCACCGGGCTCACGCCGCCCAGCTCTGCCGTCACCCGACGCGGGTTGCGGGGATCGTCGTTCGCCTTGCGCGTCGCGCCGGCTTCGCCCACGCCGAAGACGATGGCGTCATAGGTCCGCTCGCTGCCTGTGACATGGATCTCGTCAACCAGCGCATGGTCGGTGAGGTGCTGGCCGACAGGAACACCCCCATAGGCAAACCGAACGTAGCCTTTCGCGATGAAGGGCTGGAAGATCTGCTCGAAGATGGGACCGAGGTAGTCGTTGACCGGGTTCATCTTGACGATGACCACCTGCCCCTCGATGAACAGCTTGTACAGCATGTCCAGCGGCGGGATGCTGGCGATGTTGCCCGCGCCCAGGACCAACGCGACCTTCCCCGCGCCCCGATCCTGTGGCCGGGTCTTGTAGTGCGCCGCCATATGGTCACGCACGTTGGCGAGATGGACCGATGGATCCATCCACACTTCCGCTTCGACGCCGTTGATGAGCAGCTGCTCCCACCGGTTGGCCGGGTGGACCCTGGCGATCACCTGGCCGTCGGCGCGCGCGCGGAGCGTCGCGCCCTGCATCGGATCGCCGCCGGCCTTCAGCGTCTCCAGGGTGCCCTTGAGGTGCTGGATGCCTTCGAGAAGCGCCCAGGGGCCCGAGGTCCATTCCTCGCCCACCAGCGGAGAGTCCTCGGGCAGCTGCTTGGCCTTGATCGCGAGGTCGACCCAGCCCTCAGCGAGCCGAGCGGTGTTGACCCGCAGCGACTCCAACAACTGGATGCGCTCATCCAGCGTCGATTGCATCCAGGTCGTCTTCTGCTCGGCCAGCTCGCTCACCACACGATCAAGGTCATCCGTCGTGGTGGGGGGGTGTTGCTCTTCAGTCATCAACATCGTTCATCATCCTGTAACGAAGGTTCATCGGAGCTCCTAACGCCTGCGCCTCGTGCTGCATCAGCCCAGCGCCCGCGCCCGCTCGGTGAACCATCGCCTCGGCGGTTTTCCCGACCAGCCCGGCGCATCATCGGGCCAGGCCAGGAACCGATCGGGGACCTTGAACCGCGCCAGCCGGCCCGAGAGTTCCACGTGGAACATCGTCGGATCGATAGGCGAGGGGCTGCGAATGAACGCCACCGGTCGCGCGCCCCAGGTCTCGTCCGGCACCGCGACCACCACCGCGGCTTCGACCCCCGGCACCGCCATCAGCGCCCGCTCGATCTCTTCGGGGAAGATGTTCTCACCGCCCGAGATAAACATCAGGTCCCGTCGCCCCACGACGGTCAAAAACCCATCTTCATCGAGGGTTCCGATGTCTCCGGTGTGATACCACCCTTCGGCGTCGGTGCCCGGCTCCAGTCGCCCGTCGTCTTGGAGATAGCCGGCCATCAGCGGTTCGCCGCGGACCCGGATCTCGCCTTCGGGAGACAGGGTCAGCGCCCGGCCGGGCAGCGGTCGGCCCGCGGTTCGGAGGATCGGTCGTGTGGCGTTCGGGGGTGTCGTCGCCACCTGGGAGCCCATCTCGGTCATCCCATAGGTCGTATGGATGGGCATCCCGCGCTGGAGGGCTTCATCGACGAGGGCTTCGGGGACGGGGCCGCCGCCGACCAGCACGGCGCGCAGGCGCAGCCCCGTGGTCTCCGATCGCAGCAGCCGCTGGAGCTGTACGGCGACCACGGACAGGTGCGTCACCCCCAGGTTTCGGCAGGCCGCGGCGAGGTCCGCGTCGGTGTCTCCGAATCCGATCGCGCCGCCGCCGCGGAGGGCTCGGAAAATCAGGGCCAGACCGCCGACGTGGTGGAAGGACAGCGACCGCAGCCACACATCACCGGGCTGGAAGATGATGTTCTGGTTGCTCCCTTCGGCGTTGGCGAGGTGTGCGCTCAAGGTGTGGGCGACCGCTTTGGGAGAGCCGCTGCTCCCCGAGGTCATCAGGATCGTCCCGATCCCTCCGGTCACGGTCCGCTGCAGACGCGCCGCTTCCATCCTCTCGACCCTGAGCTCGTGACCGTGGAACACCTGCGTCAGGCCCAACCGCGCGCGAAGGACGTTGATCTGTGCATCGGGCGTCCGGTGGCTGATCAGGGCGACGCTGCGTCCGGTTCGCCAGACGGCGAACATCATCGCAGCGGCGGAGAGGTGGTTGGGATCGATGATTCCAACTGGCCCCGCGGTGTCGTCGAGGTGCGCACACATGCCCTCCGCGGCGTGGTGCCAATCCAGGAAGGACCAGCGCGTTTTGCCGTCGAACAGGGCGATGGCTTCGCCGAACCGCTCAGCGGCTTCGGCCAGCGGGCAGGGGATCCTCGCGTTTTCTTTCATCCATACGGACATCATTCGGTCCTCTCCGAGACCAGGAAAACGAGCGCTCAGCCTCTTCCGCTCCCGGGTGCCACTGCGTGAGCGCTCGGCGAAGATCCGCTCCATCGCAGCCGGCCGTTGTGGTGTCGGAGCGGCGGGTTGAGGACGTCTTCATCGAACCATGCGTCGGTGTTGAGCCCCTGCGCGGGCATCCCGTCACCGATGGTGCAGGCGATCTCGGCCAAAATCCCGAGGCCGACCCCGGACTCGAAGCTTGCGCTGATGACGGGGAGGAGCGAGGCCTGGCGCGCCCGCCCGATCCACTGGAGGGCGGCGCTGATGCCCCCGACGACGGTGGGTTTGATGATGAGGGCACGCGCTCCGTCGGGGAACGGCCGGTCTTCGTTCAATGACTCGTCGAGGCCGATGCCGCATCCGGTCTTTTGGAAGAAGGCATCGAGCAGGTGGGGGTCGCGGAGCGGCTCTTCGAAGTACTCGACGTTGAGATCAGCGATCTGTTTGGCGAAGGAGACCGCGGTGTCGAGGTCCCAGGCCCGGTTGGCGTCGAGCCGGAGGGTCACCTCTGGATATTGTGCCTGAAACGTTCTCAGCGCATCGATCTCCCATCGGAGAGGTCTTCGGCCGACCTTGACCTTGGCGGCCAGGAATCCCGGCGGGATGGTGGGGAGGGTGAGGCTGACCAGGGCGTTGAGGGGCACATCCTCGGCGGGGTCATCCCGGATGCATTCGGCGGGTCTTCGGCCGGTACGCGCCGCGGTGAGGGCGAGCATGGCGCTCTCGACGCCGAAGCGCGCGATCGAAGCAGGCGGCTGAATCTGGTGCTCGAACCAGTCGTTGATTTGTTGACAGACGGTGTCGAGGTCTTCGGGGTGGAGGCCGGGCAGCGGCGAGGCTTCGCCGAAGGCGGTGACGCCGTCTTTGTCCTCGACCTCGATGAGGAGGATGGTTCGGGTGAGGTCGCCGTTTGTGGTGAGGGGGCGGCTCAGGGCGAGGTCATGACGCGTCAGTCGCCATCTGACGATCATGACACGATCCACCCGATCGAGAAGAGGACGCTGTAGAGGGCGAGCAGCTGGCCGGTCTTGGCGAGGTTGGGGTCGAGGGCCCGGCCGCTCTCGGTCCACATGGCCGTGATGGGCGCGATGGCCGGGATCCAGATGAAGCTGGCGGCGATGGCGAGCCCGTGGCTGCTGGTCATGGCGACGAGGGCTGGTGGGATCAGGATGGCGAGGAACAGGGTCGCGAGGTACTCGATGCGGGCGAAGGTCTCACCGAACCGGACGGCGAGGGTCCGCTTCCCGACCTCTGCGTCGGTGTGGACGTCCCGGAGGTTGTTGACCACGAGGATGGCGGTCGAGATGAGCCCGGGCGCCAGCCCGGCGATGATCGCTTCGGGCGGCAGGGTGAGGGCCTGGACGTAGTAGGTCCCAGCGACGGCGACGGGACCGAAGAAGACGAGGACGAACAGATCGCCCAGGCCCATATAGCCGAGTGGCCGCGGCCCGCCGGTGTACAAGATGCCCGAGATGATCGAGGCGATTCCGATGAGGACGATCGGCCACCCCCCCCGGAGCGTCAGCACGATGATCACAGGGATCGTGAGGGCGAAGGTCGTGATGAACGCGGCGCGCATGGCGTTGGGCTTGATGAGCCCGGCGGCGGTGGCCCGGGTCGGCCCGACGCGCTTCTCGTTGTCGGCGCCGTTGATGAAGTCGAAGTAATCGTTGGCGTAGTTGGTGCCGATCTGGATCAGGATGGCGCCGGCCATCGCAGCGAAGGCGGCGCCCAGGTGAAACGCGCCGTCCGCGATGGCCAGAGCGCAGCCGATGATCACAGGCGCGATCGCGGCGGGCAGCGTCCGCAGCCGCGAGGCCATGATCCAGACCTTGAGTCGTTCGTTCACAGTCGGGTCTCCAGGATCGCGATCGTCTCTCGTAGAATCTGGCGGTGTAGTGCCGCGTTGGCGGTTCGATTCGTCTGTACCTCGATGAGCGTTGTGCGCCCGTCGGCCCGCAGCCCCTCCTCCAGCTCTGTGCGGACCCGGGCGTTCACATACGGCAGCCGGAACGCCCGGGCGATGTCGGCGAAGTCGAAGTCGTGGGCGGTGGCGAAGTGGGTCTCGAAGCCGGCGTCGAACGTCGAGACGGGCAGAAACGAGAAGATCCCGCCGCCGCCGTTGTTGACCACGACGACGGTGAGGGGGACCGATTGCTGCGCCAGGATGGCCATCGAGCTGAGGTCGTGCAAGGTCGAGAGATCCCCGAGCAGCGCGATGGTGTGTTCGTTCATCCCGGTCGCCCACCCCGCAGCCGTGGCCACCAGGCCGTCGATTCCGCTGGCACCGCGGTTCATGGCAGAGCGCCGGATCGGGGCCCCGAACAGGTCGGCGTCGCGGATCGGCATGCTGTTTCCCAGGAAGATCGGCGCATCCGCTGCGGCGATGGTCTGGGCGATGAGCGGCTCCGTCAGCGCGCCCGCCTCCTGAATCACCCGGTTGGCATGGCCGCAGGCTGCATGGGTGGCATCGAGCAGCGCGTCCCGCCACGTCGTGTCGATCGCCGGGGTTTCCAGATCGTCGAGCCACCGGTGAATGGTCGCGGTAGGATCAGCGACCAACCGTTGGGTGACGGTGTGATCGGGATCGTGTCGCCGCGGATCGGCGCGAAGCGTGAGGTGGTGGGTCGGCGGGTGTACAGAGATCCACCGCCGGTACCGCTTGCTGACCACAGCGCCGCCGATGTGGAGGATCGCCTCTGGCGCCAGCGCCCGCTGAAACGCGGAAGAGGCGAGGGCATAGTCGAACATCGGCAGTCGCATCTGGCTATCGCCGGTGTGGGCGGTGACATCCGCGAACATCGGCCAGCCAAGCGCCTTCGCCAGCGAGGCCGCGGCAGGTCCAGCGCCTTCGCCGGCGACGAGCAGGCCGCGGGTCGTTCGGGTCAGGATCGCAGGCATCGGCGCCACGGCGGGCGAGGCCGATCCGATCTGTGTCCACGGTGTCGTCGCGTGTGTCCAGCGTTCCAGGCGCGGATCGTCGGGGAACGCGCCGATGTCTTCAGGGCCGAGCGGTTCTCGGAACTGGAGGTTGAGGTGAACGGGCCCGGGGATCGGGTGGCGGGTCCGGTGGACGGCTTCGTCGATGGTGGTGAGGGCAGCCGTGGTCGGAAAGCCGCTGTCGGGCGACAGGATCTCGGCATACCACCGAACCCGATCGCCGAACAGCTTGATCTGGTCGATGGTCTGGTTCGCGCCGCTCTCACGCAGCTCGGCTGGCCGATCGGTGGACAGCAGCAAGAGCGGAACACCGGCGCGCTCGGCCTCGATGACTGCGGGGTAGGCGTTGGCCATCGCCGTCCCGGAGGTCGTGATCAGGGCGGCCGGGCGGCCGGTGGCCCGCCCGACGCCCAGGGCGAAGAAGGCCGCGCCGCGCTCGTCAAACATGACCCGCTGCTTGAGGTCGGCCCGCGCCGCGAGCGCCGCGGTGAGTGGTGTCGATCGGGACCCCGGGCAGGCGCAGATCAGCGGCACCCCGGCGCGGGACAGCTCCTCGATGAGCATCGCGCCCCACCGGGTGTTCCGGGCCGCGAGAGATGCGTCGCCCTCACCGATCACGGCGCCTCCATCAGGGCGAAGAACTGAGCACTCTTGGAGTCCAGCTCGTCCCACTCCGCCTCCGGATCCGAGCCCTCGACCAGCCCGGCGCCGGCGCACACCCACAGCTCGGCGTCGACGACCAGGGCGGATCGGATGCCCACCGCCAGGGTGAGGGACCCCTCTCCTGCTCGTCCGACGGCCCCGGCGTACCAGCCTCGCGAGAACGGCTCATGCGCCCGAATGAACCCCAACGCCCGCGGCCGCGGCTGGCCACAGACCGCGGGCGTGGGATGCAGCCCGCCGACCAGGACCGGATCGAGCGCCGTAGGGCGAAGCGTGGCGGTGAACGGGGTCCACAGGTGCTGGACCCGGTGGTGGGCGCGCACCTGCGGGACGTCGGGGCGTGTGACCGCCGCTGACTGTGCGGACAACACCCGCCCGATCGCTGCGACAACATGATCGTGCTCTCTGCGGTCCTTGGCGCTCTCCAGCAGCGAACGGGCAAGCGCTGCGTCTGCTTCCGGGGTCTCGCCGCGTGGTCGGGTTCCGGCCAGCGCCTCAGAGGTCAGCGTCGCGCCCTGTCGCCACAGCAGCAACTCCGGCGAACACCCCAGGAACGCTCGCCCGGCGGTGGTCTCAAAACAGAAGTTAAACGTCTCTTGTTGGGCTTCACGCAGCCGCATCAGCACCTGGAACGGGTTCGGCGCTGCGGTCAGGGCGAGGCGAATCTGACGGCTGAGCACCACTTTGTCCAAAAACCCCGAACCGAACGCCTGCAGGGCGTCTTCGACGTTCTCGATCCAGTCGTCTCGCGCGGGCAGCGTCTGGAACGTCTCACAGACAAAGCGCACCCCGCTGGACGCGACCTCAGCGGTGACTGCAGAGAGATCGACGCCATCGCCGGGGGTTCGGTGGAGCAGCAGCCGGCGATGGTCGGGCGTGACCGCCAGGGCCAGCGCCGGCAACCAGAAGCTGCCACGGCCGAATGTTTCCCAGGCGTCATCGATGGCGCCGGTCTCGTCGAAGGCGAGCCCGCCGATCCAGGGGCGGCGATCGAGGCGGATGGCGGTCAGCTCTGCGGTTGATGCCTCGGCGGCGAATCCCCAGCCCGCGATCTGCTGGCCGTCGCGATCAGACCAGAACAGTCGCTGCCCGGAGGGTTGGGCGGCGATCCAGCGGAGCGGATCGGGCGCCTGTCGCAGCGGGACGGTGAACTGGGTGTCCTCATCGACGTTCGCAGGGAGCGCACGCAGGGCCGCGAGCGCCTCTGCGAGGCTGTCGACCGCAGGGAGCTGCCGCCGCATGGTCATCGCCGGCCTTCGTACAGGGTCGCGATGCCGAAGCTCAGGGGGATCGCCTTTGCGGACGAGAAGCCCGCCTCGCGCATCAGGTCACAGAACGCCTCGCCATAGGGGAAGGCCTCGATGGTGGTGTTCAGATACCGGTACGCCTGCCAGTCTCCGGAGACCAGCCCACCGACGATGGGCAGGACATAGCGGAGATAGAACCGGTGACCGAACCGCAGGATGCGGTTGGAGGGCAGCGAGAACTCCAGGATCAGCGCCCGCCCGTCGGGCGCGAGCACCCGGTGGATTTCGGAGAGCGCGCGGTCGACGTGGACCACGTTGCGGATGCCGAAGCTGATGGTCACCGCGTCGAACTGGGCATCGCTGAGGTTGACCAGCGCGGTGGCGTCGCCCTCTTCCATGGCGATGACGTCGCTCAGGCCCGCGGCGGCGACCTTCTCCCGACCCCGGCCGAGCATCTCGCGGGACATGTCGACGCCGACGGCCCGACGGACCCGGCCGGTCCGGGTCAGGTCGATGACCTGATCGCCGGTACCGGTCGCCAGGTCGAGCAAGGCCAGATCGTCGCCTTCAGGCAGGTGGGCGATGACCGTCTTGCGCCAGGCGACGTCGAGGTTGAACGACAGCAGCCGATTGACGAGATCGTAGGTCGGGGCGATGCGGTCGAACATCCGCCAGACATCGGCCCGCCGCTCGCCTTCGGGTTCCGGATGGACATGGCTGTAGTGGTCTTTCGCTTCAGGCATCACAAATTCTCCAGTGTGGCTCGCATCACCGCAGTCGGCGGCGAGCGGTCGGTCCATCGGGCGAAGCTCAGGGCGGCCTGCTGAACCAGCATCCCCAACCCACCGATGGCCAGGGCCCCAGCGTCCTGCGCCTGTTTCAGCAGCGCCGTCTTTTGAGGCGTATAGATCAGATCCACCACCGTCTGGTCCGGCCCCAGCGGCCCCGGCCAGGGGCTCTCGCCGATGCGGTTCAGCATCCCCACCGGGGTACAGTTTACGATCAGATCCGCACGCACTGTTCCCCGGTCTGTCCAGTCGACAACCTTCGTTCCACCTACGGTTTTTGCCAGGGCATCTGCTCGGGAGCGGGTGCGGTTGGTGAGGCGAAGCCGGGCGCCGCGTTGGTGGAGCGCATGGGCGACCGCCCGGGCTGCGCCGCCGGCACCCAGGATCAGGGCCATGCGCCCTGCCGGGTCGACATCATGTGCGGCGAGATCGGCCATGAAGCCGTCTGCGTCGGTGTTATCGCCGATGAGTCGGCCGCCGACGTGGTGGATCGTGTTGACCGCCCCCATCCGGGCGGCGGCTTCGGTCATCTCGTCCAGGTGTTCGATGACCTGTTCTTTGTAGGGCATGGTGACGTTGGCGCCGACAAAACTCAGGGCACGCAGCCCGCGGACCGCGTCGCCGATGTTGCCCGCGCGGACGGGCAGCGGAAGGTACGCCCAGTCCATCCCCAGCGCATGGAAGGCGCCGTTGTGCATCCGCAGGCTGAGCGAGTAGGTCACGGACGCACCGATCAGGCCAACCAGCTGCGTGTGACCGGTGATGGTCATCTCTCGCCCCGGACGCGTCGGCGGAGCGCCGCGCGCAGCACATCGACAAAGTTGCCCACGTCCAGCGTGGTCGTCTTGATAATGGTCTGCAGCGCCTGATCCATCACCTCCGCGAGCTGGCGAAGCTTGCGGATCCGCTCCACGATTCGTGGAGACGCCTTCGGCGAGGACAACGCTTCACGCTCTGCGGCCTGAAGCATCTCGCGTGAGCGGACGATCAATCCCGCTTCTCGCCGTTGGATGGTCTGGATGATCATCTGGGTCAGCTCGACGTTGGGCACGTACTGCCGCGTGCCGGTCTGCGGATCGAGCGATCGGGAGACGATGTCCCACCCCTCCAGATCGCGGAGCAGCATCGAGACCGCGCCCTTGCTCAGGCCCAGGCTCTCCTGAATCTCTGCGGCGGACAGCGGCCGCTCACGCAGGTACAGCAAGGTCCAGATCCGGCCGTGGTTGTGCTTGAACCCCCAGAAGGCGATGACGTCGCCCACGGCGTTGATGACCTTGATCTCCCAGCTTTCCAACGGCGGCGGCGGGGGATGCGGCGGCTCGCTGCCCCAGGGTCGCCCCTGCGTCATACGGCCTTCTCCATTGAGAACGAACGCCACATCATCGTCGCCCAGGTCGCCATCTCGGCGCAGCCGGGCTTGTCACGGTACGGCCCCAACGCGTCGATGGCGGCGACGATCTCCTCCCCCAGATCCTGGTGGGTCTGTTCCAACACGCCGGTGTCTACGACCATCTGGCCCAGCCGCTCCAGCTCGTCCATCTCCAGTGTGCGGTCGCGCGACCATGCTTCGTCCAGCGCGTCCCGGAGCGCCCCAGACGAGCGCATCGCCAGCGCCAGCGGGTACGACGGGTTGCCGTTGCGGATGTCGGCGAAGCGGTCCTTGCCGATGTCGCCGCCCATCAAGTCCTTCAAGTCATCGGCCATCTGAAACGCGACGCCGAACCGATCGCCGAAGATCGAGAAGCGCTCAAGCGCTTCGTCATCTTCCGCCAAAAACGCTGCAGTCCGGCCACACCAGCGAAACATGGCGCCGGTCTTGCCCGCTGCGATGTAGCGCCACTGCTTGGGGTCCAGATCGGTCCGGTTGCGGACGTGAACCTCAAGCATGGCCGCCCGGCTCATGTCCGCGACAAGCTTCAGGGCCTCTTCAGTGATCGCGCGGGGCCAGCGCCGCAGACCATAGATCGCCTCAGACAACAACAAGTCACCGGCGAGGACCGCAGTGATGTTGTCCCATTGGGCGTTGACCGTCGGCCGCCCCCGACGCATCGTGCCGTCATCGACGACGTCGTCGTGCATCAAGCTGGCGCCGTGGATGAACTCGGCGGCGACCGATGCGTCCGCGAGGCCGTCTGGCTCAGCGCCGACGGCGATGCCGAAGAGGTGGATCATACGGGGGCGGGCGCGCTTGGCGCCCGGCGCCAGACAGAGATGGCGCGCTGCGGCCACCATGGTGGGAAGGTCAGACCACGTGGCCTCACGGTCCCAGGACAGGGCCCGATCGATCCGTTGTTCGACCTCTTTCAAGAACGCAGGCTGTTCAGAGATGCTCCTCATGCTCGATCAATAGCCGCATTCTCACTCCAGTTCAAGCCCCCTTGAACAGTTTTCAAGCCTCCTTGAACTTCAGCCGCGCTCACCCGATCGTCAACTCCTTGTTCACCGGTCAGTCCGTGTCATGGCCACTGATACACTCTCCAGACGATCACCGCGGAGGAACATCATGCGCCACATCTGGACCCTCCTCGCCGTGACCGCGCTCTCCATGGGTGTCGTCGCGTGTGGGGATGAAGAAGAAGACGAGGAAGACGAAGACGAAGATGTTGGCGGCGGCTTCGGCAACGGGTGGCAGGGCACCGAAGCCCTTGAGATCGGGCTCAGCCGCGCCAGCACCACCGTCGAGAGCAACCTCTGCACCCTCGTCTGGGTGGCCGTCGGCGCGCGCAGCACCACCACCTGCGCAGAGTGTGAGTTCGTCTACGACGTCGACTTCACTTTCGATGAAGACGCCAGCTCGGGCGTCGACGGGTGCCCCAACAGCGGCGAAGATTACTCGTTCACCTACGGCTTCAACCGCGATTTTGAGGGCGACGCCTACCTGTTCTACGAGTACAACGGCGGGTTCTTCCCGGCCACCGCGGTTGACTATGACGGCACGACGATGACCTATCGCTATCTGCAGGGATCTCGGCGCTACTACGCCGGTGTTTACCGGTACATCACCTACATCACCTACGGCGAGGCGGTCGTCCGCTGATCCGATATGCTACGCTTCGACCTTCTGGAGGACGAGACGTGGTGTGGATGCTCCTGAACCTCGCGGCGATGGCGGCCTCTCCGTCCGCTCCCGGCGATCTCACCGTCACGGAGTTCATGGCCGAGACCGGCGACGCCAGCGGGATCCCCAACTACGCTGGCGAGTGGTTTGAGCTGTATAACGCTTCGGGCCAGCAGCTCGACCTGGACGGGTTGACCATCTTCTTCGACGGGGCCACCTCGTTCACCGTCTCTCAGACGCTCCTCGTCGACGCCGGTGATTATGTGGTTTTCGGCGTCAACGACTGCGACGAGAGCGAGGACGTCTGCGGCATCAACAACTTCAACGGCGGCGTCCCGGTCGACTTCACCTACTCGTGGACCTCGTTCAAGCTGCAAGAAGACGGCGGCGCGCTCCGGCTGGTCTTCGGCGGCGTTGAGATCGATGCGGTCATCTGGGATGCCACATGGAACGTTCAGAGCGATCAATCCTGGCAAGCCAACACCAACGCCTTCGACCTGGAGTGGGCCAACAACCTGGTTCAGAACTGGTGTGTTGCCCCGTCCGCCTTTGGCCCCACCGCCCTCACAGGCACGCCCGGCGCCCCCAACGTCTCCTGCGTCGGCTCCGGGATCGATGACGACGGCGACGGGTTCACCGAAGACGGCGGCGACTGCGATGACGCCGATCCGTACGTCAACCCCGACGCGGTCGATGGCGACGAACACAACGAAGAGTGCGGCGCCTACGCCCTGGGCGAGGGGTGTTGCGGACAGATCAACGATGACGCCGACTGCGATGGGGTCCGCGACGACGGTGTCGGCGACGATGACGATGACGGCTACGCAGAGATCGACGGCGACTGCGACGACGCGGACCCCTCGGTCGGCCCGGAGGGCGTCGAAGACGGCGGACAGCCCGGCGTCGACGATGACTGCAACGGCTGCGTCGATGACGTTGACGATGACGGCGATGGCTACTCTGAATGTCCGGCCTTCTCGCCCATCTGCGACGACAGCGGCCCCTTCGACTGCGATGACTCGACCGACACCATCGGGCCCGACGCAGACGAAGTTCCCTACGACACCGTCGACAACGACTGTGACGGCGCCGATCTCTGCGACGCTGACTTTGACGGGTTCCTCGCCGACCCCGCCGACGTCTGCCCTGGTGAGCGCTGCTGCGACCCTGCGGACTTCCCTGGCCTGACCCCCGGCGACTGCAAGGATGATGACAACGACGTCAACCCCGCCGGTTCAGAGGGCGATCCCAACGACGGCGGCGTGGCGGATGGGCTGGACAACGACTGCAACGGCGTCATCGACGATCCGTATCAAGACCGTGACGGCGACGGGGTGGCGGGGAGCGACGGCGACTGCCTGGACGACCCCACCGATCCGGTGTCGGTGACCGTCTTCCCCGGCGCCACCGAAGTCTGTGACGACGGCATCGACAACAACTGCGATGGAAACATCGACGACGACTGCCTCAACCCAGCGCGTGAGGCTGGGCTCCGCGGCGGCGGGCTGTGTGGACTGGGGACCTCTGGCGGCGCGGCGCTCTGGCTGCTGTCTGCCATGATGGTGTTTCGACGTCGCACGATGCGAGGGGGCTGAAGATGGGGTTGGCGCTCTGGGGGCTGCTGTCGGTCGCGTTCGCACAGGATGAGTCCGTCGACATCGAGCTGTTTCGTCCTTCATCTGACGGCTTCAGCTATATGGCGGTGCCCTCTGCAGAGACGCTGGGCGTGCTCCAATACAGCGCCTCCCTCTGGGCGCACTATGCCAACGATCCCGTCGTACTCGTCTTTGATGGTGAGCGGGTATCCCCGACCAACGATCCGGCCGCCGAAGACACGGACGGCGTCATCAACGAACGGCTGAGCGGAAACCTGCAGGTCGGCCTGGGGCTCACCCGGTTCGCGTCGCTGGCCATCGATCTGCCCGTCGTGATGGCGCAGGACGGCGTCTCCTTGAGCAACCTGGATGGGAACGCGGCCCTCCAGCCGCTCAACAGCAGCGGCCTGGGCGATCTGCGCATCGTACCCAAGGCGCAGCTGCTCAGCCGCGCCAATTCGCCTGTCGCGGTCGCAGTGGCTGTCCCCATCGGCGCGCCCACCGCTGGGGAAGACGCTGCGTTTTTGGGAGAGGGTGTGCTGACCGCAACCCCAACGGTCATTGTGGAGGCTGCGGACGGCTCTGTGCGCAATCGGGACTACATCTTCCGTGGCGCGGTGACCGGTGGCTACCACATCCGTGAAGCGGCCACGATTCGCGACGCCGAGCTGGGCAGCGTCGCGGTGTTCGGCGCTGCCATCGGCTATCGGGTGGTCGATCCGGTCGAGCTGACCCTCGAAGCCCGCGGCAACGTGGGCGGGGCCGCCGCGCAGAACCCGGTCGAGGCCATGATCGGCGTCAAGGTCCTTCCTGGCGATGCCCTGGCCCTCAACCTGGGCGTCGGCGCTGGCGTGCTCGATGGCGTCGGCGCCCCGGACTATCGGGCCGCCTTCGGGATCACCTTCGCCGCTCCGCTGTCTCGACGGGATTTCGATGGCGACGGCGTCACCGACGACGTTGACGGGTGCTTGTTCGACAGAGAAGACGACGATGACTTCCGCGACGAAGACGGCTGCCCGGACGATGACAACGATGAAGATGGGCTGGCCGACGATGTCGATGAATGTCCCAAGCGGGCCGAGACGCCCAACGGGTACCAGGACGATGATGGTTGCCCGGATCGTGAGATTGACGACGACGCCGACAGCGATGGGATCCTGGATGAGTTCGACCAGTGCCCCTACGACGGCGAAGACTTCGACACCTTCCAGGACGGCGACGGCTGCCCGGACGATGACAACGACCAGGACGGTGTCCCCGATGAGTTCGACCAGTGCGACATGGACCCGGAGATCTTCAACGGGGTGAAGGACGACGACGGCTGCCCCGATGAGGGCCGGGTCGTCGTCGAGCAGGCGAACATCAAGATCCTCGACCGCATCTACTTCGACACCGGCAAGGCCTCTATCCAGGCGCGTTCCCAGCTGCTGCTCGACGAGATCGCTGCGACCCTGCGTGGATACCCCGAGCTGCGGCGCGTCCGCGTCGAAGGGCATACCGACGACACCGGCGACGCCCGGCGCAACCTTCGGCTCAGCCAGGCCCGTGCAGATGCCGTCGTCTCCGCCCTCATCGACCGCGGCGTCGAGCCTGGGCGCCTCGAAGCCATCGGCTACGGCGAGCAGCGGCCCGTCGACAGCAACCGCACCGATGAGGGCCGGCAGAACAACCGACGCGTCGAATTTGTCATCCTCGATCGGGAATGATCGGACCGACTGCTGGTATCCTGTGACGCACCTTCAAACTTGACCGCCGATGGAGCCCTCGATGAACCGCCTCCCTTTGCTCGCCGCCATGGCCAGCGTCCTCTTCAGCAGCGCCGCCTTCGCCGGCGCCGAAGCCTCCAGTTTTAAGAAGAACAACGGCGTCGAGGGCGAGCGCCTGTACAGTGGAAACGCCGCCATCGACGGGGACCCCGCCACCGCGTGGATGGTCCCCGGCTCCAGCGACAACGCCGGTGAATACATCATCCTCGATATGCCCAAGGCCAAGATCAACAGCCTCGGCATGTACGTCGGCTACGTCGCCAGCGAGCAGTCGTTCCAGGACTACGCTCGCATCAAGACCGTCACCGTCGAAGTCTTCCAATACAACGAGATCCAGGACCTGGTCCCTGTCGAAGGCATGGCCACCGTCACCTTCGAAGACAAGGCCGACTACCAGGTCCAACCCATCGAAGGCCTTGAGATCGCCTCGGAGACCGGCGGGCGCCTCAAGATCACCATCAAAGAGGTCTACCCCGGTCGCGACTTCTCCAACTTCGCGATCAGCGAGCTGCTCGTCGGCCTGGACGACTTCGACGTCGCCACCACGATCGAAGACGTCTCCAGCGAGCCCTCCGGCAGCCACAGCCGCATCGAGCTGACCGACGACAACCCCCGCTCCTACTGGTATGGGGACATCGACGCCACCGTGCAGTTCACCGCCAACGGCTACATGCTCTCCAAGGTCGGCCTCCAGCCCGGCCCCCGCGCCTACGCCCGCCCCAAGAAGATCCAGATCACCGCCAACGGCCGCGTCCATCAGCAGGAGCTGCCCGACGACGGCAAGATGCAGTGGATCGAGATCCCGCCCGTCTCTGGCTACTCCGGCAGCGCCTGGGGAACCATTGAGATGAAAATTCTGGAGGTCTACCCCGGGCCCAAGCCAGAGGTCGCCATCGGCGAGCTGGACCTCAAAGCCACCGCTTATATGGGCTTCTGAAGCCTGCTATTCCGATACGTTCTCGTCCTCTTCCGTCTCATCGGAGGGGGGCGCTGCTTTTTTGCCCATCACGATCGTTTCGGGCGGGGGCGTCGGCGCCATCTCCAGATCCACCGCGATCTCGCCCATCTCCACCATCTCGATGGGATCGATGGGCTCCGGATCGACGGAGAACTCCCCCAGGACCTCGATGTCGACTGGATCGACGGCGCCGGCGTAGATGATCGGCTCGGACGGGCCGAAGAACGTCTCATAGACCTGACGGGCCATCCGGGTCAGCGGACCCTCGGCGCATGCGGCTTCGTCAGTGTCGGCGGGCATGATGCCCGCTGACGCCGGGATCGCCGCGGCGAGGCCAGCGGCCACCATCCCCGCCGTCGCCAGGCGGCGCGCCCGGTTCTTGCGGAACGTGATCGTCTGGTCAGCGCCGACCGTGTAGCGGACGCACAGCTCACCCGCTGAGGACGCCGTCTTCAACAACGCCTTCGCCTCTGGCTCCGTCATCGCCGAAAGGTCGTGGACGTGCTTGGCGCACTGGTCGCAGAACCGACGCGCGTCGTCGCCGGTCATCTCCGACCAATCTGCCGAACAAGGGGAGGGGATCTGGACATCATCGCGCTTCATCGTGCACGCTCCGTTGAATGGCGTCTCCTCAACGGTGGCGCTGTTCGATCGCTTACACGCCAATCCAAAATCCGCGCGCCAGGCCATGAGTTCCCCAACGAGTCATCCTCCGCATCGATGACCGTGGTCGATGGGTTACCCGTCAGCGTGGCGGTTGTTCAACCAGAACCAGCGCCATATCGTCGGTCAGCTCACCAGAAGGGAGCCGTGCAGCCTTCACCAGCGCATCGGCGGTCTGACGAAGCGAGCGGGTCTGCAGTACGCGCTGCAGCGGTTCTCCACGAAACACATCGCTGAGCCTCCAGATCGGCGGCGCGGGCTCCGCCCGGGATCCCGCCCGCGCCATCGCAGACCACAACGTATACGGCGTCATGTTCCATCCAGACGCTGAGACGATCCTCGCCCAGGGTTGTGACCGAGAGCTGCCTCGTGGCCCATCGTGCTGGCATATGATTCACGCGTGATGGTTGCCCGTAGAGGACCAGTATGGTGGGGGGTTTATTCCTGAATGAGCCATGCGGTCTGTAAGGCGAAGCCGACGCCGAAGAACAACGCGAAGATGTCGCGGTGGTGGTCTTGCAACAGCGAAGCGATGATGGCTGCGCCCGTCGTCGCGTTCATATTGCCGTGTTCTTGCAGGACACGCCGAGAGGGCTTCATCGCCTCTTCAGAGACGCCCATCGTGTCTCGCACGAGGTCAAGGATCACCCCGGAGCCCGTATGTACCGCGAGCGCGATGGGCCGATCGTGGGGACGCTCCTGGAACGCGTGATGGGCGTGGGGCAGATAGGCCTCGACGAGTCGCTGCAACATCGCCCGTGGGGTCTGTCGAAACATGCCAAATGGCGGATAAAACGGCGGCGCGCTGGTCTGGGTGGCGACCAGAGAGAGCAGATGCCGATCTGCAGGATCCAGGTTGGCCCACCGCTTGGGTTTATGGAAACGCAGCCCGGAGGCCGGCGCCGCGTTCGGGCCCACGCACAGCGCGGCTGCGCAGCCCTCGCCGAAGAGGTACCGCTGAATGCCGAGGTTCTTCAGGCGTCTGAGGACCTCATCGCGCTGGGCGTCGTCTCCGTTTCGTGCGACCGCGTCGGCGTGGTCGAGGATGGCTTGATGGAGCCACGGGTTCAGCAGCGGCGTCTGCATCATCTCGATGGTGACGACCACGACGCGTGCATCGGGGTGAGCGGCGATGTAGTGGGACGCTTCTCGGAGACCAGACAGAAACCCCGAGCAGCCTTCACCGACCAGCGCCAACGACGTCGGGGCTTCCATGTCCATGCGCCGCTCCTGGAGGGCTGCGACGACGGCGTAGCCGATGTTGGGTGCCACCGTGTCGACACCGTTGCCCACCACGATCACCCGATCGGTGGCGCGCAGCGGCGGATGGCGGCGCATCAACGCCAGAACCGCTTGTGCCCCCTCTGCCGCGAACGGCTCCTGTCCCGCGTTCTCCCGCCACCATGCCTCGGGATCGGCGGGATCGCAGAGAATGTTGCGATGCTGCACGCCCAATGAAGAGAAAAAACCAGGACGATCGAGGATCGCCTCCAACGGCTTGCCTCCGAGCCGAGTCATCGCTTCGGACAGGGCCGCGTCCTGATGAGATAGTGCATGCCGGAGCGCATGGTTATCCCAACGCTTTCCAGAGCAGCGGGTTTCAATGTCCGCGAGGATCATGGCTGACTCCGTACGGTTACGGGTGACCGTGAACAAGTACCGCTGCGCCGTTACAACAACATCACAAGCCCACGGAGCCGCGATCGGGCGGCGCGATGATGACGGCCACGCCAGATGTGCTTCACAATCGCCGTCGTTCACGAGGCCCGGTCATCGTGCCTTCCGGAAGATCACCGGGTTTATCTGTGGCAGACTCTATCTGTAGCCCGTTCCCGTTCACAACCGATGAGGTTTGCCCAATGCTTTGGTTACTGCCCCTTTTGTTGGGCTCGCCTGCCTTCGCAGAGGAGCCTGACGAGACGACGCAGACGTCCTGGAAAAATGTCCGCCCTTTGCGCAGGGTCCAGCCCCGCGTTCCAGAAGAAGCGTACGACCTGGGTCTGGCAGAGGTGACGTGCAGTGCGACCTTCAAAATCGATGAACAGGGTGTCCCGTACGACATCCAGCTCGATCGCGACTGTCCGTCGGTGTTTCACCAGACCATCCGTGAGGCTGGCTATGGGTGGCGCTTTGAGCCTTATCTGAACGCAGAAGGCGAGCCTGTGAAGGCCTCGTTCATCCTCAAGCTGACCTTCCGGTTCGAAGGCGCCGGTTCCACAGACAGCGACGTGTTCTTGTTCAGCTTCGGGGGGGCGGTAGACCTGCCGGTCTCCGTGGGCAATGCGTCGGCGGACTGGAGCGGAGAGGGGCAGCTGCTCTTTCAGTACGTGGAGGATCATCTGGGCCTTGTGCTCGGCCTGAGCTACGGCCACATCAACGATCCGGACGGCGTCGGCCGGATCCAGCAGCCGCTGGTGGTGGTCGGGGCCGGCTATATGCCCATCGTTGGTGAGCACGGCTACGCTGGGATCGACCTGCGGCTGGGCGTCGGCCCCGGGTTCTGGCGGGATGAGGGCGACGACCTGAGCGTCGGGCTGGGTGGAAACGCCTCGCTCGGGATCCCGTTGTCCGTCTGGGGACAGGGCAGCTTCGGTGTGCAGCTTCGCCCTGCGCTGATCACGAGCCGTTATGTGTTCTCCGGCGGCGCAAGGGCACCGGTCCAGCTTAGCGTCGCTTTGACCGTCTTGTATCGCAACTGAACGTCATGGACCCGCGGCCGATCTGGCAGCACAGTGAATATGAACGGATCGTGAGCACGCTTCAGGCGAATGCATTACCTCGCGCCCTTCGTCTCGCCGGATCGGTCGCTCAGGGCGCCCACGACGCATTCTCAAATCTGGACACACAGGCATACTGGCGTGTCGATGAAGAGAGGCTGATCGAATCACGCGTGGGGCGTCTGTGAGTGAGATGTGGTGAAGCGTCCGCCGCGGATGACCTGGATCCGTGACGGGTGGTTGTGTGGCGGTCAGGCAGCGAGAAGCCTGGGATAGCCCAGCTTCGCCCGTAGCGAGCCGGCGACGTCGTCGATCATCTGCCGCTCCCGTGGGGTCAGCGCGGTCGGCGGCGTGTATCCATCACCGGGTGCGTTGGGCCGGTGAGAGAAGACGCTGACGTCCACCGTGGACAGCGAGAGGAACGACGCGATCTCCGTCGCCTGCATCTGGGGATCCCCGACCAGCTGCTCGTAACGGATCATCCGGAACCGGGGATCCCCGGAAAAATGATCCATCGCTGCGGCCAGACGGTTCGTCCAATGGGTGCAATAGGCCATCGCATCCGCGGGGCGGTTGACCCAGCCCCGAGACTTCACCGAGCGCAGCACGTCGACGAGATCCCGAAACACGATCAGGTGCCGTGCGTGGGGCAGAAGCTTGGCAAGAACCAGCAATTCCTGGGGATGGATCCCCGGAAACTTGGTCCCCCAGCGACGAAACCCCAGCTCGCGGGCGGACTGATCATAGACCTCGGCGAGGGTGTAGAAGTTATCGATGAGCGCAGCATGATACGACTTGGACGGCGGGTAGACGTGCACATACCAGCCGCTGGGATCCCCACCGGACAGGCGACGCAGGAGCACGTCGTTCTTCTCTGCCTGCCGCGCACAACGGATCAGGCTCCTGGGGATCTCCAGGGTCAGATGAGACTCCTCACCGAAGATCAGCGCCTCCCGAGAAGACGTCACCAGCCGTTGCAACAACCCCGTCCCACATCGCTGCGTCGGCGCCCAGATGAACACCGGCGCCAGCGCCCGCAGACGATGCAGCTGTGCCTGATCCATGAAGCCTCCACACACCTTGCTGAGACCCCATCTCGGCCACCAGATTCGGCCCTGAAGCAAAACCCGATCACATACCTCTCCGTCTGAGTCGGCATCTTCAACATCACTGTTTTAAAGAACCAGTCTGGTTATATTACTGTGACAGTGAATTGAACACTTGACGGGTCAAACCCAGGCAGGATGAACCACCTGTTCCATATTCGCAACAATCCCAGACCGTTTCATCGGTCATCCGCTGCTTCATCGACCATCAGCAGATCCGCCCAGGCCCACCCCCTCCTGGGTTTTTCCAGAATTCGCACCCGTCTCAGGACTTGTGCCAATTAACTGTTTTCAACCAAGGTAATTGGCGATCTGAAGATGAGGCGACGGTTCAGGGGCGAAAAAATCACCCCATCCCGTCTCCCCGATGGGTTTTTTGGCCCTGAGCCAGTCAGTCTTCGTTGAGTTTCCGCAAGAGCGTGTTTCGTCCGATCTGAAGGGCCCGCGCCGCCGCAGAACGGTTGCCATCAAAGTGTTCCAGGACATGGGCGACGTAGCGGCGCTCCAGCTCCCGGAGTGGCATCACGCCTGCCTGGAAGCATGATGTGCTCGCCACAATCGGAGCATTCTCCAGAAAGGGGAGCAATTCTGGCGTCACCCGAGGACCTGGCGCCATCACCACCGCGGACTCGACGCAATGCTTCAGCTCACGGACATTTCCAGGCCATGTGTGTGCATGCATCGCTGAGCGTGCCTCGACCGTCATCTCCAGCTCTGGCCGATCGTGTGCCCGCTTGAACTCATAGAAGAAATGATCGATCAAGCGATCTAGATCACCCCCACCTCGATCTCGGAGGGGCGGAAGCTCGATCTGTATAACGCGTAATCTGTAATACAGATCGTGACGAAAGGCCTGTTGGGAGACCCGCACGCTGAGGTCTCGATGGGTTGCGCAGACAAATCGCACATCCGCGGCCTGTGGTGTGTTCGCGCCCAGCGGCGTAAACGTGCGCTCCTGAACCAGTCGCAGGATCTTTGACTGCGTCAAAAGCGGCAATTCGGCGATTTCATCCAGGAAGAGGGTTCCGCCTTCCGCCGCCGCGACCCGTCCGCTGGCGCTCCGATCGGCGCTGGTGTAGGCGCCGCGTTCATGGCCGAACAGCTCGTTCTCGATCAGATCGGCGGGCAGGGCGGCGCAGTCGACCACGACGAAGGGCCGATCCCGGCGGGCAGAGTTGAAGTGCACTGCGCGGGCGATGGCTTCCTTGCCGGTGCCGCTCTCACCGGTGATCAGGACGGTGGCGTCAGTACGCGCGGCCCGGGCGGTGCGTCCATAGACCCGCTGCATCGCGGCGGACTCGCCGACGATGTGGTTGAACCGGAACGACAGGGGTTGTCGAGCAGGTCCGCAGAGTTGGCTTCGAAGGCCGCTCTCTGCCAGCAGCGCCCCGACCCGATCGCCGAGCTGCTCCAGCTGCTTCTGGTCTGCGCGGTCGAACAGGCCGGTCTGCTTGTTGAGGAGCTGGAGCACGCCCAGGATGGTCCGCTGCTCATCCCGCACCGCCACCGCCAGCAGGGATCGGGTGTGGTAGCCGGTCTGCTGGTCGATCAGGGGGTTGAACGAGGCGCCCAGCGGCTCGCTGGGGACGCAGCGGGTCTCGCCGCTGTGGGCGACCTGTCCGGCGACGCCCTCTCCGAGCTTCAGACGGATCTCGCGGATCTCGGGGAGGTGAGCGATCCGACTGACGACTTCCTGGCGGGCATGATCGATGAGGTACAGCGTGCCCCGGTCGGCGCCCAGCCGCCGGGTCGCCGCGTCCACGATCCGGGCGAGGACCGCGTCCAGGTCGATCTGCTGCTCGCGCAGGCTCCGCCGGATGGCGGACCAGTCTTCGTCGTGGTCGGTTTCGTCGTCGTCGAGGACCCGTCTCATGATGAGGCGGATCGTATCGAACCCGGCGAAGGACATCAAAGGGTGAGCTCTGCGCCCTGCCGCGCCGCGAAGCACCCCGCCCCGGCCTGCCGCGCGGCCCGCTCGATCTCATCGACCCCTTCATCGCTGCGATCCGGGTCATGGTGGAACAGCGCCAGCCGCGCGGCGCCGCTCCGCTGCGCCACCGCCACCGCCTGCTGCCAGGTAGAATGCCCCCATCCGCGCCGCTGCGGATACTCCGCGTCCGTATACTGTGCGTCGTGGATCAGCAGGTCGGCCCCCTCAGCGAATGCGATCAGGCGTTCGTCCAGGGTCTCCCCATGTTCATGGTCGGTCGCGTAGACCACCGCCCGATGGTCTGTTTCGACCCGAATCGACTGGACGCCGTCCGGGTGGTGGAGGGGAGAGGCGCTCACCGCCATCGAACCCACCGCGATCCGGCGCGTCGGATCCAGGACCTCGAAGCGGAGCGCGGCCGGAACCTGCGACAGCGTCAGCGGAAACGTCGGCGGGCGCATCAACGCACTCAGGGCCGCGGGCAGGCTCGGCGGGCCGATCAGCGTCAGCCGGCTGTCTGGGTGAAATGCAGGAAGGAAGAAGGGAAAGCCCTGGATATGGTCCCAGTGCACGTGGCTGAACACCAACGTCAAGTCCACCGCGGACCCACCCAACGCCGACCCCAGCGCCCGAAGGCCCGTGCCCGCATCGAGCACGACGCGAACACCGTCCACCTCGACCTCGACGCAGGAAGTGTTGCCTCCGGTGCGGCGATATGCATCACCACAAACCGGAACGCTCCCCCGAACGCCCCAGAATCGTACCTTCATGACCGTTGCCCCTGTCCTCGCTGTGCGCGGTCTCACAAAGCAAGCCGTATGCCAGGGGAGAGAACGCCCGTTTTCGAGAATGTCAGGGAGAGAGTGATCCAGAATGGATCCGTTGGGTGATCGAAAACGGATCAGCAACGTCAGCTGAAGTTGATGTCCAGCTTGATCAGGACCTTCTCTTTGATCAGGTCGTCGGGCTTGCCCGGGTAGACGATGCCCCAGTCGTTCCGGTTGATAGAGAACTCGGCATCCAGCGTCGCCCCTGCGGGGCTGACGTCGATCGTCGCCGGGAAAGACAGCTCCTTTTGAACGCCGTGTAGATCGAGGACGCCAACCACGGTGTGGGTCGCACCGTCCGCTCCGCCCGACTTGATCTCGGTCGAGGTGAACGTCGCTGTCGTGAACGCCGAGACGTTGAAGAAGTCCTCATCCTTCAGGTGGCCGGTCAGCTTCTCGCTGTCCGAGTAGAGCGATGCAAGGTCGATCTCGGTCTTGACCCCGATCATCCGGTTGCCTTCGATGGTGCCCTCGACGGTGAACTTGTTGAAGCCGCCCGGGTGGCTGTTCGTCACCTTCGCCCCGACCCACTCAAGCTTCGAGTTGGTGTTGTCGGCGTTCACCATCTTGCCAGACGTCGTTGCCGGCGTCGGAGCAGGGGTTTCCGTCACTTCACGGACTTCGGCTTCGGTCTTGCCCTCGGTGTGATCGCCGGAGCATCCGACAAGGAAGCCGGCCAGCAGCGCAACGTACAGCATGATCTCTCCTGGATGTTCAGAGTTGGGTTGCACTTCGCTGTTATCGTTCGAAACCACCATGCGTGGCCCTGCTCTGTAAAAGATGGACCCCCAATCTGGGCATAGGCCGTCATGTGCTCAGGAGCGCCGCCAGCCGCGTCTGGTCCGATTCGGTCAGCACCTGAAGGACAGCGCGGCGTCGGGCAGCTTGCCATTGCAGCTGATGTTCAACACCCTGGCCCGGATCGCCCAGGCGCATCCGGAGCCGATGATGAAGCAGCTGTCCAACCGGGAAGCGGCCCGGGCCAGCTACCATGCGCTCCTCACGCTGATTCGCACAGGAGAAGCAGAGCTTTCACGCCGCGCTGTCCTTCAGGTGCTGACCGAATCGGACCAGACGCGGCTGGCGGCGCTCCTG
>JBCBLB010000210.1:0-13768 GCA_038520555.1 Myxococcota bacterium | reverse complement strand
ATGTTGGGTGCGACGGGTCAGGGCATCGCGATGAATGTCACCGTCGAGGACGCGGTGTTCGATGGCAACGTCGCGACCAACAGCGGCGGTGCCATCTACGTCTCGCAAGGAGACCTCTCCCTGTCGGATGCGACCTTCACTGGCAATGAGGCCCGCCAGGGCGGCGCGCTGTTGGGCTCGCTGATCGAGATCCGCGACGCCGCGTTCCGAGACAACACGTCGACCGCCGGTGGTGGCGCGATCGCACAAACCGGGCTCTCAACGCTCACTATCCGTGACAGTGAGATCCTTCGAAACGGCGACGGTCTCGGCGGCGCTGTTCTGACCTGGGGAGCGCCGGTGTCGCTGGTGAACGTCGACCTCGGCACCGGGGCAGATGAGAACCGCCTCGATGACATCAATGCCAACTCGAACCTGTACTCCTGGGACGGGAGCGGTGTGGTCACAGTCGACTGTGACGGCCAGGCCAACTGCCAGTAATTAATGATCGGAGACGATTTTCGGACAGCGCCCCGAGCTCTCCCGAGAGGCGCTGGAGAGCGAGCCGTTATGGCCGTGAGAGGTCTGTGGAGGCTGGACGTGTAACAATGGTCCCATGCGTGCAGCAGTAGAACTGGTGCTTCCGGACGACACCACCGTCGAGCTCGTGCCAGGAGACATCATCGGGCGGCTGTGGACCGCCACCGCCTGGATCCCCGACCCGCGCGTCAGTGAAGCGCATGCGATGGTCAGCCTTCGGGGCCCGGTCCTGAAGCTGATGGCCTTACGGGGTCGGTTTTCGGTGGGGAAGGGGCCCCTGACCGAGCTGGAGTTGGTCGCCGGGCAGGAGATCTGGCTCGCAGATGGGCTGTCCATCCAGGTCGCCAACGTCTCGATTCCGGAGTTCGCGCTGGCGCTGGAGGGCCCCGGCCTGCCCCGACAGGTGCTCGCCGGGGTCGCCTCGTTGGAGCTGGCCCCTCGCCCTCGCTTACGGCGGGGGCACCATACCGGCGCGGTGTCTGTCATCTGGTCCGACGGAACACTCTGGCGGCTTTGGATGGACGGCGATGAGCGAGAGATCGCCGCCGGTGATCAGTTCGCCGTTGGAGGCCAGACCTTCTCCCTGGTGGCTGTGCCGCTGGGCACGGTGGGCGATGCGACACGTCAGGCCGGAGCAGTAACCTCTCCGCTGCGAATCGAAGCCCGCCATGACACCGTCCACATCAGCCGAGATGGTGAGGTGGTGTTGCGGCTGGTGGGCGCCCAGGCGCGGATGGTCTCTGAGCTGGTCCTGTTTGGTCGCCCGGCTCCCTGGCACATCATCGCGGGAGAGGTCTGGCCTGCCGTCCACAACACCCACACCCGCCGCCGCCGCTGGGATGTCTCTCTGAGCCGGCTCCGGCAGCGAATGCGCGCAGCCCGGGTCCGCACTGACCTCATCCGGGCCGACGGCAAGGGCAACTACGAGCTGGTTCTGCACCCTCATGACACCTTGATCGACAACGCCTGATGGGCTCATGGGACGACAACGACGATGACAGTCTGCCGGCGCTGTCCATGGAGGACGCCCCGTCGCGTTTGTCCCATCCGTTCGCGCGTCCGGAACCCAGCCGATACCGCACCGAGCATGTCCTCGGGTGGGGAGGAATGGGTCGGGTCACCACCGTCACCGACCAACGTCTCCGCCGCGAAGTCGCGCTCAAGCAGGCCGCTCCCGGCGACCCGACCGCCGAAGCGCGGCTGGCGCAGGAGGCCTGGATCACCGCCCGGCTCGAACACCCCGGCATCGTTCCGGTGTATGACGCCGGCTGCGACGCGTCAGGTCGGCCATGGTATGCGATGCGGCTTGTTCGAGGGCGCACCCTGGCCGAAGCCATCGCCGATCCAGCGATGACGCGCCGGCGACTGGTCCGGCACTTCCTCGCGGCCTGTGAAGCCGTGGGGTATGCCCACCACCAGGGCGTCATTCATCGCGACCTGAAACCGGCGAACATCCTCATCGGAGCGTTCGGGGAGACGCAGGTGGCTGATTGGGGGCTGGCACGGCCGCTCGTTGCCGAATCCCCACCCCCCACCCACATGGAGACCATTGAAGGCAGTGTCCTGGGGACACCAGCCTATATGAGCCCGGAACAGGCGGCTGGAAAGCCCACTGACCTGTGCAGTGATGTCTGGAGTCTGGGCGCGACCCTGTATGAGCTGCTGTCCCGCACACCGCCATACACGGGGGAGAGCCGAGACGTCCTTCGGCAGATCGTCGCGCTGCCGCCGCCGAGGCTCTCAGACACCGATCTTCCCACCGCGTTGGTGGCGATCGTCCATCGCGCGATGCAGACCGAGCCCCACGACCGATATTCCGACGCCCAGGAGATGGCCGCGGATGTGGAGCGGTGGCTGACCGGTGGCCGTGTGCAGGCTCATCGCTACACCCCCCTCGAGTTGGCTCAGCGATTCGTGAGCGCTCGCCGTGCGGCGGTCGTTGTTGCGAGCATCGCAGCGGTGGCGCTGTCCCTGGGCACAGGTTGGCTGGTCCAGGAGCGTGCCCGTGCGATGGCTGCCGAGCAGGTCGCAGAGGACGCCCGGCAGGAGTCAAACCGCCACCTCGCGCATGCGCTGCTGACCCAGGCCCACAACGCACAACAGCGCGGCGCCCAGCCCGAAGCCGAAGTCCTGGCGGCGTCGGTGCTGCAGCTGGTGCCAGACAGCCCGCCTGCGCGTGGGATTCTGGCCGCCTTCGCCGCCGTCGGCTCACCGATGCTGGATGCGGTTGATTCGCTCCCTGCATGCATGTCGGCCGATGTCTCACCAGATGGGTTGACCTATCTGTGCCAGAATCAGGGCGAGGTAACCCTTTTTGAGCGTGAATTGGGCCAGTTCTCTGCGCGATGGTCTCGCACCATGGCGCTTGGGCAGGTCGCCTTCACCCGCCCGGATCGGGTCATCGCCTATGAGCCAGGTGGACGCTTTGTTCTCATGAACACGGATAACGGCGCCCTGGTACACCAGGGGCACCACGGGTTCGCGCGCCCGGTGTTCAGCGGCCCGCAGGAGGTGCTGTGGTGGACCGGAGGACAGGACATCCGGCTGTCCGCTTTTTCACTGCAGCAGCGCATCAGCTGGGACGCCCGGATCGCAGCGTTGATCCGGCATCCAGACGGACCGTTGGTGCTCGTGGAAGAGACCGGCGCGGTACATCGGCTCTCCACATCCGAGCCTTCCAACCGCGCGTTCATCACACAGACTGCGCTCATCGGAGAACACCTGGCCACCCAGGCGTCCCTCCAGGAGGGGCTGCTGATCCTCGGCGGGATGCGTGGACAGGTCGCCATTGTCGATCTGGCGGAGCGGGTGCCGCTCCGCCAGATCCGGGGCACGAGCGGAAACGTCATCGACGTTCGCCTCTCTCCTGGGCGTGAGCTGCTCGCGGTTGCCGGTGAACAAGGTGGCATCGAGATCTTCCGGGTCGACACCGGAGCCCGGGTCGCGGTGCTGCCGGGCGACGACGTCTGGGCGCTGCGGTTCAGCGAAGACGGACGGTTTCTGAATACCTTCGGCACTGAGCTGCGTCGCTGGGCGCTTCCGACCGAGGCCCGCCCGCGGCAGTGGGTCGCAGACGCCGGCATCACCACTGTCGACATCTCCCCGGATGGTCAGCGCATCGCGGCCAGCACCGGCGCCGGTGTCGTCCACGTCTGGGACACCCCCTCTGGAGCCCGTCAGCACGACTTCACGCTCGGCGTGAACGTCATCAAGTCGCTCGCCTTTTCCCCAAGCGGTGATCAGATCGCGCTTACAAGAACCACTCCCACGGGAATCTTCATCGCAGATCTGGCCGACGATACCGTCTCCCGGCATCCCCTCGATCCCCAACACGCCAACCGGCGAGTGGTCTGGGCCAATGAGATCGTGACCACAACCTATGGACTGGGACCCATCGTGCTGGACAGCCACAAGGAGCAGGTCCGCGATGATCTGATCCAGACCGGGGCGGTGATGCAGGACCTGTCCGCTGCGCCGGATGGAAACGCGATCGTGGCCAACGACACCCTGGGCGGCATCTGGCGGATGGACATGGCCCGACCCATTACGATACGGCGCCTCGCCCAACAGACCGGACAGTCTCAAGTCGCCATCGACACCCGCTCTCCGCGCCGGATCGCCGTGGGCGGCGCCGGGTTTGTGGAGCTCCGAGACGGACAGACCGGCGATGTGTTGAAAACACTCGAGATGCCGCAGCAGCGCCTCTTCGACCTCGCCTTCTCTCCTGATGGAACCCTGCTGGCCGGCGGGCTGCTGGACGGCTCGGTGGCCGTCTGGGATACCAACAACGGAGTCCTGGTCGGCCTCCTGGAAGGTCACACCCAACGCGTGGCCAGCGTCCGGTTTACCGATGATGGGGTCGGCTTGTTGTCAGCAAGCTGGGATGGCACCGTACAGCTGTGGGGGCTCTCTGCGTTGTCGGCGACTGCAGAGAGCCTCACCGACATCGTCAACACCCGCTGGGGCATGAGCCTGGATGAAGTCTTACAGAGGAGCCGCTGAGAGATCGACTCAGGATGGCAGGAAGAAGACCGCATCATAGGATTCAAATACGCTCTTCTGAGGTGCCCCGATGTGCTCCCTGCTGTTCCTCGCACTCTTCACCAATGCTCACGCTGACGACGTGCATTGGTGGCTGGTTCGGGACAAAGTTGCGCTCGGTGTCACCCTCCGACAACCGGTCCCCTCCCCCGAAGACACCTGTGAACAGCTGTCTGCCGTCGACACCCGCGCCTGCCAGGCGCTGACCCGCCGAACCAACGAACACATTCAAGAGAACCCATCGATACAGTCAGCGCTTCAGGGCAAAGGCGTCGTCTTCTCCCTGAGTGGGCTGATGCTCATCGGCGGCATCCATCCAGGCTATGGACACATCCTCATCAACGCTGAACATATCGCCCTCAGCGCAGAGTAGATGCGTCCCTGATCAGCAGGAAGGTTCCGTTGGGAGCATCAGTCGCAGGAGGGCGCCGCGATGGTGAGGGCATTATTGTCCTCATCGCACTCTTCAACCACATTCGCGCTGTCTACACGGAAGGTGAGCGGGCCACTGAGCCCGGAGACCGGGAAGACGATGGGGCCAACCAACAGCGAGGTCCCGGTGCTGACCAGGGCGACGTTTTCGGTAGCGACGAGGCCATTGGTGTCTTCGACGGCCAGGGTGAAGGGGCCCGCATCGACGAGCCCGTCGTTGACCACAGGAACATAGACGGTGACCTGATCGGCGCCACAGTCCGCGCACAGCTCGGGATCAAGCAGGGAGAGGTCTGCGAGCCGGTCGCTGGGCGCGTCAGACTGGTCCTGGACACGGAAGTTGTTGAACACCGTCCAGTTTTCAGTTCGCGGGCTGGGGACGGCCGCAGAGTCTTCAATGTTGGTGATGTGGTAGGCGTGCTGGTTCCAGGTGGGGCGAGAGGGCATCCACCCGTTGGTGAGGCTCCCGATGGCCCGGACGCCATTCCAACCGGCGCTGAACATGTCGTTGCTGGCGAGGATAATCTCGGTGCTCCCGTCGTCGTCAATGTCGACGGGGACCGGCATCTCATAGAGCGTCCCCGAAGCATGAGCGAGGGGATCGAAGGTGGTTGAGGCCATCAGGCGCTGAGAGCCGGTGACGCCGTCGAGGATATGTAAGCGTGTCTCATCTGCATAAATCACCTCTGCTCGACCGTCTCCCTCAAAGTCAAAGACGGATGAGCCGGTGATGTTGCTGCTGATGTCAACGGCCGAGGACTGCCAGACCAGTGTTCCATCCACTTCGTAGACAGCATAGTATTGGATCCCAGCGACGCCGATTTCGGGTTGGTTGTCGCCGTCAAAGTCTGCGATGGTGGGAGGACCTCCATTCGCAGCCGGCTCCACCAGCGCCCATCGCGAAGAGACCGTCCCATCGTCCTCGACGATCGAGACCGTACCGCTCGAAACACTCACGACTTCGGGCATTCCGTCGAAGTCCATGTCCGCGACCCCGGGGAAGCCGTCATTGATCATCCGCCCACCCAACAGAAACGGAGTATCGACCAATGTTGTGGTGGAGGTGTCCCAGGCGTACCATGCGTCTCCGGCGACGAGATCCAGCTCACCGTCATCGTTCATATCGGCGACAGTCGAGATTGCCCGGCCAGGAGAGGAGGGAATGCCGGCCGACCACCCCTGCTGCCCACCCGCCAGAAGCTGGCCGGTCACACCGTCGAAGATCTGTCGCCCCAGGACGACTTCCGGGGTGCCGTCGATGTTCAGGTCGGCGATGGCCGGATAGCCCTGTACACGAACCTCAAGCGCGATGGTGTCAGTCGTATCCGGGTCTGATGCCGTCCATTTAAGCGAACCGTCTGCTTCCAGACAGTGCAGTGGAAATGCTGTACCAGCAACACAGATGTCCGGAGAACCATCGTTATCGATGTCTCCCAACGCCACACCGCCGACGCCGGGGATATTATCGATGAGAGTGTTCGACGGGTCTCGGATGTCGTTGACGCGGAACCGCTCCACGCCGGTGTCCCCGTTGAGAACCACGAGGATGCCGCGGCTGGTATAGGCGCTTCCCTCGTAGGCGGTGAAGACGACCGCCGGTGTATCGTTGCCATCAACGATGCCATCGCTGTTCGTGTCGGTGAGCGGCGCAGAGACAGGCGTCATCATCACCTGATCGAAGCCGCGGGCCGTTCCCTCTGGCGGCCACTGCCACTCGACGTTTGCATCCAGCGTCACCTCGGGCCGATCCGCTTCACAGCTCAGATCCGTGGACACCGAACCCGGAGAGAACGACGGCTCAAAGTCCTCACATTCACCAACGTCTGTGTCATCATCGTCATCACAGCAGCAGTCATCCTCACAACAACAGCAGCTTCCGCAGCCGCCAGACTCGTTTTCAACGATCACCTCAACGACCGTTGCTTCCTGGTAGAGTGTCTGGTCACAACCAGCCAACAGAATAACGATGGGAAGCATCACTTCTCCTTTGTTGTCTTGGGGAATTTCGAGACCGATCCAATGAAAACAATCACATCGGAATATACACAAAATTAAAACCTTAACAAAATCTTTAATTGCTAAGACTTTATTGCAGCATCTTACGAAGATCAATATTATGAAGCGTTGATTTGTTATCAACCGCAGCAAAAATGATCCACGTAGATGGAATGTGTATAAATACAGTGTGACTGGTTTTCAGTGCCTTCCTTGTGTTGGGCACCCAAAAGATATAGAGCGATGGATGTCAACGGGTGTCAACGTTCCGACGGCGGATGTCAAAACCCATCCCTGCGCCCTGTGGTGTGGGGATTTGATCTTAAATATTTAACTTTTAACCATATTAATTGGTGGTTGAATGTTTCCTCGCGCATGGGCGGCGGGCGAGGGGAGGTGTGACATTCCTCAAGAAGAGCTGTGACACAAGGGCGTGCCAAAATTTCAATCCGCCCTTTTTTCGAACCGTGCAAGCATGAAGCGGTGTCTATTCAGGCTCTGTAGCCGACATCCAATCCCAGAGCGGTTTCTTCAGTGAACGCTGCAGGTCAGGGTTGTTGCGTAGAAGATAACGATAACCGATGCCAGTCAAAGCACTGAGGAAGATTCGAACAATCTGGCTGAAGATTAAGATGCCAACAATCACATAAGGGAATTCATTCAGAATGGCTCTCGCGTCTTCCTCCCAGAACGTTACCACACCGGAGAGGACGCGGTTGAGACTGTTGTTGCTGGGATGTTCGCCGTTGATGGTTTGGAGAAGGTCCTCAAGGGGAATTCGAAGACGAACACGGTGCTGCGTCCCGGGTCACTGCCGTCCACCCCCACCGTTCGGTTGGAAAATTAAGAGAGAGCTCACCGTCGGCCAGGTCACGTCTCACGAAGATTCCCAGATGTGCCATGGGGTGAGGTGGTTCTTCGTCCGAGACAAGCAGCATCGAGCCGCGTGTATGCAGCAATCGCCCACGCATTCGCTCACCTGTGGGTAACATCAACTCCAGTCGTCCATCGCTCTGCATCATGAGTACGGAATCTGACGTGCCCGCTCCGTAGCAGCCAGGTTGGGGGAAGCTCCTGCTCTGCTTGAAACGGGAGGCCTTTGAGAACAATCGGAGGGAGTTATCCGCCAGCGGAGCGAGGATCCGATCCGATTCAATGATGTAGACCGGTCCGGAGGGTCCTGATCCGTTGGTTGGGACCAGCTCGTTTCCTTCAAATTCTCCAGAGATTTCGCCGATCATGGCATCGGCGTAATGCCACCTGTCCGCGTCGGCGGTGATCGCAGCCCACATCATCTCTCCGGCCTTATTTCCGGTATAGTCGACAGCCCATACCCCGTCAGGTATCTTCGAAGTCGCAAACAGATCCTCGGCGCGACGACAGGGCGTCTCGTCTGTTCGTTCCAGAATGCCGTCCTCAATCGTGAACCCGGTAATCGTTCCTTCTTCCCCGTAAACAGGATCATCGATCGTGTACAGCAGCCACTGATCCGACTCCTTTACGGCGATGAGGATAGCGTTGTTGTGTGTCCACACCCGCGCAGGCAGAGGTGGAGTCGCTCGTCCGACGTCCTCCCGCCGGCCAGATGTGCCATGCAGCATGGTGACTGCGCTGCCCGAGGCGCAGAAGACGAGCGGTCCGCGTTCATTGATGGACTGATATGTTCCATATAGTCCAACCGACTGCGGGCCTGCGGTTGGGCGCCGGAGCACCAGATCTCGCTCCCGTTGCGGATCCCGGACGTTGACCAACAAGACGTCCTGGGAGCCAGGGCGCAGGGTAAAGCGGATCGAATTGATCGTGGTGCTGCTCTCTTCGTCCGTGTTGGAGAACCTCCGCACGCGCCACTCGGATGTCGCCGTGTAGAAGGTGGCCTTGTGACCACTGACGAAGATGGAAACCAGCGAATCGGTGTGGACACCAGGATCGTCCACCGTCCACACACCATGCATCCATCCAGGTGGAGGGCCGGTGACCGGTTCTGAAATTACGGTCTGTGTTCTGGGCGGACTCGATGTGGGTGAAGGCGGCTCCTGGGAGCGCTGGCACGCGAAGAGAGAGCTGATCAGAATGAAGCGAACACCGCTCATGTCTCCTCCATGGGTTGGATGATGGCGATCGGAGTCCGGTGCTGCTCCAGCGCAGGCCGGGCCCACTCTACAGCAAAAAACATACTGTATGACCCGAGTATCGGGTGAATCCAGGCCATCCCGGCATCCGTTCTGCGTTCCGCATCGTGGCCGTCGCCGTGACCTGCTGCTGAGCACCTTGTCATCTCGTCGGGGGCTGACTGGTGCTACGCTGGGTAAGCGTTTCGTAAGGTCTGAAGAGCCATATTGACCATCTCATCGTCCGTCCGCTCTGCGAGCGCATGAGCCGGGCCGGCGCCGTTCAGGGCCACCAGCACAGGCACGCCGAAGTAGCGGTGGAGGTTGACCCAGTAGTTGAACTGACCCTGGGGCAGGCCGTTCTCCAGGGTGAAGATGATGCCCTCTTCATCCCAGAACGCATCGTCGAACACCAGGTACAGCTTGTCGAGGAGGCCCATCCCGATGCGCGCGATGGCGTCACGCTTCGTGCCGGACAGTGGCGGATCGAAGCCGATGCTGCCCGCCTTGAGCACCCCCAGCGGGACGGTGACCACGACCGCGTCGAAGCGCTCCGGGCCGCTGCTCAGGCCCAACTCCACGCCGTCATCTGCCTGGGCGATGCGGCGCACAGGGCTCGACAGGCGCACCCGGTAGTCGCCGGCCAACGCATCGAAGATGGCGCTGTAGCCGTCGGGGAATTTCACGTCGCGGCCGGTGTAGCCGAAGCCATGCACAGAGAAGACGTCGCGGATCCAGGCGGGGTTGAGCTTTGAGAGCTCCACCCCAATGCTGGTCGCCTCCACCATGGCCTCGAACCAGGAAGGGATCCCGAAGAGCCCGATCTCACGGCCGCCCGCGCCGCGGACGATGTATGAATCATCGGTCTCGATATGGTCCATGCCCGCGGCGTCTGCGAGCGCAGTGAGGGGGTTTTCGTCAGGACCATGGATCCAGCTCGCCCCAACATCCAGCGGCATGCCGAGGCTCACATCTGAGCAGACCCGCCCGCCGATGCGATCGCGTGCCTCAAAGACGGTCACGTCGACCCCGCGCTCGCTCAGCCGAGCCGCCGCCGTGAGACCTGCCATGCCGGCGCCGACAACCGCCACCCGATCGTGGCCCGCCGCGAGCACCGACTCCACCGCGCGAAGCCCCGACTCATGGGCGGCATGCACGGAGCTCTGGTACAGCGGGTTCAACGCCTCCCCAGCGAAGAAGATCTGATCGTCGATGGGCGCCTCGACCATGGCGCGATCCGACTCTCCGGTGCCAGCCGATTGTTGCGACGGGTACGAATAGGAGCCGAAGGCGTAGGGATCCTGGCTCCAATTCGTCCGCAGATAGCCGACCAGTCCGCTGCGCCCGACAGTGTCGCTGTCTGAAGAGGTCGGGGCGTTGCTGGTCTTGCGTTGGTGGCAGCCCACCAACATCCCCGCCCCTGAAGCGGCCATCAAATCGATAAGCTCACGCCGGCTCAGCTTGCGCATGAGCGCACTCCTGTTTATTTTGAGAACGAACGTTCGCTAAATTAACGCTCGGCATGGCGTCGCGTCAAGGATAAGAGGACCCATGGCCAGACCCATCGACACTGCAGCCCGCGCGGCCCAGCGCCGCATCATCCTGGAGGCAGCGGGGCGCCTCTTCGCGGAGAATGGCTTTCACCAGACCGGCATGGCCGCCATCTGTCGGGAAGCCGGGATGAGCCCGGGCGGGTTGTACCGCTATTTTGGCTCCAAGGCTGCGCTCATCGAAGGCATCGTGGCTCAAGAGCGGGCTGAGGTGCTCACCCTCCTCGACGCACTGGAGGCCACTGACGATCTGCGTTCGGGTCTGGTCGATCTCCTTCTCGCCTGCGCCACCGCCGCGCTCGATCCACACGCGACCGCCCTCACGCTTGAGGTCGCGGCGGAGGGCGCCCGGAACCCAAGCGTGGGCGCGATGGTTGATGAGGTCTATCAGGCGTTCTCGGGACGCCTCGCCGCAATGCTGCGCGCAGCGCAGGACCGCGGCGCGGTACCCTCGGACGTCGACCCGACATCTGCTGCGCTGATCCTCGCAGCCGCTGCTGATGGGCTGTCCGCCTCTGCCGCAGGGCGGGAGGGGCTGTCCCCCAACCGCCTCCGCTCAAGCCTGGAGCGGGTTGTGGACGGGCTGCTGAGCTGACCGACCGCTTCAGCGGGGCTGATAATAAAGGGGGTCGGTTTCTTATTGGGGGAGCTTTTTGAGCAGGGGGTGGTCGCGCTGGGTGACGAGGTTGATGACCACCCCGTCGCGGCCAGCGCGCGCGGTTCGCCCGACCCGGTGCAGGTAATTGTCCATGTCCTGGGGCAGGTGGGCGTTGATGACCCGCTCCACCCGCTCGATGTCCAGCCCGCGGCCGCCGAGGTCGGTGGCGATCAGGACGTTGACTTCACCGTCGCGGAAGCTCGCCAGGTTGAGCCGCCGCTCCTGACGGTCGAGCTGTCCGCGGTAGACGGTGTAGCGGATCCCCGCGTCGTCCAGCCAGCCCGCCACCCGATCGAGCTGGTCGCGGGTGTTGACGAATAGAATCGTGCCGAGCGTCGGCTCTCTGTGCAGCTCCTTGACGATCGCTGCTTTCCGGTCGCGGGCGGAGATGTGGCGGTTGATGGTCTGGAGGGTGGGCACCACGTTCAGGCTGCCCTTTGTCTGGACTCGCACCGGCGGGTCGTGGAACAGCGCGCTCATCGCCCGGTCCAGGCTGCGTGGCAGGGTCGCAGAGAACATCACCCGCTGGACCTTCTTCGGACACTCCGAGAGGATGCGCTCTGCGACAGGTAGAAAGCCCGGATCGACCATCTGGTCAGCCTCATCGAGGACGAAGACGCGGACATCGCTGAGCCGCAGCTCGCCGCTGTCGAGGAGCTGGACGAGTCGTCCGGGGGTCGCCACCAGGATCTCGAACTTTCCGGCGACGTTCTGACGCGCAATCTTCTTTCGGGAGCCGCCCAGCACCACCCGAACCCGCAGCCGGGTTCGGTGGGTGAGCCCCTTGAGCACCCGGGCCACCTGCTCGCCCAGCTCCCGCCCCGGTACCAGAATCAGCCCGCGTGGGCTGCCGGTATTGCTCACCGAGGAGCCGCCCAGTTCCAAGGTCTTGAGCCGGTGCAGTAGTGGCAGGGCGTAGGCAAGGGTCTTGCCACTCCCCGTCTCCGAGATCCCCAGCAGCGAGCGGCCGTTGAGCTGGGGCTGGAGCGTCTGGGCCTGGATAGGCGTCGGGTGGATCAGTCCCTGCTCAGCCAGGCTCTCCAGCAGAGACGGTAAGAGGGGAAGCGTAGAGAACGTAGACACTGAGCCTCCTCAGCGCGGCGCGAAGCCGCAGGCACGTCGACAGACCAGACGCTTATCGCGTTCAGGTCAGGAAAGCGCCGCAACGGTTCGGTTCCATCTCCACAGTACGAACGTCCATACAGGCCAGACCAGCAGTGCATCGAGGGCCCCGCTGATGCCCAGGGTGGTCCGCGCGAGCGAGGCTGCTCCGGGGAACATCGAAGACGGGTCGCTCATCGACCACACCAGGCCGATCCAGAGGACGCGTAAGACGTTCAGGATGCCGAGCCCCATCAAAAAACGGCCCCACACATCGGGAAACGTGGGCGGCGTGTCGTGCACCAGGCCCTGGCGGATGGTGATGGTGATGCCCAGCGCGATGAGCGGCTGGGCGATCAGATAACCACACAGGAGGGTCGCCAGCGCATCTTCTCCCCGGTTGATGAAGACCAGCGGTCCAATCCCCAGAACCGGGACGATCAGCAGGAGTTGGAGTCGCAGCGCCCAGCGAAGGAGCGCGCGGCGTGTGAGGAGAGCGGAGCGGGAGGGGGTGGTCATCGTTCTCTGGTGAGGTTCAGGTCGTGCGGCGTTGTTCGAGATCGCAGTCGTTCAGGGGGTGACCTCGATGGGGTTGGTGGCGGTGTTGCTCTGTCCACCGAGGACGACAGAGCTGGTGCCCAGCGCGGTGTTGGTCAGGCCCCCGACCACGACGCTGAAGTTGCCGACGGCGCTGTGCGCGGTGCCGCCGGTGACGACGGCGAATCCGCCGCTGGCGGTGTTGTCATTTCCGGCGAGGATGACCGCGCCCGTGCCGCTGGCGATGTTCTCCTGACCGCCATAGACCGACGAGGCCACGCCCTCAGCGAGGTTGTCGTCCCCGCCGCCCACGGTGGAGCCCTCACCCACGGCGGTGTTGCCCCGCCCGCCGCTGACCACGGAGTACAGCCCCTCCGCGGTGTTGTTCTGTCCGCCGCTGACCACGGACCATGGGGCGTCCGTAGTGTTGCTCTGTCCGCCGCTGACGACCGCATGCGTCCCATAGGCGGTGTTGTTCTGTCCGCCGCTGATTACCGTGTAATTGTCGTTTGCGGTGTTGGTCTGACCGCCAGCGATCGAAGCATACCGGCCAGAGGTGGTGTTGAAGTGACCGCCGGTGACTGCTGAGTAGTTGCCGTTCGCGGTGTTGCTCTGTCCGCCGCTGACCGAGGCATAGTCGCCGCTGGCGGTGTTGCCCTGCCCGCCGCTGACCACGCCATCTTCAATGAAAAGCTCTTTCTGCTGGATGTACTGCGGGAGGGCGCGGCCAAAGACCCCACCGCCCGCCCGGACAGTGCCTCTGCGTTTGTGGATGCCCTGCGCGATGCCCTGGCCGGACGTGCCCCCGCCGCGATTGAGCATTACCT
>JBCBLB010000816.1:0-3930 GCA_038520555.1 Myxococcota bacterium | reverse complement strand
CGGACGACACCACCTGGGATCGCGGCGGACCACGCGCGGTCGATTCGCACGTCTGGGACGACACCGACGGCGAGATGTATATGACCTTCGGCTCCTGGGACCCGGTCGGCCAGGACGTCATCGCCATCGCCGAGCTGGATCCCGTTACCGGACGTATTGACGGCTTCGATCCCGATAAGCCTGCATATTATCCCGACGGCGGCCACCCCTCCCTCCACACCGTCGCGACTTTTGGAGAAGCAGCCTATAGCCTTCACCATGGTGAATACTACTACCTGTTCATCAACCTCGGGAGTTGTTGCAGCGGGCTGGACTCAACCTACACCATCATCGTGGGACGCTCCACGTCGATATTTGGCCCCTATGTTGACCGAGACGGACGGTCCTTCAACATCTCGTATCCTGAAGACAGCTACCCCGGGACAGTCGTCGCCTCCGGGCGGCTCGGCGAGGGGCGCCGCATCGGACCCGGGCACACCGGCCTGATCGAACGCGATGGTGGGCTCTGCCTCTCCTACCACTTCTACGATGGCGACGATAACGGGCATCCCAAGCTTGGGATGGCCCCGCTCGCCTTTGACGAAGCGGGATGGCCCTACGCGGTCACAGACCAGACCTGCCACTTCCGCTGAACAGACTGTGGCGCGGCATGGGGGAGACGTCGCACACCATACGCAAAGCGATGGACATCTTTGTGACACTGACGCGATTCGAATGATGCGATGGTACAAACCAGCAGGCGTCAACAGGGAACACGTGGCGTCAATACCTCTCCACATCTCATCAACTCCAGGGGTTGATTCGATGGATCGTCGCGGCGTCGTGTCTGGCCCATGGTGGGGGCGGCTGTGTACCGTTATTCTCGGGCGGACGCCGCGGTGTCTCCGCGACGACGAGATCCCGGACGCACAAGCCCTCCTTTACGATGTCTACTTCAAGGAGAAAGGCTGGGATCCACCCACACCAAACCCGTCCAATCTCCGCGCCGATCATGACCGGCGGCGCTTTGAAGACGACCTGACCGACGGCGCGCGATGGCTCGGCGTATTCGAAGGAAACACAAGGCTTATCGGCGTTATCCGCGTGCTGTCTCGAAATGAGATGGGACGACTCGAATTAGAACGCTACATCCAGCTGCCACAGTCACTGACGTCCGATGGTGAAGTCATCGAACTCAACCGCCTCGCCATCCGCCCCACGTCCCGGTCACGGCTCACGATCGTCTTGATCCACCTCCTCTCTGGTTGGCTGGCCGGTCAGCTGGGCGCACAGCGAGCGGTGATCGCACTCGCCAACAAGGGGACCGATGTCTTCGTCGACGCGTATGGATGGCGTCACGTCGGGCTCACCTTCCGCTACCACCCCACCGACCCCCAACCGGTCCACGTCATTCGCTTCGAATCCAGGGACAATCGCCGCATCAAGATGGTCGCTCGCTTCCTGTTCTACCGGCTACGCAGAGTCTACAAAGAGAAACTCTTGAAGCACCGTCGGCGAGACCTGCATGAACATCACCCGCTCCAACAATAAGCGCTGAAACCGGTAGAAGATCAAAAATTGCCAATAATGGCGCGGTATGGAGACCATCTATCGCCGTATGTGCGCACCCGACGCGCAAAGGCCTGCCGAAGCGCCACAAACACATCAAGGGCTTCGGTCAAAAAATGTCCGCCTTCCGCATCGATATTGCTGGAGGATATGGATAGAGGGACCATCACTTCAAAGGAGGTCTTCATGGAATCAGTGAAGCCTGAGTTGATCGTGTACCCGGACAGTGATGGTTTGCCGATGGCGGATAATACAGCACAATTTGGTTGGATCGTGTTTATTAAGGAGAACCTGGATGCGATGTTGCCCGACGATTTTGTGGCCGGAGACCTGTTGTGGTACCCGGTCAAGGGTCGGAATGACATCCGGATGGCCCCCGATGTGATGGTCGTCATCGGCCGACCGAAGGGATACCGTGGCTCCTATCAGCAGTTCAACGAAGACGACATCGCCCCGAAGGTGGTCTTTGAGATCTTCTCCCCCAACAATACCCACACAGAAATGAAAGAGAAGCATAAGTTTTATGAGGAATATGGGGCACTGGAGTACTACATCTACTACCCGGTGGATGAGAGCCGGAGTATCGATGGCCTCGACGGTTGGGCGCGAACCGACCCATCCAGACCGCTCAAGCCTGTCCCAGATATGCGCAATTGGAAGAGCCCTGCGCTGGGGATCATCTTTGACATCAGCGGGGCAGAACTCAACATCATCCGACCCGATGGCCAGCACTTCCTGAGCCATAAAGAGCTCGAACAACGCTCAATACAGGCCGAAGAAAAGGCGCAAGAAGCAGAAACGAAGGCGCAAGAAGCAGAAGCGAAGGCGCAAGAAGCAGAAGAGAAGGCGCGAGAAGCAGAAGCGAAGGCGCGAGAAGCAGAAGAGAAGGCGCGAGAAGCAGAAGAGAAGGCGCGAGAAGCAGAAGAGAAGGCGCGAGAAGCGGAAGCGAAGGCCACGGCTGAGCATGCGGCCCGCCTTCATGCCGAAGAACAGGCACAGCAGGAACGTGACGCCCGAGACGCCCTGATGAAACGAATTCAAGAGCTTGAACAACGCCTATCTGCTGGGGAGTGACTCTAAGCGGGTGTTTCGGTTCCCACTGTTACAGTCGACATCCCCGCCGTTGTATGCAGAGGGCACGCACGCCACAATGGTCCTTCGCGACCTTGTCCCGATTGCAGACATGAAATGCGCTTCGCGAGGGACTACGGAATCGACCGCGATCATCAGCGCCGCCATCGGCACATCACAATGGGCTCGGGTGTACTGAATTAACGGTCTTGTGACCCTTGGATGATATGACTCGAAGCATCGAGTGCTCATCTCTTCAACTGGGAGTCGTGATGAAGTCATACGGTATGGTCGCGTGGATGGTCGCCTTCCTGGCAGGTTGTGGGGGACCATCCTTCGAATGTGCCTGCAGCGGCGAAGACGTCGCATACCAATCTGATGCGGATGAAAATGAGGTCGCCTCTCAAGAGAGCTGTGAGAGCGGCTACGAATTCGCTTATGCTGGCGACAACGATCAAAGCGAGGATGACGCGGCGGACGACGCGACGGAAAGCTGCTGTTCGCCAGATGCATCGGACTGCGACTGCACTTGCACGGCGCTTTGACTGCGCCGGGGTGCTGAGGGGCCCCCGACCAGCCTGTCAGGGCGCGAAGCTGTCATCGGCGCTCTCACTCTCGCCGTTGCCGCCGTAGATGGTTGAGTTTGCGCCGCGGACGTCGTTGTTTCGGCCGCCGAGGATCGCGCTGTAGGTCCCGCGCGCTTCATTGGACTGGCCCCCAAGGACCGCGGCGTAGTTGGCGTTTGTGGTGTTCAACCGCCCGGCAAAGATCGCAGAATACGAGTTGTTTGCCGTGTTTTGGAAGCCGGAAGCGATGACTGCATACTGCGCACCGGCAGTGTTCTGGTTGCCACCAAGCACAGACGAGGAGACGCCCGAGGCGCGGTTGCCCTGCCCCCCCGCGACGACCGCATAGCTCGTGCTGGCGTCGTTCTGGAAGCCACCGAGCACCGCCGCCTCTTCACCGGTGGCGTCATTGCTTCGGCCACCGCCGATCCAGGCGTACGCGCCGGTGACGGTGTTGAGTCGTCCACCGCCGATCGTGGCGCTCAGCTCACCGGCCGAGTTCTCCTGGCCACCAAGCACCGACGCATACGGCGCGGTGCTCTCGTTGCGCCGCCCGAACACGGCCGCCCCATAGCTGGTCCATTCGTTGGCGGTGCCCAGGATGAGGTTGTGGCTTCCGGTCCGTGACACCCCGCTGCCTTCTGCATAGCCGACGATGAGGTTGCCGCGTCCGGTCAGGCTGCCCGATCCGTCCCCGCCCAGCGTCGTCGAGGTGTTGTCGTCGGTGAACCCCGAACCCGAGCGG
>JBCBLB010000802.1:0-4039 GCA_038520555.1 Myxococcota bacterium | reverse complement strand
TGGAGATCGCCGGCTGGAGCTTCGATGCGCTCCGAAGCGATGGCCGGCTCCTCAAGCAGATCGCCCGCGCCGCCCGCCAGGCCGTCGCGGTGTCTGCGCTCCAGTTCGGCGTCTCCCCGCCGCGCGCCGCCATGCTCATCCGCAGCGGTGCCCTGAAGACCCTGCTGCGGACCGCACCCAGCGCCGTGCCCTTCGATCTGGAGACCTACCTCGCCTTCCACTTCACCAAGGTCGGCGACCAGACCCGCCAGACCCTGGACAGCTGGATCGCTGCTGGGCAGGCGGCGGGAAAGCCCGTCGACGCCATCGCCGCGCTGCGCGAACAGCTCCCAACGCGCGCCCCCTAGGGATACGACTCAGGGATACGACTCAGGGATATGGCTCAGGGGCTCAGCTGCGCGGTGCCCGACCCTTCCAGGTACCAGTATTCATACGTCCCATCGGTGTAGGTGTAGTCCCCGATCGGCGGCGTGTCATAGCTCATCTCACCGGTCGTCGCGTTCAGATCGGCCTCAAACAACGGATACCAGCCGAAGTAATAGGACACAAGCAGCATCTCACCGTAGCCGTCGTAGTCCTCTGTGAAGGCGACGTCATAGCTGTAGTCGGTGCTGAGGCTGATCCCCAGGATTACCAGCTCATCACAAATCGGGTTGTTGATCTCGCTGGCGTCTTCGTCGAGGGTGACGGTGACTTCAAAGGCGAACTCACAGTCGGGGCAGGAGCCACCGAACGTCGTCAGCTCCCCCTCAGAGTCAAAATAGCTGTCACACCAGGTGTCACCCGCTTCGCTGTAGACATACAGGTTTTCGCGGCCTTTCCAGGTCTTGAAGCAGTAGCCGTCGATGTCCGCGGCCTCATCGATCTCCAGATCGCAGTCGTTGTCGGCTTCATCGCACAGCTCAGGGGCGCCGGGGAAGGTGTCGTCGTCGCTGTCGTCGCAGTCGGTGTCGTTGGCGACGTAGCCCGCCGGGAGCGTGCAGGCGATCTCCACGTTGCCGGCGGATCCGTGGCTGTCGTTGTCCGCGTCCCGATACCAGAGGTCCCCATCGATGGGATCGTCGTCGATGTCGGAGTTACAGTCGTTGTCGATCTCGTCACACAGCTCATCGGCGCGCGGGTAGACGAGATCCGAGGAGTCGTCACAGTCCGTGTTGTCGGCGACATAGTCCGTACCCGAGAGGTCGCAGGTCGTCACCGAGGCGCCCGGATCGCCGAAGCCGTCCTGATCCACGTCGGCGAAGCGCTCCTCGAAGGTGGCATCTTCGTCCATCTCCCGGTCACAATCATTGTCCAGCCCGTCACACAGATCTTCGGCCTGCCCTGGATTCACCGTGGGCTCCGTGTCGTCGCAGTCCCCATCCACGGTGGCGTGGCCGTCCGGCTCCAGGCACGACTCGATCACATCCCCCCGGCCGAACCCGTCGCCGTCCTTGTCGAGCCAGAATTCACGGGTGACGTGCTCGTCGATGGCCCCGTCACAATCATTGTCCTGACCGTCGCACGCTTCGGGCGCGCCAGGCCAGGTGTTCGCGTTGAGGTCGTTGCAGTCTTCTTCTTCCGAATACGAGTCCCCATCGGCGTCAACGACGTCCCCATCACAAGCCACGGTGCACAACATCAACAACATCGAGATGGCCAAACGCATACCTGCTCTCCTCTGATAGAACGGTCTCAGCTTACACCGTTGTTTCGATAAAATCAGAGGAGAGTGTCAAGTTCTGACACAACCGCCCTGCCCCTTCATGGAGCAGGGCGGTCAAGGCGCTATTTGGAGTGGTTGATGCAGCGCTCGATGAGTTTCCGGCTCATCCCGGTGAACTTGACCAGCCGCGACAGCCGCTCCTCAGAGTAGGAGAGGTTGATGATGAACAGATCGAGATCGAGCATCTTGAGCAACGACTGGTACTTCTTCTGCGCCTCACCCCGATCCGGAACCTCTGCGTTGATCGCTTCCAAGCCCGCACGCCGGAGGAAGGCCATCACCCCTTCGACGTAATAGGGGGAGAGGTTGATCCGAACATGTGCGTCGCCGATGCGCCGCCGGTTGTCGAAGTAGGCCTGCCCGTAGTCGCCGGTGAACAGCTCACGCATCCACCGCTTGTGGGTCGCCTTCAGCGAGTCGACCCGCCCCTCAAGCAGCTTCGCGGTCTCTTCGAACTGGCCGAGCTGCTCATAGAACGCGTCGGTGATGGCCGCGCCATGCTTGTCGAAGACCGGCCCCAGGCTCTTGAGGTTGTCGACGTCTTGATCATCGAAGTTGTTGAACCGCTTCATCTCTTCATAGATTTCGAACACAGCATCCTCTCGGTGATAATGGGTTTCGTTGCAGGATTGTGGGTTATACGTCCGCTTCGGAACGGATCCAGGTCTGACGGATGACCTCTGCGAGGTAGTCGCGCTCATCGCGAACGTCGGCGTCGATACGCTGCTGATAGGTGGCGTCGATCTGGGCCCAGAGCGGGCCGAAGGCGGTCGCGCAGGCCTTTCGGATCTCTGCGTCGCTGAGCGCAGTTGTGAGGTTTGTGGGGATCTGCGCCTTGTGATACAGCTGCAGATCGCCGATCAGGGCCTCAGAGAGCTGCCACGCCGCCTGATGGACAGGCGAGCGCCACAGCTGGGGAGTGCGGCCCAGCAGCCGCCGCTTCAGCTCAGCCGCGGGCCGGAAATGTGCGCGATACCGGCCGTCGATTCGGACTTTCCGATGATTGTTGACCTGGCGGAGGGTGCGGGGGTGCTGCCACCGGGTGCTCAGCGCCCCGAGGCGAAACCAGCTCACCACACCACCGCGCTCCAGCTCTTCGATGGCCACGTCGACCGCAGCGGTCATCACCGCATGGACCTTCTTGTTTGAGATCCCGGTTTTCTCAGATATTTTGCCCAGATACTCAGACCAGTTCATTCGTCTGCCTCCAGTCGGTTGAGCGCTTCTTGCAGCTGCCCGAGGGCAGACCACGCAGACTGGATCAACGCCCGATCTTTCGAGGGGTCCAGCTGAGGAAGGGTGTTGAGGAAGACCTGAATGCGGTCACGCATCTCCTCGACGCTATTTCGCCGTCGGCTCTCTGCGAACGCCCGGGTCGTGGCCACGATCCGCTCTGAGAGCGTCATCGGGATGCCGGTGGTCGCGGAGATATCCTCTGGCGAGGCGGCCTCGACGCGCTTGACGGTGAACAGCCCGGCACAGTACAGCCGCTCCAGCCGGCGCGGGCCGATGCCATGGATGTTCCCGATCTCGTTGAGCAGCGGCAACGCGGCCCGATCGTAGAGGATCAGCTCCCGGAGCCGATCCCGATCGGCGTCCTGGAGGCAGTCCGCGATGTGGAGGACGCGCTCGCGCAGCGCGCGCAAAAACCGGTCCCGCGCGGTGCGTCGCGTGGGGACCCCCTGCTCGGTGAGCGCGAGCAGGCGCTGGAGCTGATCGAGAAGGTCAGCGTCCCCTGTCGCGTCTGCGAGCCGGATGAGCGACGTCAACGCGCCGTGCAGCCCTTTGCCGGTCCCTGCGTTGCCCTGGTTGGAGAACACCGCCTGGGTGTAATTGGCCAGGACGTCGATGTACTGGCCGGTGAGCTGGCGCCCGAGGCGAACCAGCTCGCCGCTGACGTCCGGGCCATCTTCGAAGACGAGCTGATCCGGCGAGCGGTTGTCTGCGCCGGCGTCCGCGATGGGAACGGCCGCGGTGAGCGGGATGTCCGGGGTGGACAGCTCCGCGAGCAGCTGCTCGAAGTCTTCTTCCGCGAAGAGCGGCGTATCATTCGTCTGCATCGATCGCATCCATCAGAGACGTCAGCTCCTCATTGAGGCGGCGGACGAGGATGTTGGTGTTTCGTCGCCAGGCCGTGTTTCGCGGCACCTGGACGACCAGGTAGAGGTAGGACGTGCGACTGGGCGCGAGCGGTCGGATGACGTACCGCTCGCCGCTGCTCGCCCGCAGGGTCAGCTCATCGATCGCGCTCAGCTGAAGATCGCGGCGCGCGCGGAGCGCGATGTCATCGAACAGGCTCGTCAGCCCCGCGGCGATCTCACTGACAGACACGTC
>JBCBLB010000678.1:0-5131 GCA_038520555.1 Myxococcota bacterium | reverse complement strand
GACGATGCCCGGAAGGTCCAGCTCCGGTTCAACCAGCTCGGCCTCAAGGTGCGCGACCTCAAGGAGCAGATCCCGTGATCACCGCCCTGACGAGGGTCTTCCCGTCCTGCGCGTCGGCAGTGGCCAGGAAGAGCGCCAGCATCAGGGCGGTGATCACGGGATCTGCTCCTTGAGGTCGCGCACCTTGAGGCCGAGCTGGTTGAACCGGAGCTGGACCTTCCGGGCATCGTCAGGGTTGTCGAGCAGCGCGCCGGCCATCGCAGCAAAATCACCCCGATTGTCCAGATATAACCGGGTAAAATACTGCCGCTCAACGTCTTGTGCGACCCGATTGAGGGTCTCATGGGGACGCACCCGAACGTCAAGAGACAGCCCCCCATCGCCTTCCTCAGCGGCGAGCGCGGTCGCACGCAGCAAGTCACGGACCAGCTTGGGGCGCACCTGAATCAGATCGACCCGGGTCTCTGCAGCGCCAGGCTGCTCCCCCGCGGCGATCGCCTCTGCCAGGCTGAGGGTCAGGGCGTTCTCCACGGTCATGGCGAACTCTCGCAGGTTGCCAGGCCATCGATGCTGGCGCAGCTGTCGAATGGCGCGCTCGGAGAAGAGCATCAACAACACACCCGGCGCCGGCGAAGGCATCTCATCGCCATGGAAGAGGGGGCGGACGACCTGCCCGCTCCCTCCCGGAAGACTCCCCAGGCGAACCCGCTCGGCGTATTCGGCCAGCAGCTCGGCGAAGGACGGGAGCGCAGCGACCCGCTCGACCATCGACGTCAGCAGACGCTCCAGATCCATCTGACGCTGATGCAGCGGCGGGAGCGGCACCGTCGCGGCGGGGTTGAGTCGCATATACAGGTCTGCGCGGAAGCGTCCCTTCCGGACCATCTCGCTGAGATCTTCATTGGTGGCGACGACCAGCTTGACGTCGACGTTCCGTTCCCGCACATCGCCCAGACGGGTCACCGCCCCTTCCTGGAGGACGGTGAGCAGCATCTTCTGGTGCTCCAGACCGAGGTTGCCCACCTCATCGAGGAACAGCGTCCCATCATCCGCCTCCTCAAACGCGCCTTTCCGGTCAGCGACGGAGCCGGTGTAGGCGCCCCGGACGGAGCCGAACAGGTGCGCGGCGACGAGGTCTTTGGGCAACGTGGCGAGGTCGACGGCGACGAACTTGCCCCGCCGCCCAGAACGCGGATGGATAAAATGACGGGCGATCAGTGACTTTCCAGTCCCCGTCGGCCCCGCCAGGATCACGGGGAGCCGGCCCCGGGCGAGCACACCGAGCCGCTGGCGGATGCGGCGCATGGGCATCGAGCGCCCCCAATAAATCGGCCCATCCTGCTCACGGCCGCGCCGAGCGCGGAGGATGCTGGAGACCTGTGCGCGAAGGGTCCGGGCGTCGATGTCTTCATCTTGCAGGAAGTAGGTGTACTCTTCTGCCTGATGTCGATCGGCGAGGCTCTCCAGACCGAACCCGCCACGGGCGGTCATCAGGATCACCGGGAGGTCGGGCATGCTCCGGCGGAGGGCTTCGAGGATGTGCGAGCCCTGGGTCCGCTGGGCCTGACGGATGGCCTTTTCAGTGGGGGCGTCGGGGACACCGAGCAGCTGCTCCGCAGGAAGATCGAAGTGGATATCCAGAAGGACCAGCTCCAGCCGACGCTTGTGTTTCTTGAGCATCTGCTGTGCGGCGCCCCATGAGCGCGCCGGGCCGTGCCAATTAAACTCTGGCATCGTCCGTTGACACAGTTGAAAGCTCCGATCCTGATCATCGATGACCAAAATATCTGCCATCGTCTACCCCTCCAACGCATCCGCACGGGTGGCCGCTCGCTGGAGCAGCGAGCGACAAGCCCCTGCGATACGCACCGCTTCATCGGCGGCCTGGTCGAGCTGCGCCCGGTCTGCGGTCGCCAGATCGATCGCCTTCAGCCTCACCATCGCCGCATCAATCTCAGTCACATCGGCATCGTCGCCGATCACGCCGGGCCGCATCCGCGCCCAGAGCTGCCACGCGCTCTCCTGATGAGCGCCCCGCTGCCGGGTCCGGGTGATGTCGGCGATGAGGGCGCGTCGAAGCGACTCATCATCCACGTCGCGGCCGACAAAGCGGACCTCAAAGGTCACATATTTGCCCAGATCGTGCCGGAGATCGGCGAGCGCTTCGACGAGCGCTTCGAGGGCTTCAGCGTTCAGATCATCGAGGGTCATGGCGTCGGGGCGTCCTGTTTCTGGGCGCGCCGCTGGAACAGCCGCCGCTTGAGCGATCGACGTCGGATACGTCGCATCTCTGGGGGTGCGACCGGTACGATCTCCGGCTCGACGGAAAAGACCCAGTTGACACCGCGGTGTGCGTCGAGGGCAGCGGTGATGTTGAGCCAGATGACGCCAGGCGCGCTGAGACGGCCGGTGAGGGTGATGGTCTGACCAGACGGCGTCTGACCCACGTCTTCGGAGTGCGAGCCGGCGATGGCGATCTCTGCGGCCTGCCAGGGTTGCTCGGGGTGGACGATCAGGCGGTAGACGCCATCGGCGCTGATGACGGCTTCAGCCCGGGGCGGCGTCAACGCATCGGCTCGACCGATGCTCATCCACATCCACCACATCCACGTCATCATCTTCACCGGCGCCAGAGGTCAGCCGAGGATAACCCATCAGCGCCCTCCGTCCTCCCAACCCTTGAGCAACGCGAGGTAGTCCACGGTCCGGGGCGTCATCGAGCGCGGCGGCGGTGGCGTGATGCGCCCGATGGCCTGCTGGCAGCGCTTCCCCAGAGCCCCGGGCAGCCTGTCCAGAATCGCCGCAGAGAGATGGCCGCGAAGAACCATATCCTGAGCGAGGCCGGCGACCGACCAGTCGGTCAACCCCTCCGCGGAGATGACCTCCTGAAGCACCTCCATCAAGCCGTCATGGCTGAGGCGGTGTTCACCGAACAGGACCAGGGCGGCTTGCCACCAGGAGAACACTGGCACCACCCGATGACCGAGGACGCTGAACTTCCCGGGCGGCGTGCCCCGCTCAAGGTGGATGAAGATGCGTTCGACCACCTCACCGGTGGGCAACGCGGCGATGCTCTCCAGCGCGGAGTCGATCCGGTCGGGGTAGGCGCCAGCAGACTCCATGATCCGAGAGATCTGGGCAGATCGGAGCCGGCCAGCGAGCACATCGGCATAGACCGAGTAGATCAGGGCATCGACTTCGGCGTCGTCGCCGAAGAGCGTCTCCCGAACCGCGCGCCCCATCCCCCGGCGGCTGATGAGCAGCTGGGGGAGCTTGTAGCCAAACTGGCCCCGGATGGCACGGAAGCGACCCCGGCGAAGGTTGGAGAGGTTGTCCTTCAGGATCAACCCATCATAGCGAACACCGTCGAGGCGGAGCTTCTCCTCGAGGACCTCACGCATCTGGGTGGGGGAGCCGGAGAGGATGAACAGCCGAGCGTCATCACGGTCACGCAGGTGCCGAATGAGCGCGGGGGCACCTGGAACCGCGCGTTTTTCTGCCGCAGGCTCCGTGGCGGCCCGCACCAGACCCCGCAGTGAGCTGAAATCTGTTTCCAGATACGTCTTGTCAAGGTCCCACCGATATATATGCATACGACCACGGTTATCATAGAACGCAACGGTTCGCATCGTCCGATGTTCACGGGAAAAACCCCGAGGACCACTTCCGATTCTTTGAAATCGGCTTTAGATGAACATCCTACCATGGAAACGAGGTGATTTATCATGGCAAGCAAGACCAACAACAGTCGTCGGCATTTTCTTGGCCGCGCGCTGACCATTGTGGGCGGCGCAGCCCTGGGCTCTCTCATCACGGCATGCGACGGCGGCGGTCAGCCCACCCCGCCTCCGGCCCCGAAGCCAGCACCCAAGCCGGAAGCCAAGCCCGAACCCGCTCCCGCGCCCACCCCACAGCCAGCAGCCACCACCAACGTGGATCCCAACGACCAGCTCGCCAAGCAGCTCGGCTACGTGGAAAACATCGCCGAAGCAGACACCAGCGCCATCGCCGCCTTTAAGGAAGGCTCCAACTGCGCGAACTGCTCCCTGTATCAGGGCAAAGAAGGCGAAGAAGCCGGACCCTGCACCATCTTCCAGGGCAAGAACGTGAAGGCGGCGGGCTGGTGTCAGTCCTGGGCCCCAAAAGCCTGAACCTTCACCACCACACATCAAACCGCCGGCGATGACCGGCGGTTTTTTGATCGGCGGTTATTTGATCGGCGGTTCTTTGATCGGCGGTTCTTCGTTATAGGGCCTCAAAACGCTGAGCGAAATCAGCGAAAGCGGTAGATGGTGCTTCCAGAGGGCGCGAGTAGGAGCCTGTCGGCGGCTTCGCGGCGGACGGCGTCCGGATCTTCGCGGATGGCGCGGATGCGGGCCCGCAGGATGTCGTTGCGGGTCTCAAGCCGTTCGACTTGATCCTGTGTGGAGATCAGGCGCTGCTTGAGGGTGTGCCGATTGAGGATCCCCTCTTCCCCGATGAGCGTATAGCCCACAGCGAAAATGACCACGCTCAAGGGGAGCACGTTCAAGAAGAATCGCAGCACGAGTTTGTCCAAGGCAGCCCTCCACGCCACAGACCGCTGTTGACGTGACAAGACCATATCGGATGTTCCGCTGGCTGTCATGGGTCAGTGGGTTCAGGGGGCGTCGTCCCCGCCGCCACCGGGCGCCGCCACGTTGGCTTCGGTGGCGATGGCGAGCCGGCCGAGGCCGAGCGAACGGGCCATATCCATCACAGCCACCACCCGCCCATGATCAACGTCTTTATCCGCCTTCACGATCACGAGGGTGCGCGGGTTCTTCTTCCGGGCGGCCTCAAACCGGGCGCGGAGCCCGGCCTGGTCTACGGCCACGTCGTCGACTTTGACCGCGCCGTCCCGGGTGATCCACACCTCAAGATCATTGTCGTCCTGAAGGATCGTCTGGGCCGAAGAGCGGGGAAGATCGACCTCAATCCCGGGCGATGAGATGAAGGTGGTCGAGACCATAAAGAACAGGACGAGCTGGAAGATGATGTCGATGAGCGGAGTGACGTCGACCGATGAATCGTCACGTCGTCTGCCGGTGCCGCCATCGGCGCCGGAGAACCTCACGCCGCCTCCTGTCCGTCATCGCCGCCTTGATCTGCG
>JBCBLB010000406.1:0-9076 GCA_038520555.1 Myxococcota bacterium | reverse complement strand
CCTCCCCCTTCCAGCTTCGCAGCGCCTCATAGCTGGCAGGGGGAGGACGCGGCCGACCAGATCGTCCGCCGCTATCCAGAGAAACATCGGAGTGCAGAGCGGGTCGGCCGCTTCCAGATGAACGCTGCGGGCTTCTGCCCGCTGCTCACGGCAGAGAAGTTCTGCGGGTTCCAGCAGGCCCTGGGCGCAGAGAAGCTGCCCCGGACCTGCGCGTCGTATCCGCGCAACCTGGGCGTGCATCGAGACGGGCGGCGAGAGCTGGCCGGGTTCTTGTCCTGCCCGGAGGTCGCGCGGCTCGCGCTCCTCGCTGAGGATGGCTTGGAGCGCGTGCCCATCGACCTGCCCGCGGATCCCCCCATCAACCTCGGCCAGGCCATCGATCGGTCGGGTGCATACTTCGAATCTTTCGAATCGATTCGGCCGCGTCTGGTCGCCCTCGCCGCAGCGCGTCCGATGTCCGAGCGGCTGTGGATTCTCGCTCGGTTCAGCGCTGCCAGCGTCGCGCGGTTCAACCGCGCCGCAGCGTCGGCTGACCCGGTCCTGGAGCTGCTCACGCAGTTTGAGGACGCAGGGTACCAGGACACCATCGTCGGTGCGTTGCGTCCAGTGCCGCCAGAGGGGTTCGTCGACGTCTGGCTTTCACAGGTCACCGCTCTGGGCGAGGATGTGGGTCGGTATCCGCGACCACGCCGTCAGATCGCTGCCGCGATGTCGGGTCTGGACAGAGACGCTTATCTCCAACGACGTGCGACACGCTGGCCGGAGATCGGGGCTGCGCTGACGGGACCGTTGAAGCGGTATGTGGAACACCATCTGCTGACGAAGTGGTTCACCGAAGCACCCGATCTCAGCGCCCATATCGAGCGGCTGCTGATCAAGGTTGCGCTGGTGCGGACGCTCCTGCTCGCACGTCAGGACGCGGGGGCGCTGGACGCTGCGTTCATTGAGGTGGTCTATGGCGTCGATCGGCTCGTCGAACACGACGTCTGGATCTTCCAGTGTAAGGCCGCGCTTCAGGGACTGCAGCTGTCCTTCTTCGACCTGCTGGGTGGATTGATTCGCTGCTGAGTCAGCGCGCGCAGACGTGCGCCCAGACTGCCTCTGCGAGCGCAGCCCCTGCGACCGTCCAGCCGCTCAGCCCGCTCGCCCGGACCCGCTCGATGGTGGCCGGCTTCGCACCACAGACCGCGCCGATCTGGCGCTGGATGCTGTGTTGATAGGCGTGCATACACGTCATCTCATCCAATATGCCGCAGAGCGCAGGGTCGAAAGGCATCTCACGCCACCGCCCTGCGATCCGCGCGGTGAACAACTGCTCTGCAATGATCCGCTGGCGGTCGGTGGGAACATCGGGGAGGGCGTGAACGACGAGCTGCTGGAGGTCCGTGCGGAGCCGTGGTTCCTGCCCAACCGGCGAGGGAATCAGCGCCGCATCGCGCCGCATCGCATGTTCCAGGCAGGGCCGGGAGAAGACCGTACTCGCCGCACAGAGGCGACGGGCATCTTCGAGGCCCAGCGCAGCGCTGTCGACGATCTGGAACCAGCACTCCGCACCCCAGAACGCGTCGGTCATCGACGCACAGTGTGCTTCTGCGGCCGCAATGCTTCCCCCCGCCGCCAGGAACCGTGCCACATTGGCGACCTGGCAGTCACCGCGAACCTCGGAAGAACGGATCGAAGCACACTGCGCAAAAGCCGTCTCCGGCGGTGCAGAGAGCGCCGCGGCGTAACGCTGCCCATCGGGCGGCTCTGGGGCAGCGGCGCATGCGAAGAAGAACAACCAGGACATCACCGCTTGCTTTATCGTTTGAGCGCACAGAAGCCTTTCTTCTTTCGATGAACATCTCGTCAGGCTTGAGTCGTAGTGTCACGATGAGGTACGATCAAAGCCAGTACTGTGCTTCTCCTGTCACCTGAAGGGGGCCCATGATGGCTTCGCGTTACATGATCCGCCCCATTGTCCTTTTATTGATCGCGAGCGGCGTCGCGTGTACGGCATCGGAGAAAGAGCCGTCCACGTCCGACGTTCCAGTCGACGGTGGCCAGGACGCTGATGACGAACAGACCGACACGGACACCGATACGGACACCGATACAGACACCGATACGGACGATGGGATCGCCTCCTGGGAGGACGCCCGGCCGATCATCGAGCGCAGGTGCATTCGTTGTCACGCCGCGGATCGCCTGTCGACGTATCGCCGGCTGGAGACCCATCAGGATGTCTCTGGGCTTCGCGGCCGGATCCTGGAGAAGATCGAGACCGATCCGGATCGGGGGCAGCAGATGCCTCTTACGTCCAATCATGAGGGGGCCGCTGGCTGTACCCCTCCGCACACGCAGCTCAACGACCAACGGTTCACAGATGAAGAGCGTGCGATCCTCGTCGAATATCTTAACCGCACTGACCATCGGGAGTATGTCGATCCCTTCGCGCCGTTGGTTGCGCAGGCTGTTCCGGACCTTGCAGATTCCGAGGAGTATCAGTCGTCCCAGTTCGACGTGCTCAACGACGGGTTTCTCGTCCACCCGGACGGTGATGATGACGGATACATGGACGAGTACGGCTACGACGAGCGGGAGTACGATCAGATGGAGGACGACTGGTTCTGCATCTCGTTCGATCCGATGCGGACAGCTCCCGGCTATCTGACCGGTGTCCAGGCCACGATGGGAATCGGCCAGATATACCTTAATTCACAGCTTGTGATCGACACCACAGGGGCCAGCGCGGACGCCCGGGCCGCCGCGGAAGAGCGGGGCGAAGACTGGTACCGCTGCGACGCGGGGCTGGGCTTTTCGGGCGCCATCCCGCTGTGGCGGACGGTCCCCGGTGGCGATGCCATCGAGCTGCCCGAAGGGGTCGGGCTACGGTTCGAGCCGGGGTGGACCTTCATCCTTCGGGCAGACTTTCACACGCACTTTGACGCCGATGAGTTCAACGCCCTGGACCAGAACGGGGTCATCGATACCGACGCGGGCACGATGACCTGGTTCAACCAGCTGTCTCTCCGTGCGCGTTGGGCCGCTCCGGAGGAGATCTCCCGAGAGCTGAAGTGGCTCGCGGTCGGTCCCCAGACAACAGCAGAGCGGGATCAGTTCTCGGTGCCGCGGGGCGAGACCGTCCTCGACTATTCAGCGACGATCCCGGCAGACGGCGCGGGTGCGAAGCGGTACGCGGTCTTCTCTGCTGAGGTCGGGATGGGCAAGCTCGGCCACACCGCCTCCCTCATCGCGCCGGACTCGGGGACCTGCGTGGCGAGCAACGGGGACTTCGCCCCCAAGTGGATCGAACAGGCCATCTATGGGGAAGATGATGCGCCATCGCTTGAGACCGGCAGCGCGCTGGATCTGAGCTGTATGTATCGGAACAACGGCGACGAAGCCGTCGGGTTCGGTCAGGAGGGCGAGGGCACGGTCTGGGGCCGCAGAGAGATGTGCCGCGCCATCATCCACTACTACGAGCGCCGTTGACGCCGGAAGAGCACGGCTGCGAGGCCGAACAGGCCCCATGCGCCGAAGGGCAGCGGCGCGGTGTGGCAGCCGGTGCGGTCACCGCTGTCGGACACGTCGTCGCTATCATCGGTTCGTGAGCCGTCTTCGTCGAGTCCTGCAGCGAACGCGGGGAAGAAGTGGAACGGATACAGGCCGTCCGCGGTCATGTCCTCTGTGAGCGTGATCATGTCCGCCATGTCGAACGCTTCGTAGAGGTCGACCACCGGGTAGAGGTTGGCGGGGTTGTGGGAGTCGCCGTCGTTCGCCGCCGGGCCGAACGCGAGGTACATCGGCGGGCTGCCTGCGTTGACGTCGTCCAGCGGATTCCAGGCGTCGAGGTCGGACCAGGCGCCGTCTGGCAGGGCGTTGTAGAAGTAGACGCCGAGGATGGTGGGGTCCGCGCTGTGGGCGAGCCGCCAGCTGAGGATGCTGCCACGCGATCGGCCGCCGACGATGATCCGATCGGGGTCCAGGTTGTAGGTCGCTGCGTTCTCTTGAATCCAGTCGAACATCTTCTCGGCGTCGGCCTGACCGATCTCGATGTCTTCCTGAGAGTCGATGCTGGGGAACGACTCCCAGCTCACCAGAGAGTATCCGGCGCCGACGATGGAGCTGACCGAGTTCGGATCGATGACATCGGCGCTCCCGCCGTTGGCATGGGCATACAGGTATACCGGCGTCGGTTCATCGCCGTCGGCCATGTAGATGTTCAGCCACTGCCGATCCGGATCGTCGCTGCCGTACTTCAGGTCCTCATGATCCCAGTCCAGCGCGAGCGCAGCAGCCGGTGAACACAGCGAGATGGTCACGAGTCCCATCATGACGTTGACATTGCGCGTTTTCATCATGTCTTCCCCAGGGTGTGTGCTTGAGGGAACGGCGTGATCTGAACAATATTGACCTGCTTTGTGTTCTGTAAGATTTCAACACGTCTCGATTTGTCGCCGCCGATCGTCATCGGAACTTCGGGCGTTACCTCCTCAAAGAATCAAGGAGGGAAGCATGTTTTATGCTGCTCGATGGGCTGCGTTGGGGCTACTTGTGGGGGCATGTACATGGCGAAACCAGCCGTTCCCCGAGCCGCTGGCAGAGGGCACAGTTGGGCGTTCGAACGTCGTCATTCCGGCAGGCGCCGCCTTTATGGTCGGGGGCAACCAGTCGGGACCGCTGACGGTGCATGCACGCAGCGTTCGCGGCGCCGTGCTGCTGCAAAATGGGGACGCCCAGCAACGCCAGCCGCTCGCGTCCGGTGAAACGGGGAGCCTGACCGTCGCAGCCGGTGACGCGGTGATCTTTCGGGCGACGAAGGGGCGGGCGCAGGTGAAGGTGACGGTCACCCAGACCTCCGATGAGCGGCTGGGGATGGTTTTCGCTGGGCCGGGCGAGCCCCTCCGCACCGAGCTGGTGGGCATGGAGCGTCCACGCACGCCGTGAGCGTCAGCGCCGAACGCCCTGGATGACCCGCGGGATGTCGTCCCCGAAGACGCCGCGGATGGCCCGCATCGCATCAAAGCCGTGGTCTTCCAGCGCGTCCTGGAGCACATCGATCTCGACGGGGACCTTGCAGACCTCGTGAAGGTAGCGGGTCAACGAGGTGTGTCCGTCGCTGCGGGGCTCGGAGAACAGCGCGTGCTCAAACTGCTGGAGCTGAGAGGCGAAGCCGACGTTGGGCAGGACCTGGGGGCGACGGCGGCGTACTTCCAGATAGGCTTCATAGAAGCGCAGGTGTTGGGTCTTCATCACGAAGGCGATGGCCATCGATGCGGAGCGGCTGACCCCGACTTCGCAGTGAACCAGCACCCGGCCCGGGGCTGCGCCCTCGACAAAGGCGAAGAACGCAGGAAAGTTCTCGCGGATGTCTTCATGGATGCCATCATGGATCGGGAAGAACAGCGTCTCAAAGTCTTCCTGAAGGAAATCAATTGTGGCGCGTCGATTGGTGGCGAGGCAACTCACGACATGAGTGATCCCCAGTTCCTGGAGAGCTGAGACCTGATCGGGTCTCGGACGTGCGCCCAGGCTGAGGGTCGGGGTGATCGCATGGAAGGGCGCTTCGTCGAGATCGAAGGAGAAGTCCAGGCCGAGCAGCGCGAGCAGACGGTCGAGGAGAGGCATGGGTGTCCTTCTATTTTGGAGAGGGTCAGGAGATTCGGCGCTTCCGTTGTAGAGGATAGCCGTTAGCGAAGATGGCTGGTCCCCTCGGAACCTCAGGAGCGCGCACGATGGCCCGGCTGCTCGCAGCGATCTTTTGCCTGTCGGCTGCGCTGCTGTTGTATGAGTTGACGCTCACCCGGGTCTTCGCGGTGGTGCTGTTTTCAGATCTGGCCCACCTCGCGCTGTCGGTGGCGATGCTGGGGATGGGGGTGGGGGCGCTGGTGCAGCACCTCTGGCCGGTTTTGCATGCAGATTCTCTGCGAACAGGTGTGTTTCGGCTGACTGTGGCACAGGGGCTCGCCACGGTACTGGCGATCGGGTGCGCCGTCAGCTTCCCGCTCGTTCATGACGGACAGGGGCTCTCGCTCGCCTGGCAGCCGCGCGCGGCGCAGCGGTTCTCGCTCCTCAATTGGGGATGGTTCGCGCTGCTCGTGCCCATCCTCTCGATCCCGCCGTTGTTCGCTGGGATCTCAGTGGCGGGGGTGTTTGAGCATCGGTCGAAGCGGCTCGGGGTCCTGTATGGCGCTGATCTGATCGGCGCCGGGCTCGCGGTTGCGGTGTTCATCCCCGCCATCGCAGCCCTTCAGGGGCCAGACACGGTCTGGTTTATCGTCTTGTTGTGTATGACCGCGGCGTTGTCGGTGGCTCCTTCCACCGGGGCGCGGCTGGTGTCTGGCGGCGGCGTGCTGATGTGCCTCGCGCTGCTCGGGGTGACGCTGGGCGGCGAGGCGGTGATGACGATCCGCACGCCGGCTGCATGGTCCACAGTCCAGGTCCTGGAGACCCGATGGACCGGGCTGACCCGAATCACCGTCTTCGACGAGGGCTCGCATGAGACGGTGTTGTTGGACAACGCGACGTTGTCGAATGTGGTCGTCGATCCGGTGCAGCTCGCGCCCATGCTGGCGATGCCCAACCGGGGACTGGTTTACCAGCTCGGGGTGCCCAGGGGCGTGGTGGCGATCCTGGCATCGTCCGCGGGCCCGGATGTGGTCACCGCCCGCCACTTCGGATACGAAAACATCGATGCTATCGATGTTGAGGGTCAGATCTTCGAGCTGGTCGCGGAGCGGTATGACAGCCCACTCAACCCCTACCGGGCGCCTGGTGTGCGCCAGATCGTCTCTGACGCTCGCTCAGCGTTGATGCGGGCGGAGCCGGAGCGGTACCACATCATCCAGCTGGTCAACGCCAACCTGTTCGGGGCGAACGGGCTCCTTGCCAATGCATGGTCTCCCTCGCTGCTGACGACGAAGGAAGCGTTTCACCTGTATCTGGACCGGCTGGCGCCGGACGGTGTGCTCAGCCTGACCAACCTCGCCCAGACCCGGTGGGCTCCTCGGAACGCTGCGGCGGCCCTTCGTGAACGTGGCGTCGAAGAACCGTATCGACACATCGCCTTTATCGGCGGCTCGAATCAGGTCTTTCTGCTCCGCCCCCGCCCCTGGACCGCCCGGTAGCGGGCCGCGCTGGTCTCGGCGATGCGCAACTATCCGACGTTTCCCATCGTCCTCGATCCGCTGCTGCCCAAGAAGGATCCCGAAGAGGTCCTTCGTCAGCTTCCGGTCTCGACGGCCACACGGTCTCGACGCGCGCTGGCGCCGATGCCTCCGGTGCAGACGGACGATCATCCCTACCTCGACTCGCCCCGGCGGATGGTGGATGCGCTCCGAACCAACACCTTTCCCGAAGGGATGATGTACCGGACGCTCCTGACGCAAGGCGCGATCGCAGCGCTGGCCGGAGGGGTGGTGATCGGGCTGCCAGTGCTGCTCCGGGGGCGGCGAGAGCTGCGTGGAGAAGGCGCGGTGATCGGCTATGCCGCATGCCTGGGCGGAGGGTATCTGGCCGTCGAGCTGGTCCTGCTCTATCACTTGACCCTGTTCGTCGGCCATCCCAGCTATGCGATCTCTGCGGTGGTGTTCTCGATGCTGATCTTCAGCGGGGTGGGCAGCGTGCTCTCCTCTCGGGGGCCTCGCCATCAGGTCGCTGTGCGGCTCCGGCGCGCCTTGACGGCTGTCATCCTGCTGGGGCTCGTGCAGGCGTTTGTGATCCCCGAGCTCCTGGTCAACGCCTTGATCGCGGCGCCGCTGTGGGTGCGGTTGATCGCCACGGGGCTGTCGCTGGCTCCCCTGAGCGTCGCGATGGGGATGTGCTTTCCGTATGGGATGCGGCTGGTTCGCCCCCGAATGGTGCCGTGGGCATGGGCGGTCAACGGATGGATGAGCGTGGTCGGCGGCTTCCTCACCGTCCTGGTTACCCGAACGCTGGGATACTCCTGGGCGATGGTCCTCGCGTTGACGGCGTATCTCGTGGCTGCGACCCTGGTCGGACGGCTCGATCGCTCTTGACGCTGGATATAGGCTGGACGATTCGAGAGGGGATGATGGACGCAGAGACCTTTCTACGGGAATTTCATGATACAAACCCCGGCGCCACGCCGGCATCGTTTCAGGACTGGACGCTGTCGGGCGACCATCGATCCTCTTATGACTGGCTGGCAGATGTCGTCGTTGAGGCTGCGGATGGAGAAGTTGTGCTCGATCTGGCCTGTGGGGACGGTTTTTTGCTGGAGAAGATGCTGGGCCGGCCCAACCCACCCGGGGCCGTCATTGGCGCAGACCTCTCCGGGGTCCAGCTCAAACGCGCGCGCCGGCGCATCAAAAAGCGCGCCGCATGGCACCATGGGCCGGCGCAAACCCTGAAGATCCCTGCCGGTGAGCTGGGTGCGGTCTCCTGTCATCTGGCGTTGATGCTGATGAACCCCGTGGAGCCTGTCCTCGACGTTGTGGCCACCGGGCTGCTACCTGGTGGTGTCTTCTGTGCGGTCGTGCCCGCTCTGATTGGACGGAACGCTGTGGCCGAGCGCATCGAAGCGAGCATCTGGTCGCATCATCCCACAGTGCCCGCCATGGGAGACCCGCGGACGACCTCGGTGGAGGGGCTGCAGGCGCTGCTCGCGCCGCGGTTCGCCCGAGTCCAGATCACGCCCTCGGCGCTGACAAAGACGGCTACCGCGGCGACGTTGTGGGAGACCTTCCGCCGGAGCTATGACAGCGCGGCCCTCTCGGCGCCCGATCGTGCTGCGGTCCGTCAGAAGATCTGCGATACGTTGGGCGATGAACCCGTAGAGTGCGCGATCGGGGTCCTCCTTATCCAGGCGTGGACCGCCTGAGCGCAATCGACGCGGTTATACTGCATGCTGATGAAGACACGACACCTCATCCGCTCCCTGATCCGCAAATCGCTCCGGAAAGACGATGACCGTGCGCCGATTTCTCCGGTGATGCGGCTCATCAACCGGGTCGCTGCGGTGGTCTACCCGACCAACAATAGCGGCAACAATATGTCGGTGCGATGACCGGGCTCCTGCTGCTCGCGATGGCCTGTGATGTCGGCGCGGTCCATGTCGATGAGGGGGCGGTGG
>JBCBLB010000723.1:0-4738 GCA_038520555.1 Myxococcota bacterium | reverse complement strand
CAACCGCGTCTCTGATACCTTCGTCAGCCTGGAGCAGCGGCTGGCCCGGAAGCTGTACCTCCGCGGATACTGGGCCACCGAACAGCAGGGGCGATATATCGACATCGGTGGAGCATACGGTGTCGATGTCAATTTTCGCCTCGAACTCGACTGAACTCCTCCGGACAAACCGCGAATAAACGGTGCGGAGATGGTTAGTGGATAATAATGGTTAAAGTTTGGTTTTATTGATATTTGTTCGTCCTGATATCGTCCGAAAACGGGGCTCCAGGAAGTTTTGACACTGGAGGATATCGATGACGCCCTACGCCAGCGTTACAAGCCATCCGATCTTCCAACCCGAGTCTCTTTTGTTGAGATCGAATACTGGATGAACTGTGGATAATTCATGAAAGATCACATAGAAGAGCCAACATCCCCATCTCTCTTCCTTCTGCTCCGAGAACCCCGGGTTGCCTTTCGGCTTCTGGGAACGCAGTCGCCCTCATCGGTTGCGTTCGGTCTGGTCGCGGTATGGGGCATCGAACGGAACTTGCGAAATAAGCTTAAAGTGCGGTTAGAACCCACAACAGTTGATGTCCTATGGGACATCATGGGGGTGCTCACCAACGGGATCGTCTTCGGGCTCTCCATGTGGTTTGTGTCGAGCTGGGTTTGTGAGCGCGTGGTTCGCTTGCTTGGTCATCAAGCGACAAGTTCTCAAATACGAAATGTCATGGCATGGAGTTCGGTGCCGAAGCTGGTCTCGGTGGTTCTGCTTCTCGGCTTCTATATCACCATCGGTGATGACTTTGTTTCGATGGATCAAAGACAGCTGATAACGAAGTACCCTGCATCGATTCTGGCTGTGTTTCTCCCCTGGGGAGGCTGCTCGGTCTGGTACACGGCGCTACTCGTCATCGGGTTGTCTGAAGTTACCTCGATGTCCATCGGGAAATCAATCGTTGCATGGCTTCTTACCGCAGTACCGATAATCATTCTCTTGATATTGTACCTGGTGATAATGGTATCTGCGCTGGGCTGAGCGTGGACCGACGGCTACACCATCCGGCTTCCCTACGGGCTTCAGGAGCGGCTCTGGTGGGAAACGCACGTCATCGAAGGACGAACCATTCATCTCTGGGGTGCATCGCACCATCTGCCGCCGTTTGAGCAGGTGAGGGCGTCGAAGGCAGGCTTGTTATCTCCAACAAAGGCCACGGGTACGCGCTCGGCTTCGCGTCTTCCCGATCCAGGGGGCAGACAAAAATGGGTCTGTGGGATTCCCCGCAACCTTTGCTCAACATTTGCTCGATACCATTCAACCACCCACCCCCCCGGACTTCTGGAGAATGGAATGAGAGTGTTCCTCCTGCTTCCCGCCCTCCTCGCACTGTCTGCGTGTTCTGGAGATACGCAGGACACCGCCGAGGCTGAGCGGGATTCGATTCGCGGCCAACGCGTCTGCGAACTCAATGAACTGATCATCGAAGATGACACCCTCAAGATGCTGGTCTGGAATGACGTCGGACTGCACGACTGCCCCGACGAGTGGCTTGAGCAGATCGACCCGGAAGTCTACGCGATCGGGGGCCCCCGGTGGCGTTCGGTCGATCAAGTCTTCTCGTTGGGCGACACCCCCGATGCTACACCTGAAGAGGTTCCCGCTGGGCTCGGCTACCAGATGGCCAAAGCCGCCACCGTCGATCTGTTCGATGTCGCCACGCTGGAAGATACCCTTGACGTCACCATCGAGACAGTCGACGACATCCCACAATCGGCTCGAAACGCGATCCTCGAAACCACACTGCGAAGCACGGAGTACGCCGTCAGTGAGGTCGCTCGTTCCTTCTCGACCGAATTCATCCACTACGCTGGACAAACGGTCTTCGTGCTCGATGACGGCGACTGCCAGTATGCGATGAAGTACTACACCAGCATCTACGATGAAGAACTGGTCAACGAAGACGTCGCGGCCACACTCGGCGATCGACTCTCTCTTCTGCCAGAGGGATACTCGTTTTCGGTCCAGACGTTTGACGAAGACCTCGTCATCACAGAAGACAGCGGCGTTCAATATGTCCTGGTAGACGAGCTCGGTAACTCCTACGACCGGTTCGCCTGCGACTGATCCGGTTCGAATCCGTTCGTTCCCGTGAGCGCCTCTTTCTCTGAAAGAGGCGCTCAGAACCCATCCGGTACCGTCAGACTGCGCTGTGAGACTGCGCTGTGAGCTGGTGTTTGCTGGCTCATGACAACCGGTTCAGATTCTCCCTGGCTGCATCCGAGCAGGTGTTCTTGATCTCTTCGAGTTGTGTCCCGTTGAACAGCGCCATCACCGCTTGCATCACCTTGTCATCGCCGCAATCAAAGACCTTGTCCCAGGCGTCTTTCTTCTGGTCCAGAATGGCGGTCTGCAGGCGGCTTTTCATGTCCCCGCTCGACAACATCTGGCTGCGGTGGGCGCTGGAGCGCATGAAGCCTTTGATGATCTGAGCATGGGAGAGGTGAGGGGCGATCAGGCTGGGGCTGATCGCGAGCTGGTCGATCACCCGGTCCTCCAGCGCAGGGATGGCCATGATCTTGGCGCGGGTGCGTTCGTTGTAGCCGAACGCGGTGATGAACCTCGAGTTGTCGAGCCATGTGCAGATATCCCGGATGTTGGCGTCGCTCTGAGCTTCGATCTGGTCATAGACGATCTCGTCGAACCAGGGGATCACCATGCCGATGACCAGGTTCGGATCTGTCGAGCGAAGGAACCGCCACTGCTGCTCGGTAGTCATCAGCTTGAGGAGGATCATCTCCGCCTGATCCGTTCGGGAGAACCAGTGCTCAAACATTACGGCGTGCAGGCGCCCCTCGTTGGCCGTCCCGAACACGTTGGCGCCTTCTTTTTCGACGACGTAGTCGAGCATCTCTGTGTCCATCATCTTCATACACCGGACGGTCATCTGGGACGTCGTCGAAGAGAGGATTCTGTAGAGCTCTGCCCGCGTGGCCTCCCGCTGGACGATCCGGAGGAAGTTCTCAAGCGAGAACGCCGCATAGGCCAGCAGCTGCTCATCGCTGAGGTTCAGCGCCTCCTTTTCGAACAGGCCCCAGTTACCGGTCGGGATGGTGACCATCTGGCCATCGATCTCCTGGGCGCTCCGCTCGTCTTCGAGCTCGTTTGAGACCCGGATGCCGAACGTCATCCGGGCTTGCTGCCGGGCCTGCGAGCCCACGTACTCTTTATAGTTTTTGGCGCCGAGGAGCGCGCAGGCCGCCGTCTCGACGCCCGATTGGGCATAGATCGCCTCCAGATACGCTGACTTCTTCGGATCCGTCCACCCTTTCTCCGTCATCTGCTTGTCCAGCTGAGCGATATAGTCCGCTTTGTCTTCCGAGGCGGCGTAGCCTGTGTAGTTTTTCCCCACCTTCTCGGTCATCTTTATGAGAGCCTTCTCGAAGACGGCCTTCAGCGAGCCAATCATGTCCTGAAAAGCTGCTTCCGAAGCATCTTTGGCGAGGTGGTACTTCTGGACAAATTTCCTGAGTTTCTTTTTGTCCGCTTTTGGCGCCTGTCCCCAGACCGCCACGAATCGATCGAAGACGAACTGGTCGCTCTTTTCGTATTTCTCGATTTGCTTTCCCACGATCTTCTCGATGGCTTTCCGCGTTTTGGGGGACAGGGGGGCGCCCCCGCACTTGTCCTTCGTCAGGATTTTCAGGTTCCGGAAGCCGATTCGATGGTAGCAGTTGCCTCCCTCGTCCATCCATCGCTTCAACGAAATGATCCGATGGTTGTGCCATGCGTCGACGACCATCGCGACGTTGGCGTCCATCCCTTCGAGGGTGAGGTTCTTCATCTCATCGTCGCTCCGGGGGACCTTGCCTTTGTATTTGTGGGTTGGGTAGGTCACACACAGCTGGTGATCGAAGGAGTGGGGTTCCTCAAACGTACAGTCCCCCGGGCAGTCTCCCTCCATCACGACCTGGTAGACCCACTGGTCCGTCGTCTCCTGGATCAGATGAGAGGCGACGACGCTGGCGTAGTCGCCGCAGTTTCCAGCATGGGTCATCTCCTGCACGATGGCGTTGACATGCAGCCAGTTTTTCTCCAACCATGCCATGTAATCCCCTTCGGGGGCCTCCTCCTTCGCGATGGCCATAAGGAAGTCGTGGGACTTCATCAGATCGCGGCCGAAGTCCTTCATGGCAGTGCTCCTGCCCTCGGTGTCGAGGATGTCCTTGCCGACGTTGCCTCTGCGCATATTGAGGTCGAGGACGTATTGCATCGCCTCTCGCTCTCCGTACCCGCCCCGGAGGCGACGCGTACAGTGAATCGTCACCTCTCGCTGGATGTTGTAGAGCGCCAGCGGATGCTGCGGCGCCAGCACCTTCCCTGCATAGAGCAGGACCTGCTCCTTTGGGGGAGTCCCGTCTTTGGCCGCGATCTCCTCCATCAGGGTCTTCACCGGAGTGGTCAGCGTCATCCCATTGATGGTGATCGTTCGGCCGCTCACCGTCTTGCAGAACACGGCATACGGCCCCGCCGCGACCTCAAGCAGCTTCTTCGTGTCAGTCGACCGCTGCTGCGCGGACTGCACCCGATCCAGGACGTCAGAGAGAGAGATGGACATGTCGGGTTCCTCGCTGTAGGAGTGGAGTCAGTTGAGCTGCTGGATCTGGGCGGTGATGTTGTGTATCGCCTGCTCGGCGCAGGTGAGCTCGGGGATACGGATCGGCGCAAGCGCGCTGAGCGTGTCGGGGTCGTCCT
>JBCBLB010000044.1:0-23782 GCA_038520555.1 Myxococcota bacterium | reverse complement strand
GCCGTCTGTGACATCGCCGACATGGTCCAGGAGCTCGACCCCAACCACCCGGTGATGACCACGACCGCAGAGATCGGCGGTGGGCGAGTCGCCGCAGTGGACGCCTGCGACGGGATCGAGCTCCTGGACCATGTCGGCGATGTCACAGACGGCGGACCAGACATCGGGGTCGTCGCCTTCGGCGAAGCCCTCCATTTCATTGCCCACGCCCCAGACCAGCACCGCCGGGTGGTCGCGATAGGCCAGCACCGCCTCCCGGGCGGCGGCCTTCTGGGCGGCGACCTGTGCCGCGTCGGTATAGTCGAATCCATGGCGGTCGTGGCCCAGCCAGATGCCCACCGAGACGGCCAGCCCCTGCGCATGGGCCGCGTCCAGGAACGCGCCGGTTTCCGCGCCGACGCCCCAGGTCCGGATCGCGTTGCCGCCGATGCGCGTGAGCAGCGTCAGCTGATCCTCACCGCCGACCCCTTGCACCACAAACGGCGCGCCGTCGCGGATCAGGGTGAAGCCGCCATCCGCCGCTGCGACCACTTCCACAGGGATGGGCTCTGCGAACGCGATCGAGAGCAGCGCTGTCATCCACACCATGAGGCCTCCGTTGACATTGGGAGGAGACAACCCCGCGGCCGGTCCCTCCAGATAAACAGATTACCCGATGAGGGAAGAGAACCTGTGGCGGTCCGTTACACTGTCCTGCGGAGGGAGCGGTGAAGGACTTCGAGCGGCGGTTGATGACGCAGAACGCAGTCTCAGACCATACGGCGCAGATGTCCCTCGCCCAGGCCGAACACATTGAGCTTCACCTCGGCCAGTTCTGCAACAATCGCTGTGTATTCTGCGTCAGCGGGCAGCTCACCGAGCAGGGCCGCGCCGCGCCTGTGTCCACAGATGAACTGCTCGCACGCCTCGATGAAGCCGCCGCCAGCGGCGTTCGCGGTGTCACGCTGCTCGGCGGCGAGCCCACCCTGCACCCGGACTTCCTCACCGTGCTGGATCGGGTCGTCGCGCTGGGCTTTGCACAGATCGTCCTGTTCACCAACGGTGCGCGGGGGCGGCAGGCGGCGTTCTTGGATGCGGTGATGGCCCGTGGGCCGATCACCTGGCGGTTCTCAATCCAGGGCAGTGACGCAGCCACCCATGACGCGGTGACGCGCCGACCCGGATCCTTCGCCCGAATCATGGCGGCGTTGGCGCATCTGTCCTCACATGACGCCGATATCACCGTAAACCTATGCGTCAACGCGAGAAGCTATGCTTCGCTGCCCGGGTACCCGGCTTTGGTTGCGCAGTATGGGATCCGACAGCTCCACGTCGATGTGGTCCGCCCCAAACACACCGGCGTGCGCTCTGACGAATACCTCCGCGACATCATGCCGCGGTACACCGAGATGGTCCCGGCCTTCCGGGAGATGCTCGCGAAGTTCGACGCCCTGGGCGCACGCTGTGAGGTCCATGTTGGCAACCTGCCGCTCTGTCTGATGCCGGAGCGGGCCGATCAGATCCACCATGGCGGCCGGCCGACGGTGAACATCACGCCGGATCTGTCTGGGGAGTGGAAGGCGCTCCAGTCGAAGTATGCGGTGCAGTTCTCGGACGCGACCTATGCCCCGGGCTGCGACGGCTGTGTGTTCCGTCCGCAGTGTCGGGGGGTGCCAGCGAAGTACGCCGCGTTCTATGGCGTCGATGAGCTGTCGCCGCTGACGATCGAGCAGCTCCGCGATTGCGATCCCCATCAACGAAGCTTCGCCCTCACAGAGCTGCGCACGCTCTCTGCGCTCTTGGACCATCCTCCGCCCCGTTCGTGGATGCTTCGGAGTCTGGCGCCACATCCTCGCGATCATCAGATCGTCCTGACCGCCGAGGGGCCTGACGGTGCCACGGCCCAGATCACCTTTGCGGCCCGCCATGTGAACGGTTCTTTGTCTGTGATCACGGATCGGATGGTTGTATTTGTTCATTGCACTGTACCGGGCGATCAGGTTCGCTGGGTTCGGTGGTCGATGGGCGCACTGCGTGCACAGTGTCCGACGATCCAGGGGATACGGTGTGTGGATCCGATGCTTTGGGAACGGGCGAAGCGGCAGGCGCTACAGACGGCGCGGCGGCTGCGCGCGGCTTCCCTGGGAGCGTTTCGCCACACACGGACCCTGCGGATGGCCAATCATGCAGGGTTGCGCGTGGATTTTGGCGCTGCCGATGGTCAAACGCTGACGATCCGAATTCGGTATCAGCCAGACGGAACGTTGCAGCTGTCGTTTGACGCTGCACAGCCCCCCACTGCGGCGGTCCGATCGGCGATTCGTCAGGCGAACCGGGTGGTCAGCAGCCAGTCCAGAGACACCAGACCGTCGGCGTAGCTGTCGGCTTCGAGCGCCACCGGCGCCCAGACGACCCCCGCAGGCAGTGGGTGAGCGGTGACCGCGTCAAGCGCCAACTGGTGGTCGCTGGGGAGCGCCTCGCGGAGCAGAGAGAGCGGCGCGTCTGGCCGGAAGATCCAGTTTCGCGTTCTCTTCTGGGTATAGACACCCGCGGTCAGCAGCCCGTGGGACACAGCGGGATGCTGCGGCGGCCAGGGCATCGGCGTGGCGAAGGACCAGCCGTCTTGCAACGCCGCGCAGCTGCGGTCGTTCGCCATCACATAGACCCGGTGCCGCTGCGGTCCATCTTCGGTGAGGTCGACGCCCAGGGCCATCGGCTGACACGGCGGCAGGCCTTTGGGCCACTGTGTCAACGCTGCGCGGAGGTCCCCGGTCAGGTACAGCTTGAGACGCAGGCCGAACATGTCAACGTAGAACCCTGCATTCCACCGAGCGTGCTGGACCGCGCGCAGCAGCGGACGGCAGGCTGTTGGCGAATGGGCGTCGACCAGGGCTCGGATGGGCGCGTCGCTTCCATGGCCGAAGACGTTGACGCCGATTCGATCGGGTGCGTCCGGCGTGGGCAACAACAGATCATGGAGCAATGGGCCAGAGCGAGGCGTCGGGCCGCGGACCGCTGCCAACGGAAGCCAGGGCCAGAGCGGTGAATCCGCGGCAACCCCCAGACATGTGCGGAAGACCTTCAGCAGGGAGGGGGCGGCCGCGTATACTTCATTCATGCGCGAGATCCCGATTCATCACGATCCGAATATCGACAGCCTCACGGTCGCCGTCAACTATGTCTGCAATTCACGGTGTTCGTTCTGCTTCATTGAGCGCGAGCTGGGGCTGAAGCTGCCGGACACCAGCTGGGATTTTTTGCGCGCCATCTTCCAGAAGCACGTCGTAGAGGGCAGCCCCTACCATCGGCTGATTCTCTCTGGCGCCGAAGCGACCCTGCGCCGGGACCTGCCGGATATCGCCCGTGAGGCCCTCTCTGCGGGGGGCTTCGACGTCGTCCAGATCCAGACCAACGGGCGCATGCTCCGTCACCAGGCCCTGCTCGACCGACTGATTCAGGCCGGCATCACCGAGTACTTTGTCTCCATTCATGCCGGCACGCCAGCGCTGGACGCCCAGCTGACCCGCTCGAAGAGCAGCTTCGCGGAGATGCGCGCTGGGCTGCAAAATCTCCGCGCGTCTGGCGCACGGCTCATCTCGAACACGGTCATCACCGCGCAGAGTTATCCACACCTGGAGCAGACGGCCCGGTTTCTGGTCGAAGAACAGATCCCCGAGTGCCAGCTGTGGGCGTTCATCGAGTTCGGTCACATCGGCCAGCAAGCCGAGTATGTCAGCTACGCAGACAGCGCCCCGTACCTGCGACGCGCCATCCAGATCCTCAAGGACGCCGGACGGAAGGTCGTGGTGTCCTGGTATCCGGAGTGTCTGCTCGGAGAACACGCCGACGTGTTGGACAACCACCGAGCAACCTTGATCATTGACGACGAGTTCAGCGGCCGGGCCCAGCGGCACGGTGGCTTTCAGTGTCCTCACTCTGCGTCGTGCCCGCGGTTTGGGCAGAGCTGTCAGGGACTGCATGAGCGGTATGTTGAAGAGGTCAGCGACCACGCCGACCTGCTCCGGCCGCTCCCGCCGCGGATCGCCGCGAAATGATCGCGTCGCAGGATCAGATCCGGGTCACCGCGGAGACCGCTCATCGAGACTATGTTCTCACCGACTATGAGCCCGTCGTCTCCCCGGTGGGGCGGCTGCAGCCGGTCTCCTTGTTTCGCCATGCGCTCCGCGGGGCGGGATGGTTGGAGGCGGTCTGGCCGATCTGTGAGGTGCTGCGGCAGGCGGTCGGCCCGGATCGCACCGTCTGGGCCTTGAAGTTCGGCGCCGATGGCCTGGGTGTCGAGTTCTATCTGTACAACAACCAGGCCAATGATCCGGTGGGCCCGCTCTCGATCGCACCTGTGGCCGACGCGCTGGCGCCGCTCGGCGCCTTCCCGCAGCGGTGTGAGGAGCGCATTCCATACTTTATGTGGAGTTTTGAGGTCACGATTCAGGGGCTTCTGGCTGGCCGGTTCTCTCCGATCCGGCTGTATCTGGACACCGGGGAGACCCTCCGTGAGCCGGGCGGGTTCAGCTATCGGCTTGAGGGCGGAGCAGCGATCCTGGAGAACCACTACAGCTTCTATAAGCCCGACACAGAGCTGGAGGACGCCCGGCGTCGGCTGGCGCGCTCGCCCCGGTCGGGCCGCCCATCGGCGTGGCGGGGGCTGATGCCGGTGTGGCTCTGCGACTGTCACACCATCTGTTATGCGGTCAAGCCGCGGCGGGATGGGTTGTACTTCGCGCGGCTCCAGACCGCTCCGCTGGCCCGGTTTCTGCGCCGGGTGCACAAGCGGGAGCTGTCCGCGGTGCTCGATGCACACGCCCACGACTTCGCCCACTGCGTCTGGGACCTGGGCTTTGACTTCGCCATGCCCGAGGATGCGACCCGGCCCGCGATCCAGAAGATGGCGATCCACGGGGTGCTCTGATGGCGATCCTCGAATCCCTCCGCCGGCTGGACCGTCGCGTTCATCGGATCGCTGATGTGGTGACGCCTGCGCAGCGGGCCGCGATCCTTGCGCGCCTGGAGATGCTCCCCGCGACCGCGTTGGCGCCGGTGGACAGCCCGCTGGGCGCCATCCGCCAGTGGGGGTGCATGATCGGACCGACGCCGCTCGCGCCCACCGGTCCCGATCCGCGGCGGTATGATGAGGAAAACAACGCATTATGGTCGGGGTTGGGAGCGCTGGCTGCTCCGCTACAAGCGGCCGTCCTCGATGCGCTGCAGTCGCTGACGCCGTCTGCCGTGCAGATCGCTCCCGGCCGACAGATCGCCTCCGCCCGGCGGATGCCGGAGGGAGACGGCGCGCCCCGACACATCGATCGCTACCCGAAGACATCGGCCTACGCCGAGCTGCGCGAGGCCTGTGTCCTCGATGAACAGCTGGTCTGGTATCTGATGCTTCGTGGGAGCCCCGACGGCGGCGCGCTGCGCGTCTATCCCGGCGCCCACGCCCCCGACGAAGTCCCAGCAGAGGACGCCCGGTTTGACCGGTACGATGCGCCAGAGGGGACCCTGCTGATCCACCCCGCCGCTCAGGTCTGGCACGCCGTCGAGCCTCCGCAAGGCGGCGAGCGGATCACGCTGGGTGGGATCTGTGCGCCGCTCCGCGATGGCAGCGGCTGGTGGACCTGCGCCTGATCGATCACTTCAGCGAGATGTAGAGGATCAGATCTTCGATGGCGCCGTCCAGCGCGCGGTTGAAGCAGACGAGATCGGGATAGGGGACGCAGCCTGGGCCAAACGGCCAGCCTCCCACCAGCGCCTTCGTCAGCGCCCACCCCGTAGAGCGATGAAACGAGAGCCGCCTGGCCAGGCGGCTGACGTGTCGCCAGGTCTGTGCAGCGAGCGCGGGGGTGTTGGCCTCCGTCACCCAGAGCAGCTTGTCTCCGCGGAGGCGGCCGTCCATCCCGAATCGCTCGGCGAGCATCGCGCGTCGCTGACCGGTCCGCGGGTGCCGCCGGAGCATCGGCGCCAGCGCAGGCGCCGCCGAAGGGTCCTGCTGGAGGTCGATGTGTCGATACACCTTCAACGCTGCGGGTTCACCGTCTATGAAGTCCGTGGCGATCGCCATCAGCGGTCGACCCGGTCTCGGCGCCGGCACCGCATAGGTCGAGAACAGGGCCGCACACAGCCCTTCTGGATCCGGGTGCCGTGGCAGCTCCTCGAAGTACAGCGTGGTCCGAAGCCGCTGCTCCCACTTTAACGAGAGGGTTGTCTGTGCCATTCGGGGAGGACATCGCGACAGGAAGGTCTCCAGGGTCTCGGCGGACAACCCCAACCGCGCCGGTTGTGCACGCAGTCGCTGTCGGAACGCGTCGGGCTCACCGGTGTCGTTGACGCTTGCCCGTGGGGCGCCCCCGTCCCGAAGCGACACCGAGATGTCCAGCTTGAAGTCGCGCATGAACGGCGCGCACCGCTGCGCAGAGAACAGATCTTCGTCCGCTGGCAACGAGACGCCCTGGGCAGCCAGCAGGTCCAGCAGCCGCTCAACCGCTGCGATGGGGACGGATGCATCCATGGCTCACTTCTCCCCGAGCGTTGCATAGACGACGCCCTCGAGTCCCTCGATCTGGAGTTTTGAGGTGCAGTCGGGGGTGGCGACGACCGCTGGCGATGGTTGCTGCCATGCCCGGCCATCACACCGCACAAGCACCCGCCCCGGCCCCGACAGCGTGAGCGGAGACGGGACCGGGCCGAGCCGCTGCCGGGACGCGCCGGGTCGGATCTGGAACCCCTGACCGGGGACGAAGACGGTGGGTTCGTCGCCGAGGGGGAAATCCAGCGCATGCTCCAGGCTCCTCCAGGGTGGAAACTGCGGCCACCGCGCGGCCTGCTCGTGGGCCAGTGACGCCGCCTCTTCCAGATCGAGCGACGCGGTGGCCATCGCCAGCCGCCATCCCAACCACGGCTGCGAAGGGAACCGCGCGGCCATCGCTGCCCACCGGGCCTGCTGCGTCGAGCGGTCTGGACGGTCGGGGTTGTCGGACCAGTATCGAACCCACCCCGTCCATCCCCGCTCGGTGATGACCAGCTCATCGCGGAGGGTATAGGTTTGGGTGAAGCCCCCCTCGAGGTCGCGGAGCCAGGGATCGAGGATCGGGTGTGGGCCGGTGGCTTCGTCCGGGATCCAGTCGGGCACGAACCGGGCGACCCGGACCAGCGCAGGTCGCTGCGGGCCGGCCAGCCATTCGGCCAGCGCGGACCAATCGTTCGTCTCTCTGCCGGCGGCGAAGCGGGGGTCGGTGAGGCCATAGCTGTCCACGATCGTGAGCCCGGGGACGAAGGCCGGCATCCCCACATCTGCCGAGAGGACGACCCGGCCATCGGGCGCCTGCTGGACGAGGTACGCCACATCGTCGGACAGGCTGGTCTGGAGCCCTTGCGCATAGGTGTGCCATGGCGTCAGCGTCGGCAACCGGAAGGTGGGGATGTCCAGAAAAGGAAGCTGAATCCTGCCCATCACAAGGATCACCAGCCATGCCGCGAGGGGAGGCTGCTGGGGGGGGCAGCCGCGCGGGGCCAGGCTCAACACCGCCGCGATGATGCCGGGGAACCAGAGCCGTCCCTGTCCCATCCAGTCTCCGCCGATGATGACCAGCGAGAGAAGCCCGACCAGCACAGGAAATCCTGCCCAGAGCACCGCCTCTCGTTTCGGGCGCCATCCCCAGAGGACGGCGATGAGCAGCGGAGCTGCGCTCATCCCCTCCAGGGCCAGCTGTGGCAGGACGAAGGGGCTCAGGTTGAGCTTGGCGACCGCCGGGCCAGGCCGCAGCGCGCCAAAATAGGCGATACGAGACCCATGGTAGGCGGCCATCATCATCACCGACGCGGCGACCAGCCCGCGCCGATGGCGCATCCGCATCAGGCCGAGCAGCCACAACAGGTGAGCTTCGGGGCGAAGCAGCGTGCAGAGGGTCAGCCACATCACTCCCGCTGGACGCCGCTTTCGGAGCGCACACCATCCGACGGCCAGGAGCAGCGCATAGCCCACCGTCTCCATGCCCATCGCCGACCAGTAGGTCAGGGGCATCCAGCCGGAGAGGCCAATGAGGAGCAGGGTTCCCAGCCGATCCATCGGGAGCGTATGGTTGGCGAAGGCGATCAGCCCGGCGCCGCAGAGGAGCGAGGCGAGCTGGGCGAGCAGCGGGACATCGCCGCCGAGCGCAGTGAAGATGGCCAGCACCCCCACCCACAGCGGGTTGCTGTAGCCTTCGCTCAGGGCGCCGTTGGGCCATCGCAGCGCGCCCGCCTCGACCAGCTGCTGCGCATACGCTGCGCTGATGTAGACGTCATCGATCTGCTCAGACCAGAAGGGCGCCGCCAGCCAGAGCAGCACACCCACACCCAGCGCGCCGCGTGCCCATCGCGTCACGCTCAGCTCCAGTAGACGAGGCGGTCCATCGCACGGGTGAACCCGAGGAAGCCGCCGACGGTCCACCGGTCCCGGCCGCCGCCGATCGGAGAGACCTTATGAAACCAGCGCCCGCCATCAAACAACAACAGCGAGCCAACCGGCGGGCGGATCCGTACAGAGGGCCATCGTTCGATCTCCATCGGGTTGTACATCGATCCGATCCGCGGCACGTCCGCGTCCCCCCAGGCGAGGTCGTAGATGACCAATTCACCGCCTTCTTCAGGGGTTTGCATTGGGACGAACCAGGACAGCTGACTGGTGTCATCCAGCGCGCCCATCAGCTCCCGGTAGCCGGCGGTCTCCATAAAGAACAGCCCACAGTGGACCGGGATCTGGCAGCCGACCGGCAGATGGCGGATCGTGGCCGGGCCATAGGCCCGCCCGTTCGCCTGCACCCGACGCACCGGGCGGCCGCCGGACAGCTGCTGGGTCAGCCGCTCCAGCTGGCCGAAGAAGCCCGGCCACTGACCTGTGATGATCGTACGCGTCGCTTCACCGATCGTGGCGTACTCGTCGAGGTCGAATCGATCCCCCGCCACCGGCGTCAGCGTCCGGCCGAGCACCCGCATCTGCACCACCTGCGGGTCCGCGACCTCTTGCAGATCCCAGTGATACCCACCCCCAGAAGACTCCAGGTGCGCCACCATCTGGGCCATTTCGTCCGGATCGAAGGCGTGGTGGATGATCAGACCATCCCCGTCGCCACGGTACATCGCCTCCAGCGCGTCCGATGACGCGTCCCTGACCCGATCGACCTCCAGAAAACGCATCGCATCCCTCTCCTCGGCGGTCGACACAGTATACCAGTACGGTGATGAACGATCCCGACCGTGACGCACGATTGACCACGCTTTACCTCGACTTCATGTTCGACCTCGTGGCCCGCGAGCCCCTGGAGCCGCTCCACTGGGGCTATTGGGAGGACGACACCCCGGACCTCGCCGCCGCCCAGCAGCGGTACACCGAGATGCTGCTCGCCCTCCTCCCCGCCGCGGTTCGCACCGCCTGGGACGTCGGCTGTGGCCTGGGCGCCATGCTCCCGCCGCTGCTCCAGAAGGGAATCCAGGTCGAAGGACTGACCCCGCGAAAAGACCATGCCGCGCTCCTCCTCGCCCGCGGTCTGCCCGTGACCACTGCCCGGTTCGAGGACTGCGAGATCGATGAGCCCGTTGACCTGCTCTTGTTCGCCGAGTCCTGGAACTTCTTCGAGGCCGATCTCGACGCGCACCTGGAGCGGTGCCACCACGCCCTGCGGCCGGGCGGCTGGATCCTGGCGGCCGATCTGTTCAGCGACGCCTCGCGCCAGGGGCTCGCCGACCGGTTCGAGATCCAGATGGAGCAGGATGTCTCTGCTGCCGTGGCGCCCACGCCGGCGGCCCTCGAGGCGCGCCTGAAGCGATGGACCGGCGGCTACGATCGGCTGCTCCGCCAGACCCTCGCGGTCCTCGACCCCGACCTCTCCGCGCAGGTCGAGGAGCGGCTGGCCAACGTGCCCAACGATGCCCTCCGGATGGTCTTCGACGGGCAGGCCGTCGAGGAACAGATGCTCTCGGATCGGGCGTATCGGTTCATCCTCGCCCGGCGTCGCGACTGATTTATCCCCAGAACCAGGTCGCCTGGTGGTCCTTCGTGGGTGCCCAGAAGCCGCCGATGGTCCACCGTGGACGCGGCCCCTCCACCGGCGAGACGCTGTGGAACCGGCGGCCCGCCGCCAACAGCACCATGTCGCCGGCCTGCGCGGAGACCTCAACGAATGGGCCGGGGTTGGACAGGATGTTCTGCGCGCCCGGTGACCAGCGGTGGTCATACAGCCGGAGCGCTCCGCCGGCTTCACCGGCGTCGATGACCACAAAGAAGCTGCCCTGATCGAGGATCGCGGTCCCGGCCCGGAGCCCCGCGTAGACTGCGATCTGGTGGTACAGGTTCTCACAGTGTGGGCCCATCCCGCGGCCCGATGGGACCGATCGCAGCGTGCACGGCGCATACCCGGGCGCCAACTGCGCAGCGCGCCCGCCCGCGAGGGTCAGCAGCCAGCCCATCCCATCAATCAGCGTCCCCTGCCCAGCCGACTGGAGCGCAGCCCGGACGGCCTCTCGTTGAGACTCGTACTCACCCGGATCGGGCCCGGTCGGGGCCATATCGCTTGGGGAAACCGGGACGCCCAACACGGAAACCTGTGCCGCTCCCAGGGATGGAGACTCCTGAGGACGAAGCCGCAGGCCCAGTCGGTTCTCCTGAATCGAGGCGATGAGCGCGTTCATCTGTGTCTGAGGGAAGGCGCCACGGATGACCATCACGTCCAGCTCGCCCGAAGAGAGCCGAGGCAGGGTATCCGGATCCACCGTGCCGGGGGTGGCTTGTTGGACCTCGATCATCACGGCTCCTCGGCGATAAAATCAGCGACGGCTTCATGGAAACGACGCACCAGGATCTCCTGTGTGGACCAGTCTGGGGCGAACGCCGGGGACACTGCGCTCCGCTGAAGGTGTTGGGCGACATGCAGATCCGCAGCCGTCACCGGGCCGATCGCAGCATCGTCGGGAGAGACCTGCCGCGGCTGGGCCGCGCGCACTGGCGAACCCGATGTCCGCTCGAAGATCTGCTGTTCGAATCGGCAGCGGGTCGGATCGGTCGGGTGCGGGTGGTGGCGGAACAGCATGATCCGATCGCCGTAGCCGTTGAGCTGGACATTGGGGAAGAGCTGCAGGAACCGGTTCTCTACCAATCGCTCTGCGGTCAGGCCCGTCACATCGGCACCTTTGCGCTGGAGCGCCGCCAGCGACGCCGCCCCGAACGCGGCCCGTTGGGCGTCCAGATCCATGCCCGCAGGATCGACGCCGAGGCGGGCGAGCTGCTGCGCCACCAGGTCGTTGGGGGCAGAGAGCCGGCCGCTGGGCTGGGCCATCGGAACCGTCATCGCCCCATGGCGGCCAACGGCGGAGACGGTGGCGGCGGTGTCGTCGACCCAGCCCAGCACCTCGGCGTGGAGGGCGTGGACATGGTAGCTCTCCAGGTGAACCTCGACCGACAGCTTCCAGTTACAGGCCAGCTCAACGAACACATGACTCGTCAAGGACATCCGTTCGAGGCCCTGCTCCACCAAAAGCGATGCGGCGGCTCCCAGCCAGTCCGACAACGAGGGGCCGTCCGCCGCGACCCGGAGCCAGATCAAGCCCGCGAACACCTCCACAGTGAGGGGTGACAACCCATGTCCTTCATCGGCGAAGTCGCCTGGATCGGGGCGCCGCAGCCGGCGCCCGTTGAGAGCGAACGTCCAGTGATGGTAGGGGCAACGCAGTCGCTTGTGGTGGCCGTCCGCTGTACAGAGCGGGTGACCGCGGTGGGGGCAGACGTTGTGGAACGACCGCACTGCCTCGCCGTCGTGTACGATGAGAACCGGGAACGGACCAACCGCAGACACCACCACGTCGCCCGCTTTCTGTACGCACACTGCAGGGACTGCGGCGACCCAGCATCGTGACCAGAGGCGGTCATGCTCCTGGGTGAGCCAGCGGGTGTCGATGAAGCGACGACGCAACGTGACCGCATCCATGGGCTCCTCTCCTCAGGGCGGATCCGTGACACAGTATCACCCGAAGGACGAATGACACCCTCGGCAGAGAAGAGGACCGGTGACGCATCGACGACCAGCGAACGATCGATATGTCAGCGGAGTGGTGGTGAGCAGAGCGCGTCATCGATGGGCGTACCACTCGCTGGTGTGGGGGCATGGCGCCATCTGTGGAATAGAACGTGTGCGCCATCAGCAAGCACAGAGATGGGTAAATGACTGCTTTTTGACAAGTTTGCGTTTATCATTTCAGAGATGGAGTTTATGCGAAGAACAATTTTAGCCATTAGTAACCTCTTGACTTGATAATTGGATTTTCGTCGGTGATGAGCTCTCGACTATATAAGGCGGAATATCGTGAGATTTATGGCGTCTAAGATGCCCAGTTGCGCTTTATCGAAGCGTTAGCCGTAATACCCTCCTTGATGCTGGATTGTTACGCGTTTCCGGTTTGGCCTTCGGGCATGAAGAGCTACTGAATGGTCATGGCAGCAGAAGCCCCCCGTTCAGCCCACGGTCAGCTTGGTCCGCTCTTCTGGTCTTCATTCAGCGCTTGCAGCCCGTACCGTCGAAGCAACCGGGATGTCCTGGTGGTTCGCGCGCCGCTCTTTGCGGTCGTTGATGGCGACCTGGGGCTCCCCGGGTTGGCAGATGTGATCGCTCAAGGCTGGCAAGGCTCGACGGCTCCGGAACTCTTTGCTTTCCTCCACAACATCAACCAGGCACACGAGTATGACGCTGGGGTCGCAGCCTTGGCGGCGACGCTCAACCATGCACAGATCCATCTCACCTGGGTGGGGGACTGTTGTGCGTTTCACGTCCGAGATGGCCGCCTTGAGCGGATGACCAGACCCGATCTGTTGGTTGAAGTGATGGTGGATCAGGGCAAACTACCCGCGCAGGATGCGCGCGAACATCCTCATGGCAAGATCATGATGCAGGTGCTGGGGATAGGGAAACCGGACATTCACCGGGCAGTTGTTTTCCTCCATCCAGGCGAACAACTGCTGCTATGCACCGACGGGGTGTGGCAAGCCCCCTCTCCGCCGACCCGGCAAAGCCACGCGCAGGCCTATGTCGAAGCTGCCCTCAAGTCTGGCTCTAAGGATAATGTCTCGGCCATCCTCTTCGAGCACCCCTTGTAGTTTCCTGATAGGTCGTGGCGACTCCGCACGGCTAACGCGGGCGCAAACGCTATAGATTCGCCCGACGTCCTCGGACATCCAGCAACTTCGTTTGCCGGATGTCCTCCGCCGTCTGCTCATCAACAGCGTCTCTCCTGTGCGTTCAGCGCAACTCTATACAATTCTTGGGGAATGACCACTATGGGGGTCAAGGCAACCTCCACCCGCGCGAAGAGTCCAATATCACCGCCCAAAGGAATCGCCCATGGAGTTCGATGAACTGACCGGCCTTCCTTGGTCCCCTCGGCTCCCCCAACATGAGGCTCGCATGGGGGTATTTATCGATATTGACGGTTTTATTTGGATGAACGACAGTTATGGGTATGTGGAAGGTGAGCTCTTCCTGGTGAGACTCGCAGCACTCTTGGGGGAGATCGCAGCACACGTTTCCGCGTCGGTGTATCGACTTGGTAGCGATGAGTTCATGTTGGTCTTGCCCGATGGCGCTGGTCCTGAAGTGGCCGAATCATGCGCACAGCGCGCCGTGGAGGCGGTGTCCCGGTTGAGAATCCTGAGAAACCCAAAACGCGAGATTGAAGCAAAATGGCTATCCATCAGCGCAGTGGTCGGGCCTGTAAATCACCGAATGACGCAACGGATGGGTGAAGTACGAGAGTGGTTGGCTGATGAACTCTGGAAGGCAAAGAAAGATCGTCCAGACCGCACACAAGTCATCGTACGTCAGCCTGAGATTCGACCTCCTTGGCTCGCTCTCTGACATCATTCGCTGCACTGAACGCGTGTGAAACGCCATCTGGAATCTCGGTAGCATCGCAAATTCAGCAGACGCAGGGCGTCCTGCCGGATGTACTTCGGGTAGGGATGGTGCGAACCGCGTCTCTCGGGATGCGTTCGAAGACACAGGTTTCCGGTCAACATCCCTCATTGAGTTCAGTGAGACGGCTCAGGATGTGTTTTGCTGAACGGTCTTGGCGAGTTCACCGTCATCGGTGTCCTTCACCGCTCGCTCCAGAATGACCAACCCAATTTCCCGCATCTACAAAGCTATCCGGGCACGAGCTGTCGAATGAGCGCGGCGAGCCGGGATTCAAAGCCGATGGGATCGAGGGGTTCGCCCTGATAGATGGCTGCGGCGCGCTTGACGTCGTCGCTTTGCTCGTATGGTTGGTGGTGATCCGTCTGGCCCCGAATCTCCTGGACGATGCCCACACGGAATCCAACGCTCGCTCGAAGATGGGTGTCACCCTGGATGGTGATTTTATCCCAGGCATCCTGGAGCAGTGTGTAGGCATGTTCCGGTCGTCCCGCGAGCAGGTGCGCCATGGCCCCGTTGTTCAAGTTGGAGACTTCCATACGGAGATCGTTCGCTGCGCGTGCGGCGTCAACCCCGAGCAGGGCCGCTTCGAGGGCTTCGTGGTAGCGGCGTTGGAGGAGCCGCGCGCTGCTGCGGGCGCTCGCCGCGATCGCCCACAGCCAGGATGAGTTCTGCGCGTTGAGCAGCGGCTCTGCGGCCAGCAGGTGGCGATCCGCCGCCTCCAGATCGCCCGCATCCACCTCCAGTGCTGCGAGGTTGATCTCCGTGAGGACCACCTCATACGGCCGGCCGGTCTGTGCGATGTCGACCATGGCCTCCTGATACAACGCCCGCGCCTGGGGAAGCTCCAGGCGCTGATGGTGGACCGCGGCCAGGTTGGTGATCACCGCGGAGATGCCCGCCGCGCCTGTGCGCCGGAGCAGGCGGAGCGCCTCCCGGAACTGCGCCTCAGCCGCGCGGTTCCGGTTCCGCTCCAGGTAGAAAATGCCCAGGTTGTTTAACACCCACGCCTGCGAGATCTGGCGCCCGTGATGCGCATAGATGCGCGCCGAAGTGCGCAACAGCGCAGTCGCCGCCTCGTTCTGGCCCTCTCGTGATCGCAGCAGGCCAAGCATCCGGCTGAGGCTCGCCTCATGGAGCGGCCAACCGTTTGTGCGGCTGTACGCGATCCCGTCTTCCAACACGAGGGCGGCTTCCAAGGTGTGATCGGCCTTCATCATTCCCTGGGCCTGCTGGAGGATCGTCTCCAGCATGGCGTCTCCGCCGACGTCTCGGGCGTACTGCATCAGCTCTTCGACCAGACGCCTCTGCTCATCCACAAACGAGAGGATGCTTGCGAGTGTGCATCCCGCGAGGAGCCGTTGGCGCGGCGTCGGAGCCAGGGCCATCGCCTCCCGGGCATGCCCGACCGCTTCCTCGTGGTGGTGGTTGACGATGAACAACGCCAGCGCATGGTGCAGGCCGCTGCGCACACCGTCCGGAAGCTCCATGGTGAGGGCCTTCCGGAGGCGCCGTACGAGCGTGTTGGTCGGGTCGAGCGTGTTGATGAGGAAACGCAGCGGGATCAGCGCGCGGGCGGCCAGCTCCGGCGCGTCTTCCTGGTGGCGCTCCCAGATCGCGAGCAGATCTGACTGCACTGCCCGGATCCATGCCAACGTCTCGGTCGGGTGGCTGTAACACCGGGCGAACCAGGACTCGGTCTCTTCGACCAGCCAGCGCCCCCACGCCACCGCGACGCGCGCGCGCTGCGCTGGGTGGTGTTGTAGGGCGAAGTCCCGGACAGCCTCCAACAACCGGAACTGGTCGTCTTCTTGCTGGAGAAGAGACTTCTGGCGAAGCGAATAGAGAAGCTGGAGGGGATCGGCGTCCGGGATCGGTGCGGCGTTAAAGAGCACCCGAGCGCTCTCTTGGGTGAACCGGCTGCGGACGAGGGCGACCCGGCTGAGCATGATCTGCTCAGCCGGGGATAGCCGCGACCAGGACCACTCCAGCGTGCCCCAGAGCGTGGCCTGCCGGTCGCTGACGTCGACCCACTGCGACCGGAGCAGTGTGAAGCGGTCGACGAGCTGGTCCAGCGCTTCGCGCGCAGTCATCGTGTCCATCCGCGCTGCGGCCAGCTCGATGGCCAACGGAAGACGATCCAACGCCTCGACAAGCTGTGTGAGCGTGGGGGTCTGCTCGGGCGGCGGCGGGTACCCGGTGGCGTCGATGATGCGCTCTGCCAGCAGCTCCAGGGCCTCCGGGCGCGACAGCGGGGCCAACTCCAACAACGCTTCGCCGCGGATATGGAGACGCTGTCGAGAGGTCACGATCACGATCAGGGCGGCGACTGCCTGAAGGACGGCGGCGACCATCGGGACCAGGATGGGGAGGATGTGTTCGGCGTTGTCCAGAAGCAACAGGGGCCGGTGGCGATCCTGGAGCGCCCGATGTGCCGCGGCGGTGCTCGGGGCGCCGGAGAGCGCGAGCACCTCACCCAGTACAGCCATTACGCCTTCTTCGTCGTCTACGGTCGAGAGATCACAGAAGAGCACGTCCGAAAACCGGCCACGCTGGCGGTGGCCCGCCGCCAGCATCAAGCGGGTCTTCCCCACCCCACCCGGCCCGGTGATTGTGATCAGGCGCCGCCGGCCGAGAAGCGCTTCCAGGCGCGCGAGGCTCTCCTGGCGGCCGATCAGCGCGGTGAGCGGAGAAGGCAGCCGGGTCGAGGTCTGCAGGTCTGGAGACGGCAGCGGCGGCGCGCTGGCGAGCAACGGCGTGAACCGGTACCCGACCCCACGAACCGTATGGAAATGGCCCGGTTGGCTTGGATCCTGCTCCAGCTTCCGCCGGAGGCGGCGCATCGTGGTGTCAATGGTTCGGGAAACCACGCCGTGGGTGTAGCCCCACACTTCGTTGAGGAGGAGCTCTCGGCTGACGGCTTCGCCGGGGTGTTCGTGAAACCAAAGGAGCAGACGACGCTCGGTGACCGACAGCTCCTGACGCTTCTTGTCGCGCTGGATCTCGCCGGTGTGCAGGTTGACCCTGCAACTCCGCAACCGCAACCACATCTCCATCATCAAAAGAGTACCGGTTGGAACCGGCTGTGACAAGTTCACGCTGCGCACCCTTCGTACGTGAACCTCACCCAGAGGGCGAAATATGAACCGTTCATTGTCGGTAACCGCGACGCTGAGCGCGCTCGTGGCTGCATGCGATGAGCCGGGCTTCGATGAGGACAGCGTACGCTTCGAGTGTGAGCCCGACAGGGCGCCGTGTGCCGGCGATATCACCCAGCAGGCACCGCGGACACGCTCGCCTCAGCGCCCGCGCCCCCATTGAAGGGCGATACACCTTTCCGCTCCGGCTCAAGCGCGAGGTGCGGAAACGATGTCGTGACCTCATGTCACAAAGTTACAACGTCCGGCCTGCATATAGAGAATGGGCCCAACTCATCGTGATCCTGGAGAAGATGTGAAACGATATACCCCCCTCGTAATTCTGGCGACCGCTCTCCTCTTCTCTTGTGGGGACAGAGACCCTGACGAGTTCGTAGACTCTGGCATCGGTGACTCCGGACAGGAAGCAGACACCGACACCGACACCGACACCGATACCGACACGGACACGGACACGGACACCGACACGGACACGGACACGGGTACTGAGGTGACCTGTTCACCGGGCAGTGCAGATTTTACCGGAGAGGTTCTCCCTCAGGCGGGTGTTGAGGTAGACACAACGAAGAAGACCTGCAGCACAGTTTCAGGTTTCCCACCTGGGGATAAGCTGGTTCTGGATGACTTTGCCCAGAAGGTTTTTGGTGGATCGGGTTCGAGTGTTCGGGTGATTTCCCTGTCCCATGGAAAATTCACGAACGATACAGGGTTCTACTTTCTTCAAGATATACCGGCCAACACGGACATCGAGCTTCAGCTTGAAGAGGAAGGCATAGAGTATATCGTCACCTTCAGGATTGAACCTGGTAATCCTTCGGTACTCAAGGTGAAAAACGTATTGTTCCTTCCGGTGTGAGCCCCATGATGCCCGTTGTGGTGTTGGGAGTGTGGAGTTGACCCGTTCCCAGAAGACCACGATGCAGCATGCCGTAAAGGAAAAGAAAGCGTCGGTCGTCGGGTCATAAAGGCGGCGAAGTCGTTGGTCCGCGAGGCAGTCTACGCCTGCATCGGGAGCGAAGCGGGGATGTCGGGGGATCGTTTGTTTAAAATTGGCGTATAAGGAGCCTTAAAGAAGGATCGAAGGAAAAATGCGATCGGCTGTCGATCGGTTGTACGCTGAGACGTCTTCAGGGCACAACAAGGAGCGCATCATGAAGTATCTGTGTCTTCTCTACGACAACGAGGTCGAGGCCGCGAAGATGAGTGAGGCGGATCAGGCCGCCGAGTTTCAGGAGTACATCGCGCTCACCGAGCGCCTGCAGGCGGCGGGGAAGATGGTGTCCGGTGGGGCGCTGCAGCCCGTGGCGACGGCGACGACCGTGCGGGTGCGGGGGGAGCAGGTCCTTCACACCGACGGTCCCTTCGCGGAGACCCGTGAGCAGCTCGGCGGGTACTACCTGATTGAGGCGGATACCCTTGACGAGGCCTTGGAGTGGGCGCGGCAGATCCCCGCTGCGCGCTCTGGGAGCGTCGAAGTCCGACCGATCCTGGACACGGCGAACCTGGGCTGAGGCGGTGGTCCACGCTGCCATCGATCGGTTCTTTCGTGAGGATCGCGCCCGGGTCCTGGCCTGGTTGATCCAGATCTTCGGAGACTTCGCGCTCGCCGAAGATGGGCTGCAGGACGCCCTCGCTGCGGCCCTCGATCGATGGGGCGAGGAGGGGATCCCCGACAACCCTGGCGGCTGGGTGGCTGCGGTCGCCCGGCGCAAGGCGCTTGATCGCATCCGGCGCCAGTCCACCCGCACCCGCAAGGCCGCTGAGTTCGTGGCGATGGCCCGCATCGAGCGGCAGTCGGCCCAGGAGCCCACCATGCCCGAGTCGATCCCGGACGAGCGCCTGCGTTTGGTGTTCACCTGTTGCCACCCGGCGATCAGTCCTCAGGCGCGCGTCGCGCTGACCCTGCGCACGCTTTGCGGCCTGACCACTGACGAGATCGCCCGCGCGTTCCTGGTCCCCCGGCCGACGCTGCAGCAACGTCTGGTTCGTGCTCAGCGGAAGATCCGCGATGCGGGCATTCCCTATGCCGTCCCGCCGCCTGAGGCGCTGCCTGAGCGGCGGGATGCCGTGTTGGCGGTCATCTACCTCGTGTTCAACGAAGGCTACTCGGCGACCATGGGCGAAGATCTGGTTCGGGACGAGCTGACCGATGAGGCCATCCGACTGGCTCGGCTGCTGCTCGAGCTGATGCCCGACGAGCCTGAAGTGCGCGGCCTGCTCGCGTTGATGCTGCTCACCGACGCGCGGCGGGCCGCACGCATAGATACAGATGGAGTCCTCGTGACCCTCGAACAGCAGGATCGAAGCCTGTGGGATCGAACCAGAATCGATGCAGGACGCGCCCACCTGGAGCAGGCCCTGCGAACCGGTCGACCTGGCCCGTACCAGCTACAAGCCGCGATCAGCGCGGTTCATGCCGACACAGCTCGACCCGAGGACACGGATTGGGAGCAGATCGTCGGGATTTACAACGTCCTGGTGCGGATGGTCCCTTCGCCCGTCGTCCTCCTGAACCGCGCCGCCGCCATCGCGATGGCCCGAGGTCCTGCCGCGGGGCTGGCCCTGTTGGAGGACCTGGCAGAACCCCTGAAGAACTACCTGCCCTATCATGCTGCGAGGGCCGATCTGCTCCGCCGAACAGAACACTTTGAGCAGGCCGTCACCTGCTACCAGAGCGCGGTCCGGATGGCCGGAAACGACGCCGAGAGAGAGTATCTCAAGGCACGGCTGGTCGAAGTGCGTGCCAGAATCGGTCAGTGAAAATCAAAATCAGCCGGCGCGCCTGCTCGCTGTTGAACATCAGGAGGAACGGCGAGCAGGATGAGGTGACCGGGATCGGTACGCGCGTTGGTTTGAAGGGCGTGAGGCCACCGATAATACCGGTGGCGCCGCCTTCAGCCGTGACACTCACCGGCGTGGAAGGCCTGCAGCAGATCGACGAACGCTTCTGCGACAAGCTCATCCTGTTCCGCGGCGAAGATCAGGAAGACGCTCCCGGCGCCCGGCGGAGTGGCTGCAGACTGGGAGAAGTGGAGCGCCCACAGCGCCTCTGATTCGCGATATCTGGTCTCGTAGTCTTCGCTGACATCCATACACGCGCGGGTGAGGATGGCCGCCGCCTCGGGGTAGCGATAGACGAGACCGGTCTCATCGTAAAACCTGGTTCCTTCATAGATCTTCGTGCCCTTGCTGATCTGGAACGGAACCAACTGGCTGGGCTGAAGCTCTCCCCGTTCGATCCGGGTCATCCGATCCCGGTGACGTTCGCCAACCCGCTTCGAATCCGGAGCGTCTGGGAGAGACGCCAGGCCGATGCTGGCAGCATCGGGTGGGGCGGCGATGCTCACGGTGCTGGCCACCAGGGCAGAGAGCGAAACCAGAGCCACCACAGACGAACGCATGAACACCTCCAGAGTTGTCTTCTATTGGAGATGTTTCGACGAATCTGCTGGGGTAGATATTCAAAAAAAAAAGAACAGCAACCGCCATCGAATATGCAACAGATCCCGTTCTAAATTCCACTGGACGAGCAGTCCGGAATCATCGGCTCATCCATTGAGTAATTGGGTGAACCTTATTTTTGAAGGGATCTCTCACATTTCGGACATCCAGACAGCTGATCGCGGCCGATGGCGTTTGGCGGTCATGGACTCATCCATCTCCGCTGAACTGGTGCCGGACTTGTTGGCTCTCTCGCCAACGTGACAGGATATCCATCTGGATGGCCGTGTTGCCCCACTTCGCGGTCCGGTTGATGGATAAGGCAACTCCGCCAGAACCATTGAAGGAAGCGTTCTGGCGAAGCCTCAGCCGATTATCCAGGACGCGTTCAGTTGTAGACGGCCGAGCCGCGCTGGACCCCTGGTCGCGCGGTGAACCGCTCAAGGTAGCCCTGGATCCGGTTGTACTCGGAGAGGGCCTCTTTGACGGGTCCGCCATAGAAGTTGAACGCGTTGATCCAGGGGGCGATCATGATGTCTGCGACGGAGTAGTCGTCGACCAGCCAGTCGCGTCCCTCCAGGCGGGTCTCGATGACGTTGAGGATGCGCCTGGCTTCGTTGGTGTAGCGCTCGACGGCATAGGTGTGGTCCTGGTCCTGAGGAGCGAACCGCACGAAGTGTCCGTACTGTCCGAACATCGGCCCGACGCTGCCGGCCTGGAAGAACATCCACTGCAGCACCTGGTTGGCCTTCGCGGGGTCCGACGGGATGAGCTTGCCCGTCTTGTTGGCGAGGTAGTACAGGATGGCGCCCGACTCCATGATGGCGATGGGCTCGCCGTTGGGTCCGTTGGGGTCGATGATCGAGGGGATCTTGTTGTTGGGGTTGACCTTCAGATAGCCGGGGTTGAACTGATCGCGCTTGCTGAAGTCCACCTTGTGGGCTTCATACGGCAGCTCCATCTCCTCAAGGGCGATGCCGGCCTTCACGCCGTTGGGCGTGGTCAGCGCATACAACTGGATGCGATCGGGGTGTTGGACGGTCCAGTGATCGGGAAAGATAGACATGAAAACTCCTTCGTTCGTGTCGAAAGCAACGTCCTAGGAGTTAGGTCCACTTCGGCAGAAGGCAAGGGCAGAATTCGCCTTTGTCATCCCTTGCGAGTCCGTGACGCGTCTGTCTCAGGTTGTGGCCATCTGCCGGGACCTCTGCATCTGTTGAATGATCCGGATCAGGTCAGCCATCTGGTCGTTGGTGGCGGTTTTCTTGTATCCGATGCTGTATCCGATTCGGAAGCCGCCCCAGTGGCGTCCGTTGATGAAGATCGGCGCGGAGATGTCTTTCATCATGACGAAGTTCCCGCCGCCCATGTCTCGGCGGTAGGTCTGCAGCAGACACGGCTGTGTGTTTCTTCCCGCTGCGGCGCCGACCCGATCGTTGAAGATTCGCCGGTTTCGGCTGTGTCCGGCGTTCCAGTCCGGCTGTCCTGGCTTCTGGGGCTGAGAAAACACGTTGTTGTGGGTGGGCAGGTAGCCGTTGTTGTCGACCGCTGCACAGAACAGGATCTGCTCGTCGCTCTTGAGGATGGCCTCCTGGATGGCGGGCAGGTGCGCATCGGTGAACCGGGTGAACCGGGTCATGAACTGCTGGGGGTCGGTGCCCTGGATCGGCACATAGTTGCGGTCGAACAGATCGCTTGCGCTCAGGGTCTTGTCGGTGATGGCGGCTTCGAACAGATGTCCGATCGCTGTGGCCGCCTCGCAGGCCTTGTTCACGAAAGGAGAGTCCTCTGTCTCCGCCGAGGCCTGGGCGGTCAGCGTCAGCAGCGTCTCGCCGACGTCTACGACGGCGTTGATTCGGTCGGAGACCTGCCGGAGATCTGCGCCGGTGTGGTCGAGGCCCGTGCGGAGCTTGAGGAGGTGGGCTTCCGTCTGTTGGACGGCCTGATCGACGCCCTGGGTGGACGCGATGATCTGCGTCGCCTCGGCCTCGACGGCGCGCATCGCCGCGCTGGCCCGCTGGGTCACCTCTCCGATCGCGGCGGTGCCCTGCTGGACGGTCTCGGCTTGTCGGACGGCCTGCTCGCCCTGCATGATGAGGGTCTGAGATTGCTCGGTCAGGCTGCCCAGGGTGGCCTCGATCCGCTTGGTCGCTTCCTGTGTTTCCTCTGCCAGGCGCTTGACGGCGTCGGCGACCACGGCGAACCCACGGCCCGCCGTCCCTGCGCGGGCCGCCTCGATGGCGGCGTTCAGGGACAGCATGTTCGTCTGCTTGGCGATGATGCCGATGCCCTGCGCCAGCTCAGAGACGTCCTTGAGCACCGGGGCCAGCTCCTTGAGCCGGTGATCGATGTGCCGAACCCGCTCAATCAGACTCAGGATCGACGACAAGGAGACCTGGACGGTCTCATGAGAGGCCTCGACCGCCTGCACCCCGTCAGAGACGACCGCGATGGCGCGGTTGACGTTCTGCCCGATCGCTGCGTTGCAGCTGCGAACGACTTCAGCGGCCTGGTGGATCTGGGCGAAGGTCTCAAGCTGCGCCTGCGACTGGTCATTGACCGTGTGCATCGTCGCCGCGATCTCGACGATTTCTTCGCTGAGGATGGACGCTTGCCTGGAGACAACGGGGATAATCTGGTCAGCCTCGGACATCGACAGAACCCTTCTGGCAAAAGAATGTTGGGGTTATCGTCCATTCCGGATGATTCGTTAAATCGCGATCGGGGGCGATAGAGGCCGACATCATGTAGAACCCGATGCTGCTGCTAAAAATCACCCATACCACCATTCTGGGAAGAGCAGGGCATCGCTCACAGATGAGCCGGGCATCGCTCACAGATGAACATCACAGCGCTCTTGCGATGTGCAACAGTGACGAAGAGGGGCCAGGACGTGGTCTCAGCACAATCCCGGGACACACCATGAATGTTACGGAACTGAGCCATTTACTCCGCGCTGTCGGGCCTGTCGCCTGGAGTGCGCTGCGTCGCGGTCAGCTCTTTCGCCCCGCGTGCACGATGACGCCGCCCGATCCGGACATTCTCGCAGAGATGGACGTCCGCGCGTTTGTCTCGGATGGCTTCCACGTCACGATGAACGTGTTCCGGAGCCGCGCGGCCCACAGCCGCGGCGAGCCGATGCCGGTGGTCATGTGCGCCCATCCGTATGACAATCGGCTCATCGCGCACCTTGGGAAGACCCCGCTCAGCGGACCGCCGCAGCAGTATCGGCTCATCCCACAAGATGGCCGCCCGCGG
>JBCBLB010000671.1:0-5246 GCA_038520555.1 Myxococcota bacterium | reverse complement strand
GATTTTGGCTCTGTTGTTGGGGGCGCTCTCAATCAAGCTTCAGGGATTTCATCATCAGTATTTGGAGGAGAATCGAATGCTGCATCTGGGTCGAATGGTGTAGTAGTTGGAGGAGACTCAAATAATGCTTCTGGGAACTGGAGTTCTGTAAGTGGTGGTCAACTCAACACTGCAAGCGGAACTAGAAGTTCTGTTTCTGGTGGATGCTTGAATGTTGCTTCGGGAACTGGAGGTTCTGTAAGTGGTGGGGCTGAGAATACAGCCTCTGGAACTTTCAGTGTTGTGGTTGGAGGAGGAGTTCTAGGTACAAGTGTTGGAACTGCGGGAAATATTGCTGACGGTATACTTAGTGTTGTAGTAGGTGATACAAGTAATACGGCGACAAGTGATCTTGGAATTCTACCATAATACGCCAAGGAGTAGCTTACTTCTCTGCAACACAGAGAATACTCTCGGTCAGACTGTCTGAAAGCGAGAAATTCCGAATATGTTGATGGTATCTCAGTAGGGCAGCGAGTGCTCCGGGATGTCGAAGGCTGTTCATAAAGAGATCTCGCTTTCTTGGAGGAGTCGGTTCATTGGTCTCCTTCCTGTTCAGATGGATCTTTTTCTTGATAGCGAACCCAGCCTCATGAAGAGCGGACTCCCAGTGTTTCCATGTCCAGGGTTTTCTTGCGCCCATCGCGATTCCAAAGTCCCGAAGGGTCATGTCATGAATATGTTCTGCTTTCTTCTGGGATATTTCACGGGTCCAGATCTGCTCGCTGAAGATCAGGACACCGCCAGGCTTCATCGATAAGTAGACGTACTTGAACGCTTCAAAGATGTCCAACGAATACAGCACGCTCTCCGCGATCGCATATTCCATGCTCTCAGGGGCGATATCGGTTTGAAGAAGGCCGCAAGGGTGGATGTGAAGATCGGGGTGTTCGGGGAGGAGTTGGTTGAGGATCGGATCGGGTTCGACCGCGTGTACACGCCAGCCTTGAGTGAGGAGGCGTGCTGTCGTGCCGCCCGCGCCGGCACCGACCTCCAAAATTGTCGTCGGCCGGTCTCCCTGCTGGGTTTGGATTGCCTTCACGATCCTCTGGCTTACCTCGCGCCCGCCGGGATGAAGATCTCGCCACCCCAACAATCCCATCACCTGATGGTAGGCCAACTCAGACATTTTCAGCCTTCCGGAACGGGCAGAGGTTTTTGAAGCTGTACATCCCTGCGATCACATCGAGAAGTTGAGGGGAGTAGGAGAAGGTGTATCCGTCGGGCATGTCATGTGCAGGGAAGGTGGTGTAAGCGGAGCAGATCCTTCGTACAGCCGAGCAGGCTGTCGGCGAGCCCCTGGTTGCTGGAGACCTGCACCGACTGGAGTTGTCTGGTGCACGCCATCACGATCTCGAACTGCGCTTTGCCTTTGGGCCAGCCATCCTCGGCCTGCGCGCAGCGGCTGAGCCGACCCAGGAAGACGTCCATCGCCGACTTCACCTGGGCGTACGACAGCAGACCTGCGTTCGGCATCATCTCGGGCTCCTCGTCGCCTATATCGTCGAGCGAGGGTCCCGCCATGCACGCCTCTTCGGCGGCAATGACAGCCCCGCCGTGGACGAGCCCCCGCCCTCCGCTGTCGCTGCTCTCGGAGGATCGGTGGCTCGAACGACGGGATCGCCGCGGTCGGTTCTTCGCGATGGGTTGAGCGGGGGCGTCTTCGGTAAGGATGGTGAGGATCTGGCTGATCTCGATGAGGTCCGCCTTGTGGAAGATCGCGTGCCGGCAATCGCACCGCCACATCATCGCCTTCGCGAGCATCGCGCCGGTGAAGTCGGCAGAGACGACGTTCGACTTCTGGATGTTGGCGAAGCGGCACTGGTTCCCTCCCAGGATGATGTCCTGTAGATTGATCTCCAGCGCCCGCGCGTTGCTAAGGTTGGTGCCAAAAAGATCAGCCTGTTCGAGGTTGGCTTCGTTGAAGTGAGTTTTTCATACCACTTCAAGAGTGGCATACCATTTTTCATTACAGCATCATATAATACTCCGGCCAGTTTTTGGCTGACTTGGTCGGTCAACACTCCGGTCAGTTTCAGGCGGCGATGACTCCGTAGTCCCTGAGGTCTGTGAGATGGGGCTTTCTGTGCCCGTCGGCGCAGGGGGGGGGCGTACATCTTCATCTCTGAAGGCGGACAATCGATGATCGGGTGATTCTTCGCCCAGAGGCGGCGGGCGAGGGGGGACGCCAAATGCGCCGGGAGCGGGGCCGTGGACGCCGGCTATCCTGGAGGCGAGACCCCTCAAGAAAGGCGTTCATGATTCCATCTCTCGGACCCGTGCATCGATTGGGTATGCTCGGTGCCTGGTTCCTGGAGAAACAATGTCGTTGGAAGTCCTTCGTGTCAGCGAAAGCCCATCCCAGGGTACGCCTTTGTTGTTCGTTCATGGCGCATGGCACGGCGCGTGGTGCTGGCAGGAACACTTTCTTCCATGGTTTTCTTCTCGGGGGTGGTCGTGTATCGCGCCCAGCCTCCGTGGCCATGCCGGATCCCCGGGCTTCTCTCGCTGGCTGAGCATCCAGGACTACGTCCAGGACGTCCAGTCCGTGATGAAGACCATCCAGACGCCGCCGATCCTCGATTCATGGCTACGATCTGTACATCCGGTTTTATGAGAGCCATCCCCGAAGCGAATGACGACTCCTCTGTGGGGTGCTGGGACTGGTCGAGGATGGATAGCGACAGGGTTTTGGGGATGATTGATCCCACCCGCGCGATCTCCTGGCGATATCCGCTGATGATCACGCCGGCCTGTGAGCCATCGCGCTGACCGTCCCGGTGCTCAGCGCATCAGCTCGGTCAGTGGCCCTTCGGTGATTCGGGTGACGCCTTCCATGCCGAAGTCGTCGAGCGTTTCTCCGGCGAGGTAGCCGATGGTGTTGAACAGGTTGGACATCTGGCGATTGTTGGCGTGGTTGACGCTGGGGTACACCAGGGTCTGCCCTTCGGTCTTGAGGCCCAGCGATCCGCCGCCGAGCAGCAGGCACGGCCACTCTGAGGCGGTCGAGTGGTGCTGCTCGCCGTTGTCGGACATATAGAGGATGACGGTGTGGTCGAGCATCGTGCCATCGCCTTCAGGGACGGCGTCGAGCTTGCGGGCCAGATCGGCGACGAGGCGGACGTGTTCCCGGGTCACCGCGTGTACGCCATCCGCGTATGCGTTCGCGTTGGCAGCGGTGCCCGCGGCGTGGTGCAGATCGTGGCGCGAGATGCCGGAGGGAATCCCCGGGATGTTCTGCAGGATCCGTCGGTAGTCGACGTAGCCGAAATCACCACCTGTGCCGGAGGTGATCACGGCCACGTTGGTCAGCCCGCCCAGCAGCGCAGCGGCGACGTTCTCGAACTGTGCTTCGAGGATATCGAAGTGATCGCCGGTCGCGTGCAGGGGGTTGGTGCGTGGATCTTCCGGCGCAGGGAACGCGGTGGTCGGATCGTCAGGGTTGATGGCTGCAGCGATCGCCGCGAGATCGTCCTGACGCTGGCGGAGCGTCAACAGGCTGTCCAGGTAAGCTTCGAGCTTCGCCCGCTCGCGGCTGTTGCCCGGGAACGCCGCAAGGGCAGCGTTGACGTCGTCGATGCCGAAATCAAGCTGTTGGCTGCGGCGGGTGAAATTGGTTGCACCGGAGCTGCCGGGGATGAAACCAAAGAGGTTGGTGTAAGCCAACACCGGATCGAGGGTGACGGGCGCAGAGCGTCCGACCCCGAAGGCACAGGTGAAGTTGGCCAGGATCCCGCCATCGCTGCACATCCCGACCCGGACGGCGTCGAACGGTGTCGTGCTGCGGACCCCCTCCCGCTCGGCCAGCCAGCAGTCGATGGTCTGCCCGGCGGGCTTTGATGACGTCGAGCGAGAGCAGGACAACGCGCCGAAATGGGTGCTGTGCCCGCCGCCGGTGATGGTCGAGGACAGCCCCAGGAGCACCGCCGCCTTCTCCGTGAGATCGACGCGCTCGCCGTCCGAGCGCAGGTGATCAAGGGCAGATGCCGCGCCCAGGTCGCCGGTGCGGACCGTGATGGGGCTGCTGTGACCGTAGCGATTGTAGGCCCACCGAAGGCCAGCGATGGGCGCGCTCGCCTGATCCTGGATGGCGGATGCGGCATCCGGCGATAAGAAGCAGAGCGGCTCGATGCAGTTGCCCTCGACGATGAATACGAAGCGGCGGGCAATCGGCCCGTCTGCGAGGACCGCGCGAAAGAAGGGATCCAGAAAGACCGCACCGGCGCCGAATCCGAGCCCAGCAAGCAGTCCCCGTCGGGTCAGTCGAGGCATCAGTCCTCCTCCGTGACGTGGCGATAGATGATGGCGTCGTGCGTAGCGAGGGTCTCCAGCATCGACAGGAACGAACCATTGTTGCCGTCGTAGGCAGACTCCATGGCGGATAGTACGCAGGCGTCGGCCAGCGTCTCGTCTCGACCTGCGAAGAAGCGGAAGGTCTGCCGGATGAAGCAGCGCTTGACATGCTCGGACTCAGCGAGCGCCTCCATCAATGCGGTGGCGTCGGTGTAGTTGGCGTTGAGCGCTGGATCGGGGGCGTTGTCGATCGTCGTCGAGCCGTCTGGGCTGTGGCCATGGTCATCAGCCCGCAAAAAACCCGCGTGATTGTAGATCTCAAAAGCCATCCCCAGGCTGTTCATGGACTGGTGACAGACCATGCACTCTGTGCGACCTTCGATGGCATCGACGACGCGCTCTCGTGCGGTTTGGGTCCCATCGCTCGGGTCGAGCTGGGCGGGGACGCTGACCAGCTCCAGCGGCGGGACGGTCTGGCAGAAGAGGTTCTCGCGGATCCAGTGGCCGCGCGAGACCAGGCTTGGCCCGTCCTCGAACGCGTCGCCGTGCGTGGCCAGCCAGGCCGGGTGGGTCAGCATCCCAGCGCGCTCGTTCGCGGGCAGGCTGACCCAGCGCTCGGCCGGGCTCTGGTCCCCGACGTCCGCGTCTGCGCCGAAGGAGCGGTTGGTGTGGGTGGTGCTGGAAGCATAGGAGGTGCTCGCGTGACGGGTCGTCGACGCCAGATAAAACCGCCTCGTGGTGAGCAGCTCCTTGAGCACGTCTTTATCGTCCACGACGATCCGGGCGACGGTGTCTTCGAACAGCTGGAGCATCGTCGGCTCGTGGCCGTAGTAGCCGCTCTGGAGGTTCCCCCAGGATCGCCGCACCGAGGTCGCCATGTCCGTGCCGTCGTAGGCTGAGGTCGCCTCAGGGGT
>JBCBLB010000014.1:0-34879 GCA_038520555.1 Myxococcota bacterium | reverse complement strand
GTACGTCTCCACCGGGTTCATCCCCCTCCCGCACTGGCGACGGACCACCATCCGGGGAGAGACACCGCCCATCGATCCCGGCGACCACCCTGCATTGTTGACCTTCACCACCGGCTCGACCGGCCGCCCCAAGGCCATCGCCCGAGGCCATGAATTCCTGCTGACCCAGCACCGGATCCTCAAAGACCACATGGACCTGGGGCCGGATGATGTCGATATGCCGACGCTGCCGGTGTTCTTGCTGCATTCACTGGCAGGCGGCGCCGCGTGTGTGCTCGCCGATGCAGACCTGCGGCGGGTGGGGTCCGTCGATCCCCGGAAGGTCATCGCCCAGATGAAGCGGGAGAAGGTCACCAGCATATCGGGCTCACCCGCGTTTTTGGGTCCCCTGGCCCGCCACCTGCTGGAGCAGGGCCAGACGATGCCCCAGCTCCGGCGCCTGGACACCGGCGGCGCCCGCGTCCCCGCCAGGACGCTCCGAGACCTCATCCAGGCCTTCCCCAACGCCGATGTCACCGTGCTCTATGGCTCCACCGAGGCTGAACCCATCGCCCTGCTGGGCGCCCGCGAGAACCTCGACGAGCTGGAGGCGGGCGAGAGATCTGGTCGGGGCGCCCTTGTCGGAGCCCCGGTCCCCCAGATCGCAGTCCGGGTGGTCAACGATGAGGTTCAGGTCGCCGGCCCCCACGTCAACCCCCGGTACTACCAGGATCCCGACGCAGACACAGAGAACAAAGTCATCGAGGGCGATCGGATCTGGCACCGGACCGGTGACGCCGGTGCCATTGATGCACAGGGCCGCATCTGGCTGCTCGGTCGCGCGGGAAAGACCATCGCTGGCCGCTGGCCGATGACTGTCGAAGCCCCCGCGGAGCTGCTGCCCTTTGTGAAGAAGGCCGCGCTGGTTGAACTCAACGGCGAGGCGCGGGTCGCCATCCAGCTTGCGGACGATCCACCGCTGGATTGGGCGCAGCAGATCGTGAACGCTGTCGGTGTGCCGCCGATCGTTCTGGACGTCATTCCGGTTGACCCCCGACACAACGCCAAAGTCGATCGAAGACGGCTGGCGGAGCGGCTACAGGACCCGGATGCGCGCGGGTCCTTCTGACACACGACCGTCACCAACGATACGCTGCAGTTCCGAGCAGACGGGGCGCCGCACGGGGTCTGCACAGAGTTTACTTCGTGTAAAAGGATGCGGTGGTACGGTGTCATGCTGGCAAAGTTGAGACCCTGCCGGCACAACAATGCCTGTCCACATTCACATTCAGGGAGCGCCATGTCCACGTCTGGAGCGAGGTTTGATTTTGTGGTCGTCGGTGCCGGCTCTGCCGGCGCGGTGATCGCTGCGCGGTTGTCTGAGGATCCGAACGTTCGGGTCTGCCTGCTCGAGGCGGGCGGCCCGCCCCCGCCACAGTGTGAGATGCCTGCAGCGGTCGCCAGCATGCAAAACGTCCCGGAGACGGACTGGATGTACCTGGGCAACCCAGGCAAGGCCGGCCGGGGTCTGGTCGGCAACCTCATGATGGTCCCCCGCGGGAAGATGCTCGGGGGCAGCTCCGGCATCAACTATATGGCGTATGTTCGTGGTCATCCGGGCGACTTCGACCAGTGGGCGGCGGGCGGCGCCGCCGGCTGGTCGTACATCGACGTCCTGCCCTACTTCCGGAAGTCTGAAGGCCTCGTCCCCACCGACAACGTCGTCATCGACACGGAAGCCCACAGCACCGAAGGCCCGCTGGGCGTCTCGGTTCGTGAGCCCGTGATGAACGGCGCCGCCCAGTTCGTTCAGGCCGCCGAGCAGACGGGCTTCACCCGGGGCGACTATAACGGCGACGGCCGCACCGATCCCAACGGGGTCACGTCCCTGTTCCAGACGACCACACGCAACGGCCGGCGGTCCTCGACCTTCTACAGCTTCCTCCAGCCCATCCTGGGCCGAGAAAACCTCACCATCATCACCCACGCCCATGCGAAGCGGGTCATCGTGGACACCGATGGTGAGACCAGGACCGCTTCGGGCGTCGTCTACACGGACGCCGATGGGCGAGACGTCACGGTCACTGCGGACCGGGAAGTCATCGTCTCCGCCGGGGCGATCGGGTCACCGCAGCTGCTGATGCTCTCGGGCATCGGCCCGGCAGATGAGCTGATCGCCGCTGGCGTCGACGTGGTCCACGATCTGCCCGACGTCGGCCGCCACCTGCGCGACCACCTGCACCTGCCCCTGTTCTTCGAGGCCGACGGTGTCGGGGAGACCATGCAGACCATCGCCATCTCGCTGGGGCCAGACGCCCTCCGGGCGCCCAACGGGCCGCTGCCCGCAGATCCCGCCGAAGACGCCAACCTGCCCCCCGAGCTGGCCGGGGTCAAAGCCCTCGCCGAGCAGCAGCTCACCGCCTGGGCCACCACTGGCAAGGGCATCCCCTCCTCGTCGCTGTATGACGCCGTCGTGTTCTACTCGACCGGCCTGGGCGACACGCACACCCACGACGCCCAGATCGGTTTCTTGACCTGTGGGTACACCCCGCCCATCTGGACCCATGTCTTCCGCATCAAGGCCGACGAGTACTTCGCCGACCCGGTCGCAGAGTTGGATGTGAGCCGGGGCTTCGTCGTCATTCTGCCCAACATCGTCCAGCCGCATTCAGAGGGCACGGTCACCCTGAACGCAGACGATCCGACCGGCAAGCCCACCATCAACCTGAACTATTATGACGACCCGCACGACATGAAGGTCATGATCGCCATCGCGCGCAAGAGCCTGGAGATCGCAGCGAAGTGGCCGGGCGACGGGCTGGGCCGGTGGATGGTGCCCCCCGGCCTCGCCGACAAACACGGCTACACCCCCGGCGATGAGCCCAGCGACGGGCTGCTCGAAGACATGGCCCTGTATTACTCGCTGACCGTCTACCATGAGACCTCGACCTGCCGGATCGGTGACGTCGTCGACCCCGAGCTCAAGGTCTTCGGCGTCAACAACCTGCGCGTCGCCGACGCCAGCGTCATGCCTCAGGTGGTCAGCGGCAACACCAACGCCGCCTGCATCATGATCGGTGAGAAGGCTGCAGAGATGATCGCCGCCGCCCACAGCGTCACCCTGAACGAGGTGGTCGGCGCCTGAGCCCTACCGCGACAGGAAGCGGTTGATGTGCGCCGAAGCGCGCGCCGGCTGCTCCAGATGAGCACAATGTCCGGCTCCCTGAACGATCCGATGGGTCGCATCGGGGAGCCGCTCCTGCATCTGTACGGCGATACGGGTGAACTTGTCGTCTGCTTCCCCCGTCAGCAACAACACCGGGATCGACAGCGACGGCAACGCGCTCCAGACCGGCGGCATCGCCCCGGCCCCCATCCCGATCAGGCTGTTGGCGAGTCCTTCAGGATGAGAGCGGCGTCTGCGGGCCAGCATCTCTGCTCGATGGGTTGTATCGATCCGCCGCTGAGAGGCGATGATCGGCTTTTGCGACCACTCGTCGAGGAACGTCTCCAGCGGCATCGCCCGAATCCGGTCGGCCAACCGTGCGTCCGCGATTTGTCTGGCAGCGCGCGCTGTTGGATCGACGATGCCCGGTGTCGCACCGATGAGGATCAGGCCCAGGACCCGTTCGGGATGATGGACCGCGAGGTGTAGGGCCGTCCGTCCCCCCATCGAGTAGCCCATCACCCACATGGCCGTCGGCATCATCGACGCCAGGCGGCTCGTCTCGGCGTGCATCGTGTACTCGGCGAGACGAGCCGGCGGCTCAGCGGGCCCATGGCCGACCAGATCGGGCGTCACCAGTGAAGCGTCCAGGTGCGGGGTGAGGAGCGCAAAATCTGCGCCGTTCCCGGTGAACCCATGGAGGGCCATCATCTTCATGCCAGCCGCCAGATGAGGGCTGCCAGGATGGCCGACGCCAGCCCATGTTGACGAGACACCCACCATAGGCCGATCCCGCTGAGGATCCCCAGCAGCGGGTTGAGCGGCGTCACGATGATCACCCAGCAGATCCCGGCGATCACCGGCCCCAGCCGTCCTGGAAGGATCCATCGAAAGATCAGCTCCTGCCCCAGCACCGCGGCGACGATCGCCCAGAGTTGAGTCGGCTGAGCGCGGATCCGATCGGCGAACAACCCATTGACGGAGAGCACAGGGAGGACGTCCTTGATCAAGGCGAGCCCGCCACCGATCGCCGCTCCCCACAGCAGGGCGAAGCCGTCTGGACGGCGCAGAGGACGTGGCCGCGTCTGTTGTGCCCAATCCGAGGCCGCGAGCAAGGCGAGGAGAATTCCACCAGCGAACAGGCCGCGCTCGACATCGATCTGGAGGCGCGGATCGAGCACCGCCCAGACTCCTGGCCCGAGCATCGGCAGCCACCACGCCACCAAAGCGCCGAGGATCAGCGTCAGCCGCTGCGGCGGGGTCTGCGCCGCAGGCCGCGAGATGGCCCGCGCCGTCGCCCACAACAGGGCGAGCGCAGCCGCCAGCGATGAGATGGTACAGACCAGGATCGAGCCGGCGTCGTCGAGGATCCCACCAGCCAACAGGAGCGCGCCCCCCAGCGGCAGCCCAGCTCCCAGAAGCGGGTGCCACTGGCTGAAGCCCCATGCGATCCCGAACAGCATCACCGCCACCGATGGGATCACACGCATCGGTGCCGCCGCTCCGCCGATGATGTCCCGCGCCTGGCTGACCAGCCAGAGCCCCGACGCCACAGAGACCGCCAGCGCCAGCGGCACCCCCAACGCCCAGGCTCCCACCGTCACCGTACCGGTCAACACCCCCACCGCGTTCGACAGCACCGCAGTCATTCCCGCCGCGACGGTCCAGGCCAGCCACTTGCCCCCGATCAGCTCTTCTCGGGAGATCGCGGCAGACATCAAGGTCTCCAGCGTCCGCTCTTCTCGCTCACCGGGCAGGCTCTCGGCCAGCGGCCCGGTCAACAGCGAGATGGCGATGAGTGCGACCAGCAGTCCACGCCCTGGCAATCGGATCGGTGCCCGGTAGGTTCGGGTCTCTACCGCGACGACCTCCCCGTCCAGCGGGGCGAGGGCGGCCCGGAGCCGCCCGGAGAGGGACTCCGCTTCTACGATCAATGGGGAGGCGCCGGACACCCGAACCCGAGCGTCCGGATCAGAGACCACCGTGTCCCCCAGAACCTCGGGGACATCGCCCTGGACACGAGGCGCGACAGGCGCCGCAGCCGCTGTTGGTCGCGGCGCCGATGCGAGCGGATTGCCGACCGGCAGCGCGCCCGCGGGCAACAGCAGCAACAATCCCAGGGCCGGGAGGCCAAACCGGCGTCGGCCGGCGAGCACCCGTCGGATGTCCCGCCAGCCCACCATGGCGAGCACCCGGGGGCGCAGGATCATCGGAGCCCCCGGTGGAAGCGCCATGTCGCGACGGCCGGTGGCACCAGAGAGAGCGCGAGCGCCAACGGCGACGGCGCAGCGCCGCTCGACAGGGCCCCCAACGACGCGATTGGGAAGAACCCTCCGATGGCAGGCGCCACGATACCGAAGCCGATGAGCCCGGTACACGCGGTCAACCCCCGGGTCAGCGGCGCGGTGAGTCCTCCGCTGCTGCCCAGCCCGCCAGGCATCATCGCCACCCCGAGCCCCGCCGCCGCCACCATCGAAGCGATCCCATACGTCCACCATAGCGCGACGTCCGCGAGGCCGACCAGGGCGTCAATCAGCGCGATCGTGGAGCCGTAGGAGACGGTCAACACGATCGTCGACGCCAGCAGGCGAGCGGCGGCGTGCGTCCACGCGGGCAGCGGCAAGGACAGCTCGGCCTCCAACACCCCCTCCTGCCGATCCGTCGCGATCGAGCCCAGACCGATGAGCACGGCATAAAGGGTGAACAGCACCGAGATGATGACCGCCAGCCAGCGGACCGCCTGCGAGAGCCCGGCGAAGTTCGGCGGCGGGATCTGGGGGCGCAGCCGCCATCCCGCCCCCTCCAGCTCCCGAAGGGCTGCCTCTGCGCGCATCGTATCCGGCCCTCCCCCCAGCACCATCGCCCATAGATCGCTCTGGAGGACGATGTGCCCATCGGTCGGCTCCCGCCAGACCGCTCGCGGTGCTCGGCCGGCCCCCACCGCGGTCGGCGGATCCTCGTCATCGAGGACCTCGAGCCCGGCGTCGGACAACGCCTGGGCCAACGCCGGCTCCGAGACGGCGATCTCCGGTGATGTGCGAAGGAACGCGACGACGCCGACCGCCAGGATCAACGACAACGCCGACAACAGCCCCGGCCAGATCATCGCCCGACGAACCATCACCCTGCGGACCATCCGTCGAAGGATCGCGATCGTCAGGGCCAATACCGGGCGGATCATCGGGCCGCGTTCAATTGGAGGAACGCATCAGAGAGGGTGCTGGCTCCGGTCTCATCACAGATCTCCTTCAAGGTGCCCTCGGCGACCATCTTCCCCCGAACCACCACGCCGACCCGCTGGCAGACCGCCTCGACCTCACCCATGATGTGCGAGGACATCAACACCGCGTGCCCCTCTGCGGACAGACGACGCAGCAGCTCAAGGACATCGGCGCGGCCCTGGACGTCCAGTCCGTCGGTCGGCTCATCGAGCAACAGCACCGGCGGGTCATGAATCAGCGCCCGGGCCAGCACCGCCCGCCGCTTCAAGCCCGTCGACAGCGCCTCACAAGGGGTGTCGGCCACATGGGGGATGTCCATCATGTCGATGAGCGCCCGGCTCCGCGCCTTGAGCCGATCGACGCCCTGGATGCGGCCGAACAGCTCGATGACCTCTCGCGGCGTCAGCCGAGGCGGAAGCCCTGCCTCGGCCGGGACATAGGCCAGGCGCCGACGGGCCTCGACCGGCTGCGCCGTCGCAGAGACGCCGTCCACCGAGAGCGAACCCGCATCCGGCGGAAGCAGCGTCGCCAACATCCGCAGCGTCGTCGTCTTCCCCGCACCGTTTGCCCCCAGAAGACCGTAAATTTCGCCCTTCGAGACCGACAGAGACAGCCCATCCACTGCCCGCACCTCACCCCGACCCGGATCGATGAAGGTCTTGACCAACCCCGTCGCGCTCAACATCTGTCCCCCACTCCCTGCATCGGTCGTGCTCCCTTCGGCCAGCGCTCTAGACGTTCAACCTGGAATCGGATACCCTGTCCACCGTACGTGTATCAACGGTAACCATCGATGTGGCTTTTGCAGCACCTCGCCCGCTTCCGCCAACAGCTCGCACCCTCGATCTGTGCAGATGCCCGGCGATTCCAAGGTGGGCGACACAACCGAAGAGCCGTCTTCGGCGTCATGACCCACGGCGATGAGACCGGGAGCCTCCCCGCTGCGCTCACCATCATGTCCGAGCTGCAGGATGGGCGGCTCCAATTCGGAGGGACCGTAGACTTCATCGTCGGCAACGCCAGCGCCGGGATCGCGGGCCGGCGCTTTCTGGACGCGGACCTCAACCGGGTCTTCACCAAAGCGGCCCCGGACAGCCGGGAGCGGCGCCGGGCCATCGCGTTGAGCCCCTTGTTGACGGGTTGTGACCTGTTCATCGACTTCCACCAGACTGCGCGGCCCACCATGCGCCCGTTTTATACCCTCCCCTGGCGGCCCGAAGAAGCGCGCTGGATCCGGGCCCTCGATCTGGGGGCGGTCTGGATCACCCGGGCCCCGGGCCAACGATTCTCACCGGGCACCTGCTGCGCGGACGAATTCGTTCGCGATCAAGGCCGCCCGGGAATCACCCTGGAGCTTGGAGAGAAAGGGCTCCACCCCGCCAGCCAGACCCTCGCCGAACGCGCGATGCGGCGCGCCCTCGCCCTTCTCGATGAGCCGGACCAGCTCGAAGAAGCCGCTGAGATGGCCCCTCCGGTCGAAGTGTTCGAGTATGCACATCGTGAGCCATATATGAGGAGGACCCAACGCCTTCGAGATGGCCTCACAAATTTCCAGACGGTGCGACAAGGCGATGACCTGAGCGCCGAGGACGGAGAGCCCATCATCGCGCCGACGACCGGGATGCTGCTGTTCCCCAAGTATCCTGGTGAAAATGAGCCCCTCCCCGCGGAGCTGTTCCGCATCGCCCGAACGCTCCGGGGTGCGCCTGAGCGGATCTATGCCAACCATCTAATCCGCCTGAAAGGAAGGGTATCGACAGGTACAAAGAAATAAAACCACGAAGAAGGGAGTCCAGCTACAACTCTTGGTGCTCGGGTTCGATACCGTCTACAAGCTGTGTACAACACACCTTGTCATGACACGAGAGAAGGAACATCCGATGTCAATGAACCTTGAGAAGCTGGTTGAGCACCTCCCAACGCCGGTCTTCGTCCTCCAAGGTGGCTCATTGATCTGGCAGAACCGTGCGATGAAGTCTGCATTCCCCCGCGGCACCCACGCGCTGACGTCCGCCGCTGCGGCGATGAAGGATGGGGAAGACGCCCTCTTCACCGGTTCAGACGACCATCGTTGGACGATCCACCGGGCGACCGTGGATGGACAGACGGTCATCACGATGGCCCACGCCCCCGAAGATGGCAGCCGTCAGGTCCTGGACGTCATGGCCACGCCCATCATGATGGCGGATCGGCACTTCAACATCACCTACCTCAACCAGGCGGCGGACCAGATGTTTCGCACCTACCACGAAGAGCTGAAGGCGGTCTATCCGCGCTTTGATGTGGACCGGCTCATCGGGACCAACATCGACGTCTTCCACAAGAGCCCGGCACACAACCGCCAGAAGCTCCAGACCGTGGTGCACAACGACTTCGTCAGCCGGATCCGGGTGGGCGGCTTGACCTTCGACCTCAAGCTGTCTGCCAAGAAGGACCGCAGCGGCCAGGTCACCGACTACATCCTGGTCTGGGAAGACCGGACGCAGTTCGAGAACTACTCCGCCGAGCTGAGCCGGGTCGCGCAAGCCAGCGAGCAGGGCAGGCTGTCTGTCCGGGGCCAGACCCAGGGGTTTGAGGCGCCATTCGACCAGATGCTCGGCCAGGTCAATGACCTGCTCGACACCGCCCTCGCCCCGATAAACGACCTCGCCGATAAGCTGAGCCACGGCGAGCAGGGCGACCTCAGCGTCCGAATCACCCAGCAGTACCAGGGCGACTACCAGACCCTCACCGGCGCCTTCAACAAGATGGTCGACTCCCTCAACGCCACCCTACACAAGATCGCAGGGGTCGCCAGCAAGCTCAACGGCGGCAGCTCTGAGGTCTCCAGCTCAGCACAGGCGCTCGCCAACGGGGCATCGAAGCAAGCCGCCGCCATGGAGCAGATCTCGGCCGCGCTCTCCGAAATGACCGAGGGCATTCAGCAGACCGCCGCCTCTGCCAACGACGCCAGTCAGCTCGCCAGCGACATCAACCAGCGCGCCCGCCGCGGTGATGAGCAGATGCAGGCGATGGTCCACGCCATGAGCGAGATCAAGGAGAGCAGCAACTCGATCTCCAAGATCATCAAGGTCATCGACGAGATCGCGTTCCAGACCAACCTGCTGGCGCTGAACGCCGCCGTCGAGGCCGCCCGCGCGGGTCAGCATGGCAAGGGCTTCGCTGTCGTCGCCGAAGAAGTCCGCAACCTCGCCGCCCGCTCCGCCAACGCCGCCAAGGAGACGACCGCGATGATCGAGAGCATCATCCAGAAGGTCAACCAGGGCACCACCATCGCCACCGAGACCGCCGAGGCCCTCAACCTCATCCTCACCGGTGTCGAGCAGACCAGCCGCCTCATCACGGACATCTCTCATGCATCTGAGGGGCAGGCCAACCAGATCTCGCAGATCAACATCGGCCTCAAGCAGGTCGATCAGGTCACCCAGCAGAACACCGCCGCTGCCGAGCAGAGCGCCGCCGCCGCCAACGAGCTGACCGAGCAGGCCCACCTCCTCGAGGAGCTGCTGGAGCAGTTCACCCTGACCGCCCCCCCGGCCAACGACGGCGGGATGCCCAGCGGTCTCCCCCCCGAGCTGATGGCCGCCTTGCAGGCCTATCTGCAGCGCAATCCTCAAATGGTGACTGGCTGACGTTCATTTTCACAACACCGTGTCCGCGGCGACCCAGGCGACCCGCTCCATCCAGGCGGCAGCGCTGCGCATCGCCGGCTCATGGAAGTCGAAGCGGCTGGAGTGGGCGGGCGCGAAGTCCCGCTCAGGGATGGCCGCTCCGAACCGGATGTAGCACCCCGGAATGTGCTGAAGGAACACCGCGAAGTCTTCACCGCCGAGGTTCAGCTCCGGCATCACCCCGACCGCCGCTTCGCCGACGACCGCGACCGCGGCTCTCCGTGCGATGTCGGTCCAGCGGGGATCGTTGAACAGGGCCGGTGTTCCTGGCGCGATGTCGACGTCAATGGACACGTCGAAGGTCAGCGCCACCGACTGGGCCACCCGGCGCACCGCCGCCAGAAGCTGCGCCCGCACCGCCGGCGTATGCGCCCGGATCGTGCCCCGAAGGGTCGCCTGACCGGCGATGATGTTCGGTCCGGTGCCCGCATGAATCTCACCGATGGTCACCACCGCCGGCTGCCCGGGCGTGACTTCGCGGCTCACCACGGTCTGCAGGGCCACCACCAGGTGGCTCGCGGCGACGATGGCGTCCCGGCACTCGTGCGGTCGGGCGCCGTGGCCCTGCTGCCCGTCGATGACGATGCACAATTCATCGGTCGAGGCGTTGACCGCCCCATCGGTGATGATCAAGTGTCCGGAGGGGAACCGCGGGTCGATGTGGCCGCCGAAGATGGCAGCCACGCCATCGATCGCTCCGGCGTCGATCATCATCTGGGCGCCGACGCCGGTCTCTTCGGCCGGCTGCCAGATGCAGCGGACCGGCAGCGGCGGCGGGTTTTCGGCCAACCGAAGCGCCGCCCCGAACAAAATGCCGGTGTGACCGTCGTGGCCGCAGGCGTGCATCACCCCCGCACGGCAAGAGGCGTAGGGCAGGCCGGTCGCCTCTGTGATGGGCAACGCGTCTGTGTCCGCCCGAAGGGCGATCCGTGGGCCGTCACCCTGGCCGGGGAGATCGACGATGACCCCATGCTCGCCCATCCGCTTCGCCGGGAGGCCCGCCGCCAGGAGCGTCTGCGCGATGCGGTGGGCGGTCTGCTGTTCTTGACCGGACAGCTCTGGCTGCTGGTGAAGCGCACGCCGTAGCGAGACCATCTGCTCGTATTCGGTGTCCGTCCTGGTATCGTTGTGTTCAACCTTCAACGCCACGTCGTCGCTCCTGTTCAGAGGGACCCATCTTCTTTGATACCCGAAAACCGTGGCATCTGAGGTGCGTCTGTGAGTGTACCGCCAAAGCAGAGATGCGCGCCCCAGAGTATGGACAACAAAACGGTTTTGCGTCAATGCAGCGTCAACCGTTGCGACATGGGGAGCGGTCGTGTAATGCAACCCTCCTAGAGAGGAGAGGAGAATCACGATGCGTAGTCAGGTTTTGATCGCGGCTCTGTTCGGGTGGATGTTGCTTTCCTGCGATGACGGCGAAAAAGACTCGGGACCGGACGCGGTCCCGACCGTTGAAGATTGCGACGACGGCGTCGACAATGATCGCGACGGACTGACGGACTGTTGTGACGACGACTGCGCGGGCGACGCGACCTGCACCGGCGACGGCACCGAAGAGGCCGGTGCGGAGCTGTGCGCGGACTGTGTCGACAACGACAACGATGGCTTCACCGACGTCGACGATCTGGGCTGTGAGGGCGGCGACGACAGCGGCATCGAAGACTGCGATGACGGCATCGACAACGACGGCGACGGCTTCATCGATGAAGAAGACTTCGACTGCCAGGAGTTTGAGTGCGACGACGGCATCGACAACGACGACGACGGCCTGGTCGACGGCGATGACCCCGACTGCATCGTCGAAAACACCGAGGCGCTGTGCACCGACGGCATCGACAACGACGAGAACGGCTTCACGGACTGCGAAGACTTCGCCTGCGCCTACAACCACGACATCGACGCCTGCTCTGGCGAGGACGGCAGCTCCGACGCCGGCACCTGCGACAACGACATCGACGAGGACGACGACAGCTTCATCGACTGCGATGACTTCGACTGCGCCAAGGCGGAAGTCTGTGGCTTCGAAGCGGACAATGAGACCTGTGACGACGGCATCGACAACAACGGCAACGGCTTCACCGACTGCGACGAGCGGTTCTGCCAGTTCACGCCATCTGTGACGGTGTGTGACTGACCTGGATCCAGACGTCCTCGCCGAGCTACGCGCGCTCGCCGAGGACGCCCGCCTCTCAGAGGGCGGCCGGAAGGCGCTGATGACCCCCACCGGTCGGTCGGCCTTCGAGCGCCTGCTGCGCAACGCCGCCTCCCAGACCATGGTTCCGGAGATGTTCGACGATCCCTCGCCGCTCGATGGGACCGCGATCGAATCTGATCCGATCGCGCTGGAGGAGCCGCAGCCCCGCCCCCGGCGGGACGCGGATCGCATCCAACACCGTCGCTACCAGGACCTCGGCGTCATCGGTCAAGGTGGTATGGGAGAGGTCCACCGCGCCCGCGATCCGGATCTGAACCGACGGATGGCCCTGAAAATCCTCCGCGCCGATCAGCTCCACCGAACCAGCACGGTCATCCGCTTCATCGAAGAAGCCCAGATCACCGCGCAGCTCGCGCATCCTGCCATCGTGCCGGTCTATGACTTCGGGCGGCTGCCCGACGGCCGGTACTACTTCACCATGAAAGAGATCCGTGGACAGACCCTCAGCGAGGTCATCCGCGAGGTCCATGACGTCTTCGGCCGCTCGGCGGGTTGGAACGTCCGGCGGCTGCTCGACGCCTTCCTTCGCGTCTGTGAGGCGCTCGCCTACGCGCACGACCGCGGCGTCGTCCACCGGGACATCAAGCCGAGCAACATCATGCTCGGAGAGTTCGGTGAGGTCCTGGTCCTCGACTGGGGGCTGGCCAAGGTGCTCGGCCGCGCCGATCGGGCTGGCGCCTCGCTCGCCCCACTGGACACGCCGATCACCACGGGGCGCGACCTCAGCGCCGATCCGCTGACCCGGGCGGGCCGGGTCAGCGGCACCCCCAACTATATGCCCCCGGAGCAGGCGGCAGGCCTCATCGAGCAGCTCGGACCAGCCAGCGATGTCTACTCGTTGGGCGCGGTCCTGTTCGAGATCCTCGCCGGCTACCCGCCGTTCGGTGGGACCGACACCCGGGCCATCCTTCAGAAGGTTCGCCTCGGGCAGCGGCACATCCTCCCCCGTGAGCATCACACCCCCGACGGCATCCGGGCCATCTGTGACAAGGCGATGGCGCTTCGCCCCGCCGACCGCTACCCGGACGCACAGGCCATGTTCGCGGCCCTCCGCGACTGGCTGGAGGGGGCGAGCAGACGCAGCGAAGCCCTCGTCATCGTCGGAAAGGCTGACGCCATGCGGCCCAGCATCGACACGCTGCGCCACCGGGCCCGCGCCCTCCGGCAGCAGGCCGACGCCCGACTCGCCCCCGTCCCCGCCCACGCGCCCGAGACCGAGAAAGTCCAGGGGTGGGCGCTCCAGGATGAAGCCGACAACCTCGACCGAAAAGCCGCGCTCGCCGAGCTCGCCTATATTGAGACCCTCCAGAGCGCCCTGAAACGCGAGCCCGGACTTCGAGAAGCCCACCAGCGCCTCGCCGACCACTACCGCGAGCGACACGCCGTCTCTGAGGCGAACCACGACCTCCAGGCGGCGGCGCTTGAGGAGGCCCTGCTCCGCACCCACGACCGCGGCCGGCACAGCCACTACCTCGACGGCACCGGACAGCTCAACCTGATCACCGACCCGCCGGGCGCGCGGGTGTTGTTGTTTGGCTACCAGACCGTACACCGGCGCCTCCAGCCGCAGCTGCTCGGCGGGGCGCTCACCACCCCCATCGTCGATCTCCCGCTGGCCATGGGGAGCTATCTGCTTGTCGTTCAAGCGCCTGGGCGGATGACCGTCCGATACCCCATCTGGCTGGGCCGACAGGATCAGTGGTCCCAGCTCCCCCCCGGCGACACCGCACCACGGCCCCTGCAGCTGCCTCTGCTGCAGGAGATGCGCGCCGATGAGGTCTATGTCCCCGAAGGATGGTTTCGATCCGGCGGTGACCGCGACGCCTATCAGTCCCTGCCCGGTCGAACCCTCTGGGCCGATGCCTTCTTCATCCAGCGAGACCCTGTCACCAACCGACGGTTCCTGGACTTCCTCAACGACCTCGTCGACCGCGGTGAGGAAGGCCTCGCCCTCCGGTGCGCCCCACGAGAGCGAAGCGGTCACGACAACCGATACGGGCCGCTCATCTATGGCCGCGACGGAGACGGCCGGTTCTTCTTACAGCCCGACGCAGAGGGTGACCTGTGGCAGCCCGACTGGCCGGTCGTGATGATCGACCGCCCCGCCGCGGCGCTGTATGCCTCGTGGCTGTCCAAGCAGACGGGCCTGAAGTGGCGGCTGCCCACCGCGTGGGAGCGAGAGAAGGCCGCCCGGGGCGTCGACGGCCGAAGCTTCCCCTGGGGCGACTTCGCCGATCCGTCCTGGAGCTGCACCCAGACCTCACTGCCTGAGCGCGCCACTCTGGTCGACGTCGGCGCATTCCCCGTCGACGCTTCACCATATGGGATGCGGCACGGGGGTGGGATGGTGCGCGACTGGTGCGCGACGGTCTTCACCGCCGACGGCGATCCCATCATCGACCACCGGATCCCCAGGTATCGGACGCCCAACGAGCGCGAGCTGGCCGAGGTTCGTGGCGGCTCGTGGACCAACCGACAGAGCTGGGCCCGGTGCGCCCTGCGGTTCGGCTACCCCGCCAGCAGCCGCTTCTCAGACCTGGGGTTCCGACTGGTCAGAGCCCGCGAAGAGCACCCGTAGTCGCAGACGTCGTCTCCGATCGACACATCGTGTTCGTGCCGGCCATGGAAGGGACCCCTCTTCGATGAAGACCGCCGCGGTTTCCGGTCGCGGTATCCTCGAAGAGATGACGAGCCCAAAAAAAAAGTCGCTTCAGTACCTGCGTGATGGGGTGCTCTTTCTGCCCAGCTTCCTGCCCACTGCGGACTTTGAGATGGTGCAGGCCGAATGCCGCAAGATGCGGGGGGGCATGAAGCCTGAGAAGGGCTCGCTCGCGGTCGGGCGCATGGGACGGTATGTCGACCGCCGCTCGAACACCTACACACTGTTCACCGCTGAAACCATCATCCGGCGGATGTCTCGACTGGTGGGGAGCCCGATGGTGCCCTCCGCGTATCCGATCGAGCTGCGCGCCTACCGCGCGGGCTCGGGCATGGAGTGGCATCAAGATGACCCGCTGTATGAAGACCCGCAGTGTGAGCTTGTCCTCTGCCTGGACAACAACTCGGATTCGCGAACGGAATGGATCGACGCGAGCGGCGCTCGGACCGCAGAGTGGACGCCACCAAACGCGGCCCTGCTCATTCGCGCCGGTGATGCAGGCCCTCCACACCGCGTCACCCCCTTGAAGACCGGGGAACGCATGATCCTCAAGATGGTATGGGCCCGACCGGGCAGCCCCCGCCTCGCCTCGTTTTATGAACACATCGACTCTCTCCCCGGGCTGCGTGACAGACACCGCAAGCAGGCGAACCCCGGCCGCGACGGCCGGAGCGGTAAGGGCAAGCGACGACGGTAACCTGGGGCCGTCCAGCGAACCTCTCGTCTGCTGCCACAAAGTGGAAGGCCGGTGAGAGATTCCGCTCAATACAACTTCCCTGTCAGCAGAAAGGCTGCTCTGACGACACAAACCACCAGACAGACCCTGAATCTGTCAACCAGGGAAGAAGACATGAACAACAGAGACAGGCGCACCCTCCCATGGATTGGGGTGATGGGACTGCTCGCGGCACCGACGCTCGCCGCAGGCGCTGACCCGGAATGTGACGAGGAGGTGGTCCAACTCGTCGTCGATCAAGAAACCGCCGACATCTACCGCATCGAAGAAACCGGTGAGATGACCAGGGTAGAGGACGATATCATCGTTTATATGGGCGGTGCTCGGACAACGACCGTCTCGATGGATGACTCGCACTGCTGGGAATACCAGTATTCCCCTCCATCAAGCGCCGCAATGGACCGTTCAGACGACAGTCTCCTGAAGATCGCGCGGGTCACACGGGACGACACCTCCCGAGAGGTCGAAACCCGAAGCATCCGCTGTGGGTTCACTTTCGAGATCGACAGCGCCGCGGCCCGCTCAGAGACCACGTTCAGCATTGAGCTTGATATCTCATCAGGCACTTCAGAAGTCCCGATTCCGCCGATCATCATTCGACCGGACCCGGACTGCCCGCCGGACACCTGAGCTCACCCCGCCGACCCACGGATTCTGAACCGAGACCCGCTGTGACCAGATGGGGGTTCTGGAGAACCCCCGAATGTTCATCTGGTCTCAGCGCATGCCGCCGTCATCATCTATCGATGCCGTCGGAGATGTCACCAGCCAGGATCCTGGCGATGTTCCCATGGATGACTCCTTATCCAGGATCCCAAGCGGAAGCGCCCGTTGGGAAGATATTGAATACGGCTTTCTCAGCGGGAAATTGTGGAGTAGCCTGAAGAGACGATCGAGGAATCGTCTTGACCTGCCACAGGAGACTTTCATGACCCAACGCGACCGAATTGATCCCGAATCCCGCATCCCCCTGGAGGGGCTCCTTCAAGCGCTGCCTGGCGGCTTCAACGGGATCCCCGATCTCAACCAGCGTCGGGCGACGTTGGCCGGGATGCTCGCCCAGATGGCCGCGCAGGTCCCGCCCAACGAGAATGTGGTCTTTGAGAACCGGACCATCCCCGGCCCGGAGGGGGCGCCCGACATCACGGTCCGCATTTACCGCCCGAAGGGCGCTGCGGGCATTCTGCCGGGGATTTATCACATTCACGGCGGTGGAATGGTGTTGGGTGACCTGGAAAACGAGCACCTGAGCGTCCTGGCGATCTGTGAAGCGACCAACACGGTGATCGTTACGGTCGACTATCGGCTGGCGCCGGAGAACCCACACCCTGCCCCGGTCGAAGACTGCTACGCGGGCCTGGTGTGGATGTTCGAGAACGCAGAATCGTTGGGGGTCGACGCCGAACGGATCGCCATCTACGGCGCCAGCGCGGGCGGGGGACTGACCATCGGAACCGCGCTGCTCGCTCGGGATCGCAACGGCCCCCAGGCCCGCTTCATCATGCCGATCTACCCCATGATCGATGACCGCAACGAGACCCCCTCCAGCCAGGAAATCACCGAAGTCGGCATCTGGGACCGGGACGGCAACATCGAAGCCTGGGGCTGGTATCTCGGCGGCAGGGAGGCCGACATCTACGCCGCCCCTGCCCGCTGTGAGGACCTCAGCGGCCTGCCGCCGGCGTTCATCGACGTCGGCGAGATGGACCTGTTCCGCGACGAAGACATCGCCTTCGCCAATACCTGCTCCAGGCCGGGATCCCCTGCGAGCTGCACGTCTACTCCGGCGCCTACCACGGCTCTGAGATCTTCGCAGGTGAAGCGAAGCTGAGCCAGCAGATCATCGCCAGGCGCATGGACGTGCTCAATCGGGTCCTTCACCCCGAAGGCTGAATCGTCCCATACCTTGGTCTATACGGACCAGGGACCGGCTCCCCGGGCGGCTTGAAGACGTCGACGCGCACAATTCAGCCGCCGAATTGGTTAAAAACCTGGCACCCTTCGGCCGTTCACAACGGGTATGAACTGGCGAATTCTGCGCTCAGGGGCACCCGGTATTTGTGTCGTTCTGGGTGCAACCTATACGACGATCGCGATGGTGGTGGGGGGTCCGATCTGGCCCGTTGTGGGCCTGTTGTGGGTAACGGTTGGCGTATATTGGGCAGCGCATGGTCGAACGGCACAGACCCCGGCCATTCCGGATGAGGCAGAGGTGCTCCGTTCAGTGATCCACAGCATCCCGCATCGGGTCTTCTGGAAGGATCGGAACTCTGTTTTCCTGGGATCAAATCTGAAATTTGCACAGGATGCCGGCGTGGGCACTCCAGACGCGCTGATCGGGAAGACCGACTACGAGATGAGCTGGGCGGAGCAGGCCGAGCGTTTTCGGCGCGGCGATCGGGAAGCGATGGACCGCGGAGAACCCATGCTGAACTTTGAAGAGCCCCAGGACCGACCCGATGGAAGCCAGGCGGTTTTGTTGACCAGCAAAGTGCCGCTTCGGCGTCCGGATGGTGAAGTCTACGGCATCCTCGGGATGTATGTGGACATCACCGAGCGCAAAGAGATGGAAGAGGACCTTCGGCAGGCGCGCGAAGCCGCGGAGCAGGCCTCTCAGGCAAAGAGTGCCTTCCTGGCCAACACCAGCCATGAGATCCGCACGCCGATGAACGGCGTGCTCGGCATGTTGGAGCTTGCCCTCGACGAGCCGCTGCCAGAGCCGGTCCGAGAACGGCTGTCGATCGCCAAACGCTCTGCGAACGCGCTGCTCGCGATCATCAACGACATCCTCGATCTGTCCAAGATCGAAGCGGGTCAGATGTCGGTGTACAAGTCCGAGACACACCTGCCATCGCTGCTGGCCGAGATCGAGATGATGTTCCAACACCGCGCCGAGGGGAAAGGGCTTTCTTTTGGGGTGGTGCTCCCCAAGCCCATCCCGGAGCACTACCACACCGATCCGGTCCGTCTTCGGCAGTGTCTCATCAACCTGATCGGGAACGCGCTGAAGTTCACCGACAGCGGTGAGGTTCGGGTCGAGGCATCGCTGGAGGCGGAGGGGCTGGTGATCTCGGTGGTGGACACCGGCATCGGCATCCCAGAAGACCAACAGCAGGCCATCTTCGAAAGCTTCCAGCAGGCGCATGGCAGCCTGAGCGTGCGCGGAGGGACCGGGCTGGGCCTCAGCATCTGCCAGCAGCTGGTGGCGCTGCTCGGCGGCACACTCCAGGTCGAGAGCACCGAAGACCAGGGCAGCCGCTTCACCATGGTCTTCCCCGGCCCCCAAAAGCCCGTGGCCCTCAGCTCCGTGTTGAAGGCCACGGCCGCGGCCCCCACAGAGGTGCCCCAGCTCAGCGGACCGGTCCTTCTCGTCGAAGACAACACCATCAACCAGCAGGTGGCGGGCTCGTTTTTGTCGAAGACCGGCCTCCAGGTCGACATCGCAAGCGATGGCCAGGAGGGCCTGGAGCGGCTGTTGGCGGACCCCGAGCGCTACCGCCTCGTATTGACCGACGTCAACATGCCGCGCCTCAGCGGCTTGGAGATGACCCGGCGCGCACGCGCGGCAGGATACGATCAGCCGATCATCGTCCTCTCGGCCAGCGCGATGGCCGATGAGATCCGCCAAAGCCTGGATGCCGGCTGCGACGAACACATCACCAAACCCATCGATCGCGCCCACCTCTACACGCTCCTGACGCACTACCTGACGCCGAAGGCCGTGAAGAGCGCCTGAGCCCGCTCACAGCGAGCGGAGATAGGTCTCCAGATCGTCCATCTGTGCGTCGGTGAGGTTGGCGGTGTCGCCCATGCTCCCATCGCGGCTCTGCTCAAGGAGGTCGCGGAGGGTCTGTGCGGAGCCATCGTGGAAGTACGGAGCCGTCCGCGCGATCCCCAGCAACGAGGGGGTGTTGACCGCGTCTCCGCTCGGGTTGTTGAGGACATAAGACTGGTTGTCGGTGAACGCCGGCCCGCGATGGCAGCTCAGACAGCCGGTCACTGCGAACAGGTCGCGGCCTCGGGCGATGGCGCCCGCGTCGAGGTCGCTCACCGGCGAGATGCGGCGAATGGCATCGACATAGCTGGCGATGTTCGACGCTTCTGTGATCGTAAGCCCGCTGCCGCCCATCCGCGTCCTGCTGGTGATCCGGGCCTCGTCCGCGACGGTGTTGACCGTACCGGTCCAGGTAAACGGCGCAGTGGCCGAGATGCCACCCGACAGCGACGGGGTCTGCCGCGCCCCATGCTCAAGCGACCAGGTCACCCCGTCGTTGCGCCCCTCGAAATGGCAGGTCGAACACGAGACCGAGGACGCGTCGCTCATTCGGGTGTCCGCGGCCGAGAAGAACAGCCGCCGCCCATCTTCCAGGTCATTGTGCAACGTCCGCGCGCTCACCGGATGATATTGGAGCGTGTCCGTGTTGACCGGCGCGGCGCGGTAGTCCAACCAGAGGATCTCCGGAGCGCCTATCTGATCGCCCTCCATTAAGAAGAGCTCACCCGCTTCCGCGACCACTTTCCGGTTCTGCTCAAGGAGCGGCGGGAAGACAGACGATTGGATGTTGAGCACGTCTCGATCGAGGAAGGAATACGCGACCAGCTCGCCGTTGGCCCGCTGCGCGATGCTCTTCGGCCCATTCAATACCGTCATCGCCGCCATGGGGTGAAGCCGAATAAACCGCTCTTCGGTCTGGAGGGGCGCGTCATACAGCGGTGTATCCCGAGACACCGCCACCACGACGTCAGAGCCTTCGATCGGCACGATGAGCGACTGCCCGTCTGCAGAGAACATCACCTCTGAGAGGAAGCTGTTGAACTGCATCGGCTCGCGGCCGGATGCGACCCCGGAGATCCCGATCAGCTCGGCATCGGCCATCTGCAGATAGCCGCCCCGTAACGGCGCGACCAGCAACACCGGGGTCATCGGGGCGGTCCCGGGGATGCCTTCCTCTCCGCCACCATAGGCCCCTTCATTTTCACGATCCTGCTCATCGCCGCCGGGGTTGACCAACAGCAGCGGGATGGCCATCGCATCCCCCTCCGGCGAGACGGCCGCGTCTCCGGTTATCCGTGGCACCACCCGGGTCCGATCGACGTCCTCAAAATCCATCGACAGAGATCCGATCACACCGATGTCCGGAAGCACAGCCATGTTCACGGTTCCGGCGTCCAGATCGATCCGATGCAGCCCACCCCGGAACACCGAGCTGACATACAGGCCGTCCCCTGTCGGAAGCCGCGTCAGCCAGCGGGGCCCATCGGGCACATCCCAGCGGCGCACCACCGCCATCGTCGCGGTGTCCATCTCAAGGACCTGATCGTCCACCGTGAGCGCAACATACAGCCGCTCCCCGTCCGCGCTCAACACGAGCCCCGTCGGCTCGGCGCCCACCTCAACCTCTTCGATAAGCTGGAACGCATCGCCGTCATCGGTCAACACGGCGATCGAGCCGTTGGCCCGAAGGCTGGCATAGACGGCATCACCGTGGGTGGCCAGCTGGGTCGGCCCGCCGAGGATCTCCAGCTCGGTGAACGCTGCGGTCTCCGGCTCGTACCGGCTGATGCTGTTGACGTCGGTGTTCGCAACATACAGCACATCTCGAACCATCGAGGCGACCAGATCACCGCCGACCACCATCTGAGAATCACGAAGCTCCGGTGTAGGCTGCAGCGCCTCCTCCGGGAGAGCCTCCCCTTCATCGAAATCGACCAGAGAAAAATCAGACTCGCTGAGCTGCGTGTCACATCCGGCGAACATCAACACCAACAGGGTCCGAGGCTTGAGCATATGGATATCTCCATTTTTGTACAGGGGGATTGGCTCCGTCTCTCAGAAAGAGCGTACTGCACAATACTGTTTATCCGCAGGATCGAAACCAGGAATCACCGAAAATGACCGAGGTGACGCGAAGGTGGACGCCGCCCACAAGCCGCCCGAAGACCAGCCCGAGGATGAGATTCACTCCTCCCCGACCGCGATCGCGCTCGACTCATGACCCATCGCCGAACTGAACCAATCCGGCTGGGAACGCACGAAGTTCATCGATGAACGCGGACGGGCGGCGTGCATCGGTGAGCAGGTAGGCCCGACGGCGGGCCCGGGTGAGGGCAACATAAAACAGCCGCCGCTCTTCGGCGTTGGGGTAGCCGCCGGGCGCGCTCAGGACCATATCGAGCAGTGGATCATCGCAGATCTCACTCGGAAAGCCCATCTTCCCGGCGAACATCCCCAGGATAACCACATAGTCAGCCTCAAGGCCCTTGGCGGCATGAACGGTGTGGAAGGTCATCCTCAGCCGAGGGTACTTGCCGGAGAGCGCTCCCACGTCGGGGTCAAGGAACCGATACCGTCCCAGCAACGCCACCGAGGCCCCCTCCCCCTCCCCTTCATCGGCGTCGGCGTCGGCGTCGGCGTCAGCGTCGGCGTCGATCGCCACGAGAGCCTGAGTGAGCGCGCTCTTCCCGACCAGCACCACCACCGAAGGTCCGGGCGGCGCGGGCTTCGCATGGACGGCCTTGGGAAGCTGCGCCGGGTTCTTGAGGACGAAGTCTCTGCTCAGCCGCGCGATCCCCTCATGGAACCGAAACGTCTGATCCAACGAAGAGATCTTCGCGGGCCCGATGTGCTCAGAGAATTGTCGGAGCAGATGAATGTCGCTGCCGGCGAATCGATAGATCGACTGCCAGTCGTCCCCGACGCACAGCACGCGTCGGTCGGGGGGTTGGTCGGCGAGGGCCTTCAGCAGCCGCATCCGTCCTCGCGAGATGTCCTGGAACTCATCGACGATGATCCGGGTGAACCGGGAGCGATAGCGCCCCTCCTCCACATAGCGGGCGGCGCGGGCGATCATGGCTTCAAAGTCGACGGCGCTGTCCTGGTCGAGCGTCTGGGCATACTGGCGGTGCACTTCCCGATATAGCTCAACGAAGGCAAGCGAGCGCGCGATGTCCGGCTGCTTCTGCGCAGCCCGGGCGAGCGCGTCTGGCTGCAGATCGCCGGAGCGGGCATGTTGGAGGAAGGTGCGGAGCAGCGTGATCAGCGATGGGATCTCCCGCCGCGCAGAGAGCAGCGCCAGCAGCGCATCCGCCGGGATCGGCGCGAGCGATACACCAAACGATTCAAGTGCTTCTCGGAGCTTTTTCGCCATCCGGTTGTGAATCAGATCCGCCGAGGAGACCACAATCGAGCGGGTCTGCTGCTGCTGGTGGAGGTCTGTGGCCTGGGCGCGCTTCGTGTGGTAGGCGTCGGCATCGACGAACGGCGGGAGGTTCCCGTTGTCATCGAAGACCTCGACATCGATACAGATCTCGTGGTCTGTGAGGAGGAAGTCGGGCCGGTACCCGCCACCGCCGGGGTAGCGGGGTCGATATTGATAGGTCAACCCGTTGCAGCGGAGCCAGTTGGCGAGGATACAGGCTTCCGCGCTATGAACCCGGGCGTTGTCCAGGGTCCGAACGTCATAGGCGCGCAGGTACTGTTGATATTCGGCCCGCGTCTCAAACCGATGCGGCGGCCGGTACGGTCGAAGATAAAAAAGGAAGAACCTGGCGATGTCTCGGTAATGTGATGTGAACAGCGCCCGAACGATCCCATCGAGCTGTTCGCTCCGATCGGCCTCAGCGATTCGCGGCCGGGCCCCTTCGACCTGGGTGATAATCTCCAGCCCGAGGCGATGAAACGTCACCGCGGGCAGGGAGAGGGAGAGGCGCTCTTCGATGCGGTCGGACAGCTCTCTGGCGGCCTTGCGGTTGTAGGCGAGCAGGAGGATCTGCTTTGAGGGCACCCCGAGGTCGAGTTGATGGGCGACGGCGCCGACGATGGTGCTGGTCTTCCCCGACCCGGCCCCGGCGAGGACGAGATGGTTGGGTTCCGGGCGAGCGATGACCGCGCGCTGCCGAGGGGTCAGCGGGAACCGCTCGATCGTGTCGAACCGCTTCTTGTGCACATCGAGGATCTTCTGGAGGATGGGCCGGTTGTGGGCCGCCGCCAGCGCCTCAGCCTGCCCATCCAACGCGACGGCGAGGTCTCTGCGCAGGTCTCCGCCGCCGTCGGGGAGGTCCCGGCCGACGAGGCCAAGCAGCGCCCGCCGCGCATCGGCGCGCCATGCGGAGAGCCAGACCTGATCGATATAGTCGGCGCCGGCGCGCTTCCGCTTGAGCCGCTTGAGGAGCCGTCGGGCGTCGACGAGGGCGGGGGCGGACTGGAGCGTCCGAGCGAGTCGGTCGGCGTCCTGGGTCCGAACGCGGAGGGCCCGATCGGAGACGCCGGGGGGGAACAGCAGCAGGGTGTCACCGTCTGCCTGAACCGCGCCGAGGTCCGCATAGGCGATCTTCCGACCGTTGATAACGACGGCATCGGCGGTGAGCGTTATCGAGGCAGGCACCGAGAGAGGGTACCAGATCTGGGAGGGCGGCTTCTGGGGCTCATGCTTCTGGGATGGGTTGGTTCCAGACCATCTGGAGCTGCGGCTCGGTGACCAGGAAGCGCAAGGTGGCTGAGCCTTCGGGCAGGTGGATGTCTGCTTCAAAGCGCTGGCCGATGATGCTTCCCAGGGCGACGGTGTCAGAGGTGGCCCGGACTTCCCCCTCGAACAGGGGTTGGTGGAATCGGAGGCGCGCTTCATCTTCAAAATACGCTTGCGCGGCCAGACGCACGAGCATCAGCTTCTTGTCCTCATCAAGGGGGATGGGACAGTGGAGGAACACCAGCCCCCATCGCATCAGCGGTGAAGAAGTCATGTCTCCTCTCATACCCTGCTTTTTTGACCATGCATCTCAGCTGGTGAGCAGCAGCCGGGCGCCGGAGACGGCGAGCACACCGACCAGGACCCATCGGACCAGCGGCGCGCCGCCCCACACCGTGAGGCGGGCGCCCACGCCGCCGCCGACGGCGCCGCCGACAGCGAGGACCAGGCCTGGCGCCCAGTCGATGAGCCCGTTGGCCAGGTACAGCCCGAACGCCGGCAGGGTGAACAGGAAGACGAGCAGGACCTTGACCGCGTTGGCCCGCACCAGGTCCAGGCCCGCGAACACGGACAGGCCCATCAGCAAAAAGACGCCGACGCCGGCCTGCAAGAAGCCGCCATAGGCGCCGATGCCGAAGAACGCGAGGTGGCGGAGGGCCGGGTGCACCCCGGCGCCGCCGTCCGCTGACAGCCACCGCTGTGGGCGAACGATCACGATGATCAGCATCGCGAGCATCACCCCGCCGATGATCTGCCGGAGCAGGGCGACGTCGATGTCCGTCGACAGCCATGCGCCGAGCAGCGCCCCGACGATCGTCGCCGGGGCGAGGCGGAGCGCCAGGCCATGATCCAAGTGGCCCGCCTGGGCGAATCGGCGAGTGGAGATAGTGGTTTGAAAGATCACCCCGAGCCGGTTCGTCGCGTTGGCCACGTCGGCGGGGAGCCCGGCAAACAACAGCGCGGCCACCGTGACGAACGAGCCACCGCCGGCGAGCGTGTTGATCACACCGGCCAACGCACCCGCGAGAAGCAGCGCCGAAAGAGTCATCAGGTCCACATCACGCTCCACGATCGGGTGGGGGGGTACCGTTATCTCTGCAGACGGGTCGGTGAGGGTCCGATGAGGGTGGTACCGGGCGAAATTTTCAGGCAGCGTTAAGAGAACTCTGCTGGCGTAGGGAAACCGCGACGGTAGGATGCAAGAACCACGGGCACGATCCCCTGGGGGAGACCATGACATCGAACACCCCCTCACGACCCACCTTGCGGCTGGTTGGTGAAGCTGAGGACTTCCATCAGGGCGCCTGGCGTGCCGATGGTACGCTGGTCCTCACGCACCACGCGACCATGCCCGATCGGTGCGTTGTCTGCAATGCCCCCGCGGAAGGCTTCACCCTCAAAAAGACCCTGTTCTGGCATACCCCGCTGCTGCTGCCGCTGCTCATCGTCGTCCCCCCGCTGGGCTTGATCGGATACGCCGGGTTGGCGTTCTTCCTCAAGAAGACGATGCCCCTGGAGATGCCCCTGTGCGCCCGCCATCGGCGGCGGCGACAGCTGATGGGCGTCACCGGGCTGCTGTTGCTGCCCGCCTTCCCGATCTTCGCGCTCGTCGGGCTGTCGATGAGCGAGCCCACCCTCCTGCTCCCTGGCCTGATCCTCAGCCTCATCGGCGCCGTCGTCCTCATCGTGGGCCGAAACGAGCTGTGGCCCGCACGGATCACCGACGACCACGCCTTCATCCGCGGCGCCAACCGCGAATGGCTCAGCACCCTGCCCGAATGGACGGGCGAAGACGACTGAACACTCTCCAGACTGAGCACTCTCCAGACTGAGCACTCTCCAGACTGAGCACTCTCCAGACATTGGGTCGAGAAAAACAGAGTCGTGCGTTCCCTTTTTGAAATTCAGGCATAGATCATAGTCCTCGGCCACCCACAACCGGGATGACGCAGTGCCCAAAGATTTCCGACCCCATGTTGTGATCGTCGGCGGCGGCTTCGGCGGTTTGAACGTCGCGCAGGCGCTCAAGAGCGTCCCGGTGCGGATCACCCTGATTGACAAGCACAACCACCATACCTTTCAGCCGCTGCTGTATCAGGTGGCCACTGCGGGGCTGTCGGCGCCGGACATCGCCGCCCCCATTCGACAGATCTTCAAGAACCAGAAGAACGTCACCGTCTTGCTCGGCGAAGTCACCGACGTCCGGGCACGAGACCGTGAGATCTGCCTCGACTCTGGCGGGCAGCTCTCCTACGACTATCTCATCCTGGCGGTCGGGGCGGTCAACCACTGGTTCGGCAACGACTGGGAGAAGCACGCTCCGGGCCTGAAGACGCTGTCGGACGCCCTGGAGATTCGGCGCCGGATCCTCACCGCCTTCGAAGCCGCCGAGCGTGAGTCCGACCCCAACGCGCGTGAGAGCTGGCTGACGTTCGCCATCATCGGCGCTGGCCCCACCGGCGTCGAGCTGGCTGGATCGGTCATCGACATCGCCCAGAAGACCCTCGCCCGTGACTTCCGCCACTTCGATCCCAAGCAGACCCGCGTCATCCTGGTCGAAGGAGCCGAGCGGGTCCTGCCTCCCTACCCGGAGACGCTGTCGGCGAAGGCCCGGAAGCAGCTCGAAGACCTCGGCGTTGAGGTGCGCACCGGCACCCTGGTTACTCACCTCGATGAATACGGCGTCACCCTCAAAGACGGCACCCAGATCGCCACCCGCACCGTCCTCTGGGGCGCCGGCGTGAAGGCCAACCCCCTCCTCAAGACGCTCGACGTCGCGCTGGGCAAAGGCGGCCGGGCCGTCGTCTCTGGCGATCTCTCTCTGCCCGCGCACCCCGAGATCTTCGTCATCGGCGACGCCGCGCAGGCCCAGCTCACCCCTGGGCAGGACGACGGCAGGTTCGTCCCGGGCGTCGCCCCCGCCGCCATGCAGATGGGCACCTACGTCGCCCGGGTCATCAAACAACGCCAGAAGGGCGCGGCCGTCCAACCCTTCAAGTACGTCGACAAGGGCTCATTGGCCACCATCGGCCGAAACCGCGCCGTCGCCGACTTTGGCTTCCTGCACCTCTCCGGCTTCGTCGCCTGGTTCCTCTGGATGGCCGTCCACGTCATCTTCCTCGTCGGCTTCCGAAACCGCGTCGCGGTCCTGTTCGAGTGGGCCTGGGCCTACATCTCCTTTGGCCGCTCTGCACGGGTCATCCTCTCCAGACCGCGCGAGCTGCCCGCCATCCGCGACGCCGCAGACGCCACCCTTGAGCCAACCCCTCAGGACGCCCCCACACCACCGGTTCGTGAAGTCAGCTAAGGCCCATGATGCGACAGGCGCGCTGACCTGCACCGCCACCGCCGCGATACCACGACATCGAAGACGACGCGTTGTTTCTGGTGCAGGAGGCTCCTCGGGTCGTTTTGGATGGGCAAGCGTTCAGTGGGGGTGTAGGCGCCGATAGGTCTCCATGGCTCTGCGTCTCTGGTCCGCCACGCCTTCACGGAGGTTCAAGAACTGGACCTGCTCAAAAGAGTATCCCGGCGTCTCCCCAGAGAAGTCCGGCGGTGGCGGCAGAATCGCACGAGCGCGTTTCACCGCCTGTTCATCAGAGACATGCTGGAGGCACCCCACCAGAAACCGGGTCCTGACGGGCTCCGAGGATTCCTCGGCGGCGGCGAGCAGCAACGCCGTTGACCACGGCTCATCGACGATCGACAGATATGCGGCCATAAACTTGAAACACAACGGCGTCTTCGAGCGAAGCGCCTGCGCGATCAGCGGCGGCGCCATCTCTGGAATAAACTCCAGGGCGATCAGCGCATAATCATGATCGAATGGATTTCCGCGGAAGCCTTTTATCTGGCGTTGCGCAGCAAAGCGCTGAATCAGATCAACGGAGACTTCGCGCCAGACGCCAGAAGTCAGGCACCATCGGGCCAGACGACACGGCGCATATGGGTTGTGCACGGCGGGATCCATCCTTCGGGCCAGCCTCGGGACGTCGTCGTCAGGCATCGCGCCTGCGGCCTGGAGCCCCTCGATCGATTGCCCCATCGCCGCATCGACCGGGCCCGCCAGGATCCGCCGCCCGGCCTCGATCAGGGCTGCGCCATCGACGAAGCCGACGAGGTCTTTCAACACCGCGGCCCGTTTGCGATCCTGGAGCAGGCCGACCACCCAGGACCGGAAAGGCGCCGACCGGCCTGGCGCCTCGGCGGACAGGTCGTCCCCGAACCGGCGGGCCCAGTCCTGGCATCGGTCAGGAGGAAAGGTCACCTGACCGATGGAATCACAGAGCGCTTCGAGCGGCTCGCTCAACCGGAAGACATGGCTGGAGCTCGGGTGGCCGATGAGGCCGCTGGCCCTGAACGTGTCCAACGCGGCCATCAGCAGGTCTGTGCTGGACACCATCCAGGCGCAGAGCCGCTGCTCGGGGAGCGCCGGTCGAGACAAGGACCGGACGCGATGAATAAAGAAGTAGGGGTCAATCGTCGCACCGTCCTCATCACCGGGATGAAAGTCTACATCCAGCCGCTCATTCCCTGGCCCACAGAGCAGCAGCCCCCGACCATGAAAGCGGTACTCCCAATCGGGCCAACCCGGGACGGTCCCCGCTGAGGACGAACCATCAAGCACGGTCGGGGCGATGCTCATCAGCCAACGTTGCCGTAGCCGCTGTCGACACAGGGCCACAGCCAACCACCCAAACCACGGGCGCGTGAGCGGTGTCGCTGGCTCTCCGGCAAGGGCAGCGTTCAACGTCGAGATCACTTCAGTCTTCATCAACAGTCCTGTGCTGGGTTTGGCCAACATCGGCGGTGCTGGCAGTTTATCCAACCCGTGCCTGGGTTGGGGCGCCCGCCCACCGCCCGCCCGCCGCCCCACCCCACCCTTCGTAGAACCCGGTGATTGACCGCCCTGCCTCTGGAATAGATCTTGCCTGATGGGCTCATGAAACCAATGAGGACACATATGCGACCAGGTTGGACACGTGGTGGAGTTGCTCTGGGATTCCTGGTCGGCCTGATGGCCGTGATGGTCGCGCCGCCGTCTGCAGCCTAGGGGCGCGGAAACGGCCGCCAAAGCACGCAATCCTGTGAAGCGCAGTCGAACAGTCGATATCGGGCAAGGACAGAGGCCTGTAATCAGGAACGCGACCGTGGTCTGGAGGTCTGCAAATCACAACCGTCAAACCAGATGTTCCAGAGGTGTGTGCGTTCATTCAATTCGAAGCACACACGTTGTATGGGAAATGCGTCCGACGCGTACAGTGAGGGACTTTGGCAGTGCTCTGCCCAGGCAGAGTTGGATCGCGCGATGTCCAGCCCCCGGTATCTCCGGGTAAGCGACCAGAACTTGAGCTTGCACGCCAAGGGGGGCGCGGCCCCTGGCGCACGGGAAACCCTGCACCCGTGTCCCCGGTCTCGAAACCACCCCAACTGCCAGTGGGATCTCATCCCCTCCGGCACACGGCCTGGCGCCTTCTACCTGAAAATTCAGGGAGAAGAGTTGTATTTGCACGCGAAAGGAGGGGCATCACCCGGCGCCCGAATGACCCTCCACGCCTGCCCGAAGGGACGAAACCACTCCAACTGCCAGTGGTACATCGAGAAATCGCGGACCCGGCCGGGGACGGTCTACCTGCGCTCTGCCGGTGGCGACCTATACGCCCATGCGAAGGGTGGCTCCCGGAGTGGTGCGGAGATCACACTCCATGCCTGCCCGAAAGAACGGAACCATCCCAACTGCCAGTGGTACCTCGAATAGGGAAGAGAATGGTTCCCACCACGTGGTCCGTAGCGAGCTGAAGGCTCCAGCGGTCGGTCGGGCGGTGAGATACCTTCCCTGGAACAGTGGGAGGACGGCATCGCAACCACATCATGGCTGAGCCGCCTGTGCGCGGTGTTGTTCGGGACCGCGTGTTGTGCGATCGGGCTGCTCAGCCTGGAGGGCCTCGCCCAGCTCACCGAGCAGCGCCGTCCCCCGGTCCACTGGTCGTCCTCTACCGACTACAAAATCCCCGACCCGGATCTGGGCTACCGGCCCGCGGGCAACCGTCGGGTCCGGGTGCAGTCTCGCACAGACGACGCGCTCATCTATGACGTCCGCTACACCTTTGATGAGTGGGGGCGGCGCAAGGTGCCCGGCGCAGCGGCGGGCCGGCCGGCGCACCTGTTGTTCTTCGGCTGCTCGGTGACGTTCGGCGAGGGGGTCGAAGACACCGAGACCATGCCCGCCCAGATCGCCCGGATGCTGCCGTCGCACCAGCCCTACAATTATGCGTTCAGCGGCTATGGCCCACAGCAGGCCTATGCCCTCGCCCAGCGGCTGACCGCTGCGCAGGTCTCGCAGCGGGACGGGGCCCTCGTCTATGTGTTCATCGACCAGCAGGTCCGCCGCGCGATCGGCGCCCTGCGCATGTTCAACGGCTGGGGCTGGGATTTTCCCCGGTATGTGATCGAGAACGGGGAGCTGACCCGGAAAGGCTCGTTCTCCACCAGCCAGCCGATGACCGCCTCCATCTACCGCGCCCTCTGGCGCAGCGCGGCGGTTCGGGAGAGCGGGCTGGACTGGCCGCTGCGCACCTCGGCCCGGGATGTCTCCCTCAGCCTGCGCTTGCTGGAGGAGACCTCTGCCACCTACCGCAGCCGCTTCCCCGACAACGACGTCTATATCGTCATCTACCCCACCGCGACGCGCCACAGACAGGCGATCGTCGAGCACTTCGCGGAGCGGCCTGAGCAGGTCCTCGACCTCAGCGCGCTGCTCGACCCGGACCCCTACCGCTTCCGCATCCACCCGCTGGACAACCACCCCGGGCCAGCGGCGCATCGCCGAATCGCAGAAGCCATCGCAGAAGCCATCACAGACCGCATCCGCAGCGCATCCGGGGAACCGTAAACGGGACACTCCGGCGCATGTGTCTGGAACCGAACGAGAGGCGGCAGATGTGGAATGGGCTCGCTGCGTTCCACGCCCCCATCGATGGGGATGTTCTGGGACACCCTGGGACACTCCTGCGCCTTACCGTGAGAATACGTTCCACCTGTCACCAGATGGTGTGACGTCTCGACGGTGGATAACACCGTTTCGCCACCACATGACACGATCTGCGACATCCGATCAGCTGCCCGGACTGGGTGCTGTAATTGGGAACCCTACCGCTGCAGGAGACCGTCTACCATGACCCTTCGAACTGCTCTCACCTCATTCACCGTGCTGATTCTGACCACATGGTCTTCACAGGTCCATGCGGGGCTCTCGGACTTCTTTCATGATGACTCTCCGGAAATGCGGGTTGCTGCTCAGTATGGGCTGTCGGTCGGCACCCAGAACGGCACCGGCATCCTGCTCAGCGCCGGCCAGCTGGTCACCGCGCACCATGTCCACGAGAGCCGATCGTCTGTCAACTGGTTCTTCGGAGACTGTCGTACAGAGCAGTCCTGTCTGGCCGATGATATTGGGGTAAAGCGGCTTATTCAGCTTGGATTTCACCCCGGCACCGCCGCAAGCCTCGCCGATGAGCTGAAGCAGTTCGAGTGTGAGCACGATCGGACCATCGATGACCGAGACGTCCGGTTGTGGAACTGCAAGGCCAAGTCACTTGAAGATCCGGTGAATGGCCTGCGCGTTCGGGTCTTCCCAGGCGACATCTGGGGGCATGGCAAGCTTGGTCCGCTCGGCTCTCAGGGCGATGGTCATGCCCTGCTCACCGTCCATCGTCCCGAATACACCTCGGCGCTTCGGGTCGATCATGGCATCGTCGATGACGAGGTCAATCGGTGTATTGAACGGGACTACACCGACTGCTTTGATCATAGCATGGCCTTAACCACAGAGGACGGTTCTTCTGGAGCGCCCATCTTCCATCGCAGCACCCTGGGGATCTTTGGGGTTCACCACGGCTCATGGGATCTGGGGATCCTTGGCGTACAAGCCAAGGGCACCTATCTCGGCGGGCCCGTCTTCGATGCGTACGATCCCCGGGACTGGGCCCCATCGGTGCGTCCCGCCGCGGCAGAGGCGATCGGATACGACTTTCCATCATCGCCGATGCTGGGAGAGACAGCAGACCGGTCGTTCGCGCTTCGCTGTGAAAATGACGAGCTGATGCGCGGGATCGTCTTCAGTCAACAACAAGGGGATTCGGTGCGCAGTCTTGCGCCCGTGTGCGCGCCCTTCAGCGACGACACAACACGCTTCGGTTTAAGTCTGATGACCGTCCGCACCATTGAAGACAACCTCAACCTGGAAGAAGGCCATCAAGCGCCCACGCTGTCGCTGAACCAGTACCTCAAAGAGGTCCACGACGTCGAGCTGGGCCCCCAGGAGATGGCGATGTGCCCGCCAGGCGAAGTGATCACCGGCGTGGCGTTCTCCCTTGAGGATAGCGATCTGGTGGATATCAGCGCGATCTCGTGTACACATCTCCACTTCAGCCAGCGGGGCTCCATGCGAGATCTGCCGATCGTGGATCTCAACACACGCAGAGAGGGCACGATCGCGTGCCCGGCGACCAACGGCCGCGGCCTGGGTCGCGGAATCACCATCCATCTGGACGACGCCGACACGCTGCGTGGGGCGTCCCTGTTGTGCGATGTCGGCGTCAACAATGGCCAACCCCAGATCGATGCAGACCGCGACCTCATCGAAGACGGAGCAGATGCAGACTTCTGCTTTGGGGCATCCAATCGCGATCGGGACGCGGACGGAATCTGTGATGAGGAGGATGAATGCCCACGCGATCCATTCGACACCGATGGCGACGGCGTTCAAGACAGCTGTGATGTCTGCCCTCAGATCGCAGACGCGCTCCAGGCCGATCGCGACCAGGACGGATATGGCGACGCCTGTGACAACTGCTGGGAGATCGCCAACCCTGCGCAGATCGATGACGACGGCGATGGGTTCGGAGCCGCCTGTGATGACGACTGGGACAACGATGGCGTGCTCAACGATGACGACGTCTGCCCGAACGTCGCAGACTGGGAGCAGCGCGACCGTGACCTGGATGCTGTGGGCGATGCCTGCGACAATTGCCCGACCGTGGCCAACACCCCCCAGGACGACCTCGACTCCGATGGCGCCGGAGACACCTGTGACGCCGATGATGACGGGGACGGGATACCGGATATCGAGGACGACTGCCCACGGTTGGCGGGACGGGACAACATCTGGCCCATCGACCCCGACGGCAAACCGATATGCTCATACGGCGCAGCCATCACCGCAGGATTAAATGCACTGTCTGAGCAGCTCCACGACGAAGGGATCCCCATGGAAGAATGGCTCTACGCGCATGAAGGCAAAGAAGCCAGACCCCCACTCCGCGGCAAGGATCTGTTCAGCAAAGCCGCCGACACCTGGTCGAAGGAGTTCATCGTCGCCGCCCTCAAAGACAAGATCCACCTGAAAGCCGATGACAAGAAGGACGTGACCTTAACCCCTGCGGGCGTGACCGCGTATCTGAACAAGCTGCTGGGAACCGGGCTCACGGCCCTTGATCTGCAAGCGGTGGTGCCGCAGATACAGAAACAGGCCTTCGATGATGATGCCTTCATCGAAGACTTCTTCGTGGGTGCCAGCAAGTAAGCCGCCTACGCCCCGTCTTCGAGCCAGGACGTCCGGCAGGCCCCTACCGGGTCAGGCAGGGGCCGAGCAACTCATAGTGAAGCGTCTGATCGAGACCACCGAAGAAGACCAGGTAGCGGAACCGGACCGCGAGCGTCTCTTGAACCGGCAGGGCGTCTTTGAAGGTGACGGTCGCCTCGCCCCGCCGCACCTTGCCGGCGTCCAGCTTCATCCCTTTGTTCAAGGACGCTGTCCACGACACCATCTGCAGCGGGTCGGTCTTGAACATCGCCGTGGTGTTCACCTTCCGCTCCCGACCGTTGTCCACCTGGATCGGCTGGCTGCGGTCCAGCCGCAGCATCCGCTCGCCGTCGACCATCTCCCCGCTGAGCATGTCGATCTCGCCGCCTGCACGGAACTCGTTGACAAACTCCTCGAAGATCCCCGCCATCTCCCCCTCCATTGACGGCAGACGGCCCACCAGCGGCGGAAAGAACGGCACCGAGCCCGCATCCATCTCGAAGTTGATCGATGGATCAGACGTCCCCGGAGCGGGGTCAATTTGAACGATGCTCTTCCAGTCGCCCTCGCTCAGAACCCCGCGAGCCACAGTGACCTCTTTGCTCTTTCCAAACACGCCGAAGTCCGCCAGCGTCGTCGCGGTCATCTGAAAGATCCAGCACCCCGACACCGCCGTCAAATCCGCCAATGGAATCAGGACAGACGGATCCTCTGGAAGAGCGACAGAAGGCGGCGGCGCCTGACCAAAGGCCACAGAGAACCACGTGAGGAAGGGTACCATCGCCCCCTCAACACGAGCCGGTGCGCTTTATTCCTCACCACCCCCGTGCAACCCAAGCGTCCAGAAAATCAGCAGCGCAGGGTGAGGGCCGAGCCTCTTCAAGGAGCCTGATTCGATCAGCAGGGCGCTTTGGTTGATATATTCGTAAAATGAATCAATCAACATCGGGATTGTTGCAAACCTTGACCTGTCAATATTGCGGAATTGCATGTTCGGAAAAAAGCCCCGTAGAGACGGGGCTCGGCTATGTAGAGTGTGTCTCTTCAATCCACGGCGTCACAGCGAATGACCCGAGACGAGCTGCTCGACCATCTGTCGGCGTTGATTCACGCGCGCGCGGGTCGTGGGCGCCTGTTGGTGGGCATCGACGGCGTTGATTGTGCGGGCAAGACCACCCTGG
>JBCBLB010000535.1:0-6933 GCA_038520555.1 Myxococcota bacterium | reverse complement strand
CCGCCGGGCCTTCTCCAGAGAGCTGACGTTGTAGGTCCGTCTATTGGCGGATGCCGCGGCTTCCCGGCTTGACCGCAGGGATCGCGGCGAGGTGCGCAGGGAGCGCGTCCGGTGGGTAGGCGGCGATGTTGACCTGGGCGAGGGCGAGCATCGGAACGCCGACGTCTGCGTTGCCGCCAGACCGATCGATGAGGCACGCCAGGCCGACCACGTCGCCGCCGTGGCGCTGAACCGCCGCGATGCACTCCCGGGCAGACAGCCCGGTCGAGACGATGTCTTCGACCACGACGATCTTCGCGCCCTTCGACACCGAGAACCCACGGCGCAGCTCGAACTGCCCATCGACCCGCTCGGTGAACATGAACGGCCGCCCCAGGTGGCGGGCGGTCTCGTAGCCGTAGATGATCGCACCCATCGCCGGGGCGATCACAGCGGCGATGTCCTCCCCGAACCGGGCCCGGATCTGTGCGGCGAGCGCTCTGCACAGGCGCTCCGTTCGGTCCGGGTACATCGAGACAATCGACTTATTGAGGTAGGTGTCCGAGCGCAGCCCGGACGAGAGGATGAAGTGCCCCCGCAACAACGCGCCAGCCTCCTCAAATTCGCGCAACACGTCCTCAGCGTTCACCCGGCCCTCCTGGTGTTTGGAATTCTGGAGGGCTTATTCCATCTCTCTCCGCCCCGCCGCCCCGTCCGCCGCGCCCCGGTCCCGAACGGCGGCGCCGGGATCCACGCGACACGAGCCGATCGATTATCCTGAACCTCTTTCGGAGAGGATGCGATGCTGGCTCTTGCTGAAACGCTGTTGTTCTTCGTCGCGCTGGTGCATGGCACGGCGATGCTGATTCAGATGAACTATTGGGATTGGTTGATGCGCGTCACCGGCGCGCCCCGGATCATCCGTGAGCGCGCACCGCTGCGCCGCCTGCTCGGCAGCCAGGGGTTGCACAACGGCTTCATCGCCGCGGGGCTGTTGTGGGGCATCTTCAACAGCGATCCCGATCTGGGGCTCCAGGTTCAGTTCTTCTTCGGCGGGTTCGTCGCGATCCTGGGGCTGTACAACGGCCTCAACGCCCAGAGCAACGCGCCGCTGACGCTCCAATTCCTCCCCGCGTTTCTGGCGATCGTGCTGATCATCCTGGCGTAACCGGCTACGTTGGGGATGGACCTTCTCCATTGAGCCCGGTATGCGCACCGCGTTGGAGCGGCGACGCCGTCAGGCACAACAAATGCGCGACGACCTCCTGTGCGCCCGTGTCCTGGATGCGGGCGGGCAGCTGAGCGCGCGTCGCCTACAAGACATTCGCGAACACTTCGAACAGTTCGGCGCGATCCATGTCCAACACACCGGACTCCGCGCCGCCGATGCGCTGCTTCCGCTGATGGATGCGCTGGGTTTCGGAGAGGCAGAGCGCTTCGTCCTGGGCGGGCGCACCAGCGCGGACTGGCAGCCCAAGTGGGTCCGCCCCGGCCTTCGGCGGATGGACCACTACCCCGCAGACCTGTATCTGCTGCCCAACAATGAGGTGCAGTACCAACGGACCGGCCCCCAACGGGTGCTGTTCTTCTGTCAGACAGCTCCCGAAGATGGCGGGCGAACCTTCCTTCATCGGGCACGCGACGTGGAACGGATCCTCGCCAGCAGCGATCTCGGCCGCGCGCTGCTGCGTCGGATGGAGACCCATGGCCTGATGATCGAGACGGGATTTCTGGACGCCCGCCACCCCGACAAGGCCAACAACTACTTCCAATCCTGGCAGGAGCGCTTCCAGACCAACGATCAGCGCACCGCCCTCAACCGGGCCCGAGCACAGACCGACGCGTATGACCGCTGCTGGTGGCGAGAGGAAGGCGATGGGCTGGGCACCCTGATGACCCGCATCGTCCTCCCGGCGTTCCATATGGTGGGCGGCGTCCGGCATCTGCGGTTTCCCCGGATGGCCCTGGACGGCCCCGCCCTGAGGAACGGCTACCGTCGCTTTCCCCTTGGCGATGGCACCGAACTGACCGAAGCAGAACGCGAGCTGCTGATGGACGCCTACCTTCAAACCCGCCAGGGCCTCCGCTGGTCTGCCGGCGATCTGGTGCTGTTCGACAACGTCCGCTTCGGACACTCTCGGGAGTCCTTCTCCGGCACACGCGCGGTCTTCGTCGGCATGGCCGGCGCGGTCACCGTCGGCGCCTTTCAGGATGCGGTGCCGCATCCGGCGGTGCCCATCCAACGGCCCATCCAACGGCCCATCCAACGCGATAGCGACGGGGGGCGTCGCTATGCGCCAGTGCCACCCATGGACCTCTGGGAGACCCGCCACAGCATGCGCGTCTTCGACGCCCGAGGCGCCCTGACCGACGCACGGTTGCGGGCCATCAACGACTTCTTTGAGAGGTATGGCGCGTTGATGGTTCGGAACACCGGGTTGGCGCGTCTCGACCCGGCGGCGTTCCCGGAGGACATCCTCGCAACGCTACGGTTCGCGGGAGACGATGCGTTTCTATGGGGAGGAATGAGCAGCGGGCGCACCCACCGACAGATGCTCAGCCGAACATTACGCGCCACAGACGCCTACCCGGCAGCCCTGTGGCTGCTGCCGCACAATGAGATCCTCTACCAGCGACGGATGCCACAGCGGCTGATGTTCTTCTCGCCAGCCGGGACCCCGCCACCGGATGGGGGGCGAACCTTCGTTCATGACGCCTTCCGCGTCGAGGCGCTGATCCAGAACAGCGGCCCGGTGGGGCGAAGGCTGCTCGACGACCTGCGGACACATGGGTTCCTCATCGAGATGGGCTTCCTCGATGAGAACCACCCCAACCGGACAGAGAACTACTTCCGATCCTGGCAGGATCGGTTCTCAACCTCCGATCCGGATGAGGCGTTGCGCCGGTGTCTGTCCGCCACCCTTCACTTTGATGAGGCATGGTGGAGAGACGACGACGACACACGGACGTTGATGACCCGTATCCGCCTGCCTGCATGGCTTACCGATCTACGAAACAACACGCCTACGCTTCTCTTTCCCCGGATCGCGCTGGATGGGCCAGCCCTCCAGAACGGTCACCGGCGGTTTTTGTTGGGCAATGGCCGCGAGCTGACCGCCGATGAGATCGATGTCCTGATGAGCGCCTTCCTGGCCACCCGTGAGGGGCACCATTACCACCCCGGCGACCTTCTGTTGGTCGATAACATCCGCTACGGTCACTCCCGAGAGCCGTTCCGGGGGCCGCGGCTGGTGGGCACCGCCATGGGCGGCGAGGTGTGGACCGACGACGCCCAGGCGATTCGATGACGGCCGACGTTCAACCCGGTCAGTTCCGCCGGGCGTCGACCATCGATCGCCCCGCGACCTACCGGGACGGGCGGTGGCAGCTGTTTGAGCCGCAGCCTCCGGTGTCATGGACGCTCTGTGGATCGACGTGGCTGCTGCGGCCGGGGCTGACGTTCACGCCCTATGCCAACCCGACGCCGTGCAATGCCCACTGTGCGTTCTGTTCAGAGGAGCTGCTCCGCAGAGACGGCGATCGGCTGACCGCGAAGACCCCGATCGGCGATCATGACCGATACTTCGACGGGTTGCGCCGGGCATGGGCGGAGCTGTCGGGGTTCCCGATGGGGTTGAGCCTGAGCGGGCTGGAAGCCACCTCGGATCCAGCGTGGATGCTCCGGCTGCTCGCCATGGTTCAAGACCATCCTGGCCTGTTCCCCAGCCAGGTGCTGTACACCAACGGCAGCGGACTGCTCACCCATCCCGAACTCATCGACGCCCTGGCGAAGACCCGGTTCGACCGGATCGAGCTGTCCCGATGCCACTTCGACGCCAACCGAAACCAACAAATCATGCGATTCAATCGCAACGAACCCGTTCACACCGCGTCGGGCTTTGATGCCCTGTTGTCGCGGCTGAATGGACGCGTGGCGGTCAAGTTGTCCTGCATTCTCAACCGAATGGGCGTCCAGGACATCGATGGTGTCGAGGCCTACATCGATCATGCAGTCGACGCCGGGGTCAACACCATCGTCTTCCGGGAGCTGAGCCAGCTGGGCGACGCCTACCACCTGAACCGAGAGACCGACTGGATCGCCGCGAACCGCGTCTCGGTGCGGGCGCTGATGGAGCAGATCCAGCCCGATCCGGGCCCCCTTCGTCCAGGATGGGCCTTTGTTGGCGCGACTTCGGGGTACTACTACTACAACGAGATCTATGAGCGCCAGGGGGTCCAGATCATTCTGGAGGTCTCCAGCTATGTCGCGCACCGTGCGATCCAGCAGACCGGGATCCTTCAGAAGCTGGTGTTCCATTCGACCGGCGATCTGTGCGGAGACTGGGTGCCCAACGCCCTCCGGATCGGAAATTACTTCGGGTGAGCGCCCGCGCGGGTGAAGCGATGTATGATCTGGGCGCTTCCCGGATCATCGCAACAGGGCTTGCCCGGAGCTTCCCATGACCACTCGACAGGCGTATCTCCCCACCCTCGAAGCCCTCCTCAAGATCGGCGTGCACTATCAGCTGATGGGGACCGGCGCCCTGAAGCTGTACCACCCCGCGGCCCTCGCCAGCGATCCGCTCCATGAATTCGATGCCTTGCTCTACCCCACCCATGACAACCTCCTTAAGCTGATCCATTGTCTGCTTGAGCGGGGCTGGTCGATCACGTCCTGGGGCGAGCCCTGGGATCCCACCTGGACCGAAGCCCATCTGAAGGGGCGGTGGTACGTCCGGGCGCGACAGGGCGACCTCCAGATCGACGCCACCTATGAGTGTCCCTTCCTAAATATGGATGACCTGCGCGAGAACGTCGAGTGGATCGATGGCCTGCCGGTCTGCCCGGAAGAAGACCTGTGGTACCTCAAGCTGCTCAAGGACTGGGGCGAGTGCCTCACCTATGCGGAACAGTACGGCCTGGCCGTCCCCGATACGGCGAAACAGCGCGCGCAGACGTACAAGGCTTCCCAGCTCTGACCCGCCTTCGCGGCGAAGAAATCACGACGACGTCCAAAAACCAGGTCCCGCAACCGATAGGTTCTTCGTAAGGAGTGATGAGGGGTCGGATAACATCCGGCCGCTGTCGGGTTGAACCTGTGTGAGGGGGACGACGATGTTCGAGGAACTTCCCAAAGGCCCGCCGATTCCGACCCTGCCATACCAACCGGGGATGTTCGGGGGACTCCAGCACGGTCAGGTCCGCCTCCCCGAATATCCGACCCCATACTCGCTCATCCAGATGAAGCCGGACGCCACGATCGCGCGGCGGCTTCAACAACATGCCCTGATTCGGATCGCCGTCCCCGACGACCTCCGGCAGGTCGAGCCCCTGTTCTCACCCGTGCACACCAAAGTGACGCGGACGATGCACTCTCAGAGCCCACACATCGATTTTCCGCACCTCGATCGGGATCCAAGACGGTACAACCTGTTCTGGGCCGAGGCCCCGCGAACCGGCGCCGCGACCTACTTCATCCCACTCACCCACGCCGCACAAGCCGAGCGGCTGCTTCAGGACTTCCTCTGCGGCAACGCAGAGGTCTGGGCCATGGCCGAGCCCATCTTCGCAGCGCATCGTAACGACCCCGCCAGCTTGAGCCGGTATCCGCTTCCACAGCTCGCCGTCGATGCCTTCACCGTCCTGACCCGAGATGGCGACGACACCCTCTGGCGGCAGCTGTCCGGGTTCGGTCAGACCACGGTGAGCGCCCGGGTGCTGGGCAACACCGTCGCCGGCACCCGCTGCGTCTCTCACATCCTCGCCAACCTGAACGGAATCGCCTATCTGGAGACCTGGCGCCGGCCCTATGTCATCCTGTTCGATGACACCCGCTTCTACCACGGCCGCATCGGGGTCGGCGACAGCGGCGGGGACTTCTACCGGGTCTGGGTCACCGGCGAGCCGATCGGCGGGCTCTCCTACTTCGACCCCACCCGGTCAGTCGCCGCTGCCTGAGCGGGGCGTGTCGAGCACAACCCGGATCCGATCCAGGACATGGTTCGCAACCCGCTCCCGACCAGCCGCGGACAGCGCAAGGCGTCGGCTGGCGTCCAGCTCCAGGATCGACGCCAGGCCATGGAGCGTCGACCAGATGAACAGCGCATCCAGCGCGTCCTCATCCGGGGCGCCCTGACGCAGCGACAGCCGCTGGCGAAGGTGCTCAAACACCGCCTGCGCCTGCTCCAGCATCTCCGGATGCGCAGACGGCTCCGGCAGCGGGATCCCGAACATCAGCCGATACTCCGCCGGATGTTCCAGGGCATACGCCAGGTACGCCTCACCCATCTGGCGCATATCCCCATCCGGATCCCCGGTTTCGGGCAGCGACTGGAACATCACCGCGAAGTCCGCGTACGCCTGACGCACCAACTCTGCGATCACCGCGTCCTTGGATGCAAAGTGCTTATACGGCGCCTGGTGCGAGATCCCCAGGCGACGCGCCACCGTGCGCAGGCTCAGCTTTTCTGGTCCATCTTCCTGAAGGATCCGGCGCGCTTCGTCCAGGCAGGCCTGGCGGACGTCAGCGTACTTCGTGCGGCTGCGGCTCACGGGTCTCCAGCGCGGGGTGCGCGTTTGCGGTCATCCCCTGCATAACCCTGCCCATGATGCGAACGACCAGCCACCGCGGAGAGCCAAAGTGGGACAGCTTGATCAGCCGCGCCAGCCGGTCAGTCAGCCGGATCCCGCCGCGGCCGAGGTTCCGAACGACGCCACGGGCCACCTGCTCCGGCGTCGCGCCGCCCGCGTTGATGCCCGACTGTGACGCGAACTCACTCTGCGACGAAGGCGTGGATTCACTCGCTGGGTGAGGCGCTCCAGGTCGAGCTTCGGGGGACGGGCGTGGATGTCAGCGTGGTGGCGCCGGGGCCGACGACGAGTGAGTTCGCGTCACAGTCGGGCATCAACGCGGGCGGCGCGACGCCGGAGCAGGTGGCCCGTGGCGTCGTTCGG
>JBCBLB010000403.1:0-9132 GCA_038520555.1 Myxococcota bacterium | reverse complement strand
TCGGCGTGGATGTCGCCGGGTCCGAGTCCGAGCTGGGTGGTGAACAGCTGGCCCATCTGCATGCTGGCCACCCGGGTCAGGTCACAGCTGAAGGCGGCGGCGATGAGCTGAAGGTGCGCCTCGAAGTCTTCGTCATAGTCGCCGTATCGCTCGGCGCGGCCCGGGGAGTCGCCGCAGGCGGCGGTGGCGACGCCGAGGAGCTGCTTCTCCAGGTCGCGGAGCAGGTCGCGGTGGACGTCGAGCTTGCGGCGGTCATCGGAGGAGAGCTGTTCGCTGAGGGACCGATACCGCCCGGCGACGGCGTCGAGCACGCTGCCCTGGCGGGCGAGGATGGGATCGGCGGCGCCGCCGGCGCTGCTGCTGAACAGGCGATCCCAGAGCTTCCGGGGGTCGTCGATGACGGGGAGCGGCTGGTTGGGTCCGCGGTAAATGACGGAGCCATAGCCGTCATACGCGAGGCCGTTGCTGACGGAGATCTCCAGGCTCCGGTACCGGTCGGTGCGGGCGATCTGGTCGGCGATGCGCTGGTCGATGGTCATATCGCCGGCGTATGGGAAGTTGTTGACCCATAGGGCGTCGGCGCCGGTGAGGCCGTGGGCCTGCATGCGCTCATGGCGATAGCCGCTGCCGTCGGCCTCTGCAGAGACGAGGCCCAGGCCACCGACGGCTGCGCACTTGTCAGCCCAGGGGTACAGGGGTCGCAGGCTGTCGGAGAACGCCTGCGCGCTCCACTGTGTCCAGTCTTCCTGCCAGTCCTGCTCAAGGGGGCGGTTGTCTGGCAGGCATCGCCACCGGCTGGGGACGCACCCCTGCGAGGTATAAAACAACAGGAAGCGGAGCGGCGGTCCGTCCTGTGCACGGGCGAGGCTGGGCAGAAACAGGCTCCCCGAAGAGAGGCCCATCGCGGTGAGGAACTGGCGGCGGTTGAACATTCCGGCGGGGGTGCGGCGGGTCATCGGGAGCTCCCGTTATCGGGCATGGTGAGGAAGGCGTTGCTGGAGACGAAGTCGACGAGCAGCTCGGGGATGACCCCGCCGTTGTTCCAGAAGTTCTGCTGGAGGGCGGTGATGGCGTCGTTGTCCTGGTCGGTCTCTGTGCGGTGCATGCCATAGCGGTAGATGTTGGTGACGGCGCAGTCGTAGACCCGGCGGCTCCCGGCGAGGGCTTCGATGAGTTCGATGGCGTCCTGGACGGGGATGTCGACGTCGGTTCCGACGAGCTGCCCGGAGGCGTCGACGGGCGCGCCGTTGTCGGTGTCTCGCCATGCGCCGAGGGCGTCGTAGTTCTCGAACGGGAAGCCCGCGCCGTCGATGGCGATGTGGCAGCCGGAGCAGGCGGGGTTGTTGGTGTGGGCGGCGAACCGCTCCCGGTTGGTCGTCCAATCCGAGTGCGTTTCATCATCTTCAAGCGGAGGGATGTCGTCTGGCGGCAGGAGGGGCGGCTCACACAGCAGCCGATCGCGGAGGAACACGCCGCGGAGGACGGGCGAGGGCTGCCGGGCGTGGCTGTGCCCGGCGAGGAAGGCGCCCTGGGTGAGGATCCCGGCCCGCTGGTCCGACGGCAGCTGCACGGGGGTCATCTCAACGTAGACGCCCTCGTTGAGGGTGGCGTTGGCCACATAGAAGATCTCTTCGGTGTCGCCGTTTCGGGCAGCGTCGATGTCGACGCCGTACAGCTGCGCCGAGGCGGGGCTGACATAGCCCTGTCGGCTGGTCAGCAGGGCGTCGAGGGTTCCCTGGCCGAACAGCGTCGACTCGACGAACAGCTCGAACTCGGCCTGGAAGGTGCCCCGCAGGTATGCGACGTTCCCACCGACGCCGTCGTCATCGTCGGCAAATTCGCTGAAGAACATCTCGGGATCCGGGTCGATCTCCTGGATGTAGCTGTAGCCGAGCCACTGCTTGGAGAATTCCATGACAGCGGCCCGGCCGCGGGCGTCCTGGAGCATCCGCCGGGCCTGCTCCCGAACCGTCTCGGGGTCCGAGAGCTCGCCCCGCTGGGCAGCGGCGAACAGGGCCTCATCGGGCATGGTGTTCCACAAAAAGAAGCTCAGCCGGCTGGCGATCTCCCAATCGCTGAGGCGCCGGGTGCCGCCCGCGATGCGCACATCGGAGCCCCGCTCGACGAGGTACAGGAAGTCCGGCGACTGCAAGATCACCAGCAGGCTGAGCTGCAAGGCGTGTTCGAAGCCGACCTCGCCGTACCACCCATCGAACAGGCCCTGAATCCACTGAACCTCATCCGCCGTGGCGGGCCGACGCCAGGCGCGCTGAAGGATCTTTTCGAGGGAAGCCCGACCGCAGCCCTGAGGGTCGTCGCCCCCCCCCGGCGCGCACTGGAGCAGGACCGCGCTGTCCGTGGCGGCTGCGGTCACAGCGGTCAGGTCGCGCTGGAGAGACTCAACGAGGAACGGGGTCGCGTCCCGGGTCAGCGCATTGTTGTCAAAGCCGTTGACCGCGATGTCCTGAGGAACATCCACGAAGGGAACGTCCACATCGGGGAACAGATCCTGGAGGGCGAGGTTGAGCTGCGGCTCAGTGAGGCGGTGAAGCACCGGCCGCGCACCGCCGGGGACGACCTTTGCGGGCTCTTCTTTGCATCCGAGCAGTGAGATCATCAAGATAAGCGAGGTGATGGGGTCCTCCAATGCGCGATGGTCGGCGCAGACGATCAGGGTCACCGCAGAAACGAACGGCCATGGTTTCTGGGGCGGATTTTTTTCAAAACCTGATGGTTTCTTTTTTTACGGTAGCGTCTCAAGGAACGAGAGGACCGCATCCCCGAAAGCATCGGGCCGATCCCACATGGGGAAGTGCCCGGCACCATCGAGGATGACCGGCGAGGTTCCCAGCGCGTCGGCGGTCTGGGCGGACATCTCCGGTGGGACGGCGAGGTCAAACGCGCCGGCGATGATGCGGGCGGGCACATCGATGGCAGAGATGTCCTCGACAGAGAGATCCACCCCATCGAGATCGAACGTATCCAGAAACCGCCGGGTGTTGGCGCCGTAGGCGAACACATCGAACGGTCCGAGGAAGGCTTCCCGGGCGCCCTGGGCTGAGAGAAACGCCTGCATCTCTCGGGTCGCGGCGGCCTGATCGTAGCCCTGCGCTGACAGGACGGCGTCGACGAAGTCGCTGTGTGTGGAACGCGCAGGCTCCTGTCGGGGGAAGCGGGCCTGTGCGACATAAAAATCGACGCATTCGGCCCACGGATCGTCGCCCCGGGTTCGTTGCTGGCACTGTGCGATCATCTCGTCTCGGGCGAGCGCGTAGGCATCTGGGAGGCTCCGGCCCCCAGAGACGTCGATGTATCCGTCCACGGTCCGGGCGCGGTCGCTCCGTCGGAGGAAGTCCATGGACAGCCCGCCGCCGAGGCTATGCCCGAGGAGGATGACGCGTCCGGGGTCCTGGCGCTCGATGAGGGTGTCGACGACGCGTTGCAGATCCTGGACCGACGCATCGAGGTTGAGGGTGTCATCGGGGGCGTTCCCGGTCGACTGTCCGGCCCCGCGTTGGTCCCAATAGACGACGGCGTGGGCGGCTTCGATGTCATCAAACATCCAATCATAGACCCACCCAGACGCGCCGGAGCCGTGCTGGACGACGATAAACGTCTCTGCGTCCAGATCGCCGCGGATCCAGACGGGCAGCAAGGCGCCGTCCCGAGAGACGAAGAAGGCGTCTGCGGGTGTGGGGCGGCAGGCCATCAACCCCCACAGCAGGATCATGTCCGCGCCTTCGGGGTCCAGACGACGCCCACCTGAACGGCGACGCCGGGCAGCCAGCGGCGGTTGACCGGGGCACGGATCCAGCCTTCGAGCCGTCCGACGATCCGCAGCGGCGCCGCTTCGGGCTGCCGGAGGCGAACCCCGCCACCGATGGCGGCGTGGGGCGCAACGGTCAGCTGACCGAAGTGCGATGCCCGCTCGACGCCATCCGCGCCATCCGCATAGACGGCGGTGGTGAGGATGGTGTGCTGTCCACCGACGCCGGCGAACCCCTCGACGAACAGGCCGGAGCGTGCGGTGACGCGATAGCCGGCCTCTGCGCGCGCGAACAAGGCGACATGTCGGCGATGCTGGTAGAACGCGCCGAACCGTCTCCCCAGGACAACGGTGTGGGCGGCCTGGTGCCAGATCGTGTTCTCTGCAGCGGCGAAGAGGCCGGGGTGGGTCACCAGCTCACCGACGTATCCAGCGGAGCGCGCGGTGGGCGCCGCACCGGCGAGGTTGAGCAGTCCCAGCAGTCCGATCACACCTGTTCCCAAAGCGGGGTCGTTGTCACCGTATCATTCTACGAGCGCATCCTTGAGTTGCTGGAGCATCTGGTTCCGGTTCCGGATCGCCTGCCACATCAAAAAACCGATCCCGAAGCCGGAGCAGATCAGGCCCCCGATCATCATCCACATCACATCGGTTGGCACATCGTCCGTGATCATCCCCGCAGCGTACGGCACGAAGAAGAACAGGGCCACGATCGGAAAGGACCAGGTAAACCAGTGAACGAACGCCTGCCCGACGATCGCGGAGCCCGCGTCGTCGGGTTCGATCGCGGCGTGGACTTCCGCGATGAGGTTCCGGCCGCGGTCGCGATGCATCCGCAGTTCGTTCTGGATGACGCGGGCCTGGAGCTTCCGCCGAACGAAGTGCGATTGTCCTTCACCGCGTTCGTCGAGGGCTTCGACACGGGCGCGGGCTTGTTCCGGCGAGAGCGGGGTATGGAACCGAAAATCGATGACGCGCCGAGGCCACTTCATAGCTGGATATACCCTTTGAATGTGCGTTGATTTCGAACGGATCGGCACAGACTGCGATATCTACAGGAGGTCGCTTGGAGAAGGTACGATGATCGGGTGGCTGTTTCTTGCAGGGTGCGGGACGTTCATCGAGGGCGTGGTCCCTGGCGCCTGGGAGACGGTGGTGGTTTCGAGCGTCCCGGCGTCTGCGCAGGTGGTCGACGCGCGCGATGCAGAGTCGTACGCCAACGGGCACATCCCGGGGGCGGCGAACGTACACTGGACAGAGCTGACGGGCCTGAACGATGAGGGGCTGTGGGACGCGCTCCCACCGGATGCGCTCGCTGATCTGCTCGCTGAACGTGGTCTCTCCGCAGATGAGCCGGTCGTGATCTACGGCTCTGGGCCAGAGGGGTATGGCGACGATGGCAACCTGTACTGGACGCTGAAGTATCTGGGCCATTCCGACGTCCAGGTGTTGGACGGCGGGTGGCTGGGCTACCTGGCGACGGGCGGGCAGATCTCGACGAGATCAGACGGCCCGCCGCCGCGGGCGACGTTCGCCACAAGCGTGCAGGAGGCGGTCTGGGCGTCGACGATGGCGGTCGAGGACTGGGAGGGCGTGATCCTGGACGTCCGCTCTGAGGCAGAGTGGTTGGACGGTCACATCCCCGGGGCGGTCTGGATGGAGTGGACCGATGTCTTCGATGAGGGCGGCGTGCTGCGCTCTCCGGCGTCGCTCGAAGCGCTGTTTACGGGGATGGGCATCGACGGAGAGACGCCGGTGGTGGTGTACTGCGCGGGCGGGATCCGGGCGGGGCATACGTTCATGGTCTTAGACGCGTTGGGTCAGCCGGCGGTGAGCAACTACGTCGGCTCCTGGGCCCGCTGGACCGCAGAGGGCGGCGAGCGCGCCTACCCCTGAGCGACAGACAGGCACATCGCGATGTCTTCGAGCGCGATCCCGTCGACTCGGAACCGATCCGGAGTCCGCCCGACCTCAACAAACCCGAAGGCCCGATACAGCGCGATGGCCGGATCATTGCCACCAAAGACGCCGAGGTCGATCCAATCGATCTGCGGCTGCGCGCGGGCCCATGTCACGGCGACCTGGAGCAGCCGACGCCCTCCCCCCTGGCGGCGATGATCGGGGTGGATGCTCATGCCCATGTTGACCCGATGCAGGGCGCTTCGCACGTCCCCGCCGGTGAGATGGATCTGGCCGACGCATCGCGTATCCCGAAACCAACCCCAGGCCCGCTGCCAGCCGACATGGCCCATCGGACGCGCCCACCGCTCGGCGTTTCGTTGGGTCACCGCGTCGACATCAAACGGCTCATCGACACCATAGGGATGAAAAAAGATCCCCTGGTTTCCAGAGTCCGATCGGATGCTATCCAGAAACGCGGTAAAAATTCGAGCGTCGGCGGGAACCAGGGGTTGAATCTTATCCATCACCGATGGAGTTGAACATTCCGCGGCGGCGAATGCAACCAATTGAAAAAAAGAGGAACCATCTTCGTTGGTAGTGGTCAATCACGGGGTTGCTCGACCAGGAGGTCCCCCGATGGCGCTTGAGGAGATGAGGACACATCGCCGGGACCGTCGCCGCACCCTCCTCTTCACGGTCCTCCTCCTCACCGCCCTGATGGGCTGCTTCTATGTTCCCTGGGATCAGGTGAGCGCGGTGGTTCGCGGGGAGCGGACGGTGCGCGGCGAGCCGCGCTATGTCCCTCGGCACCCGATCCTGGTGAGCATGATCGATCTGGAGGATGTGCATGCGCGCCGGATGACCGCATGGAGCCTCGCCGCCGCGCGTCCCCAGGATGCGCTGAACCGCCGCCGAGAGGCCGCTGCCTGGGCTCGGGTGTTGGAGGGGATCGCCCCCGATCAGAACCTCGTCGATCTGGGCGAGGCGCTTCGAGCCGACGTCCGTCTGGATCCGTGGGGTCGCGCCGAGGCGATCCAGTACCGGCTGTGGGCATGGAACCGCTACCTGGATCTGGCCGATCAGCCCTGGCGACTGGAAGCGGACATCCGCGATGGTGGGGATGGCGCGTACATGGTGCTTCGGACCTACCGGGTGGTGGCGGATGCGTCGGTGAACGCTGGAGATGCGCCGCGTCGGGTCCGGCTGCTTCGGCGCGCCGACCGCACCAACGTGGTGGAGTACTACCTGGGGCACGCGGGAAGCGGCGGCGGAGAGGGTGCGTTGTTGCTTGCGGATCGGTTGGAGACGTTCACATTGGACGCGCTGTGGCCGCTGCTCGACCCGAGCGCAGACGAGCGGCGCACCAGCGTCGACCGGGCGTGGGCGCCTGCGGTGCGGGCGGAGATCAACGCGGCTCTCCCGGCCCGTGACGTGGCGGCGCTTCGAGAGAGCGCGGCCCGTCGCTTCCAGGCCATGCAGGCGCTCGACTCTATCCAATCGCGATCATCATGTATGAACTTCCGGATCTGGCGGCTGCCCTGGGACGGGCTGCCATCCCGTTTCCGTGAGGCGCTGCCGCAGCTGGTGGCGCGAGACGCCGCGCTTCCCTGTCCGTCGGTGACGGCGGAAGAGGCCGCGGTGCTGTTATCGATCCGGGCGGAGCCGGGGGTTGAATCGGCGTTAGAGAAGCTTCTGGCGATCGCGACCCAGATCACGGCCCTCCACGAGGCCCGGCACCTCGCGGACCGCGAGATCCCGCCGACCTGTGCGGACTGTGTGGTGGATACGAAGGGCATGGTCGATGAGCTGTCTGCGTACCTGGCGACCTTTTCCAGCGACACGGTCGGCAACATCGCGTTCTACCAGGCCTGCCGGGGCGCTCGGGGGGGCGGCGCCCATGCGACCGCGGTGGCGCTGGCGTCACGGGCGATCCTTCCGGGCGGCTGCGCCAACCCCCCGCCGCCCGACCTCGCGGAGCGCGCACAACAGGCGCAGCAGCAGCTCCTCAACCGAAGCAGCGCCCCCGCGTTGCTGCCCGGCTTCCCACAGAAGGTCGCCCTGTCCGACTGAGGCGCTCTCCGGATCGCGGTGAGCAGCGCTCATTGGAGAGCATGGTCGGAAAGGTCTTTTCGAAGGGATGTCAGCGCCGATAGAGTGACGGGTATGAAGACTCCACCGACGCCTCCCCTTCTCCTCTCGGGCATGTCCGGGGCTGTCCTCCTGGCCGCGTGGCTGGCACCGAACGCGATGGCGCCCACGGACGACGCCCTGCCTGCGCCGGAGCCACCTGTAGCGTCGGTGTGGGGTTGGGAGCTGTGTGAGCTCCCAGCGTTCCCTGAGGGGGTCGCGACGCGCGGCACCCTGACCATCCGCCGTGATGTCCAGCACGTCATCACGTTGCGCGATGTCCCCCTGATCGGGCGCTCGATCTTCATCCCTCACGCGGCTCATCAGGACATTCTGGGCGACGACGATCCCTGGATTGAGTTCCGCACCGACGACGATCGGGTCATCGTGGAGCTGTCCTGGCAGGCCGGCCAGCGGTGTGAGATCAAGGAAGCCGCGGTCGCGGCGCACCTGACGGCCGCATTCTCTCCGCACCTGGCCGGGCTCCCGGTCTCGGTCTCGGGGTGCGGCCTGGATCTGGACGTGACAGAACCTGGGTTCGACCATTGGATCGACGCACGGCGCCTGCCCTGTGAGATCACGATGACTCGCCAGGATGGGTACCTGAAGGCGCCGTCCGTGCCGCTGGTCCTGAACACGGACGCCGCGGGCGAGTCGATCCGTGCCCACATCGCGCTGCCGGAGACGGCGCGGGGCGGGCTGGGGATCTGGCTGTATGCCATGAACCGCACGATCATGGCCAAAGAGATCCTGCCGGGGACGCCGGCGGCGAAGGCCGGGCTTCAGCCTGGCGACGTGATCACAGCGCTCAACGGGGTCTCGACCGAGATGATGTCGGTCGATGACTACGTCCAGCGCTCGACCGGGCGGATCGGCGTGCCGGTGACGCTGACGATCGCGCGGGGTTCACGCACCTTCGACGTCACGATGACGCGGGAATTCCTGCCGCGCAACTGACCGCGCATTACATGCCAACGTCTCATATGGCAACGTCTCATATGGTGGGGGCGTTGATGAGTTGCTTGAGCACCGCGGTCGGCTGCGCCCCCACGACGCCACGCTGCCCGACGACGAAGGTGGGGACCGCGGTGACGCCGGAGCGCTGCGCGAGCGTCCAGTGGGCCTGCCGCTTCTGGGCGAAGGTCCGAGCGTCCAGCACGACGCGCGCTTCCCCGACGTCCCAGCCCAGCTCTTCGACGATGCCCAACAGGACCTCAACATCGTTCACATCTACGTTATCGACCTGATAGGCTTGAAACAGCCGATCATGGATGCGCTCACCGCCGGGCTGGGTCTCGGCCCACAGGGCGAGCTCCTGGGCCCGCGCGGTATTGTAC
>JBCBLB010000826.1:0-3886 GCA_038520555.1 Myxococcota bacterium | reverse complement strand
TCTGCATCGCTCGTTGAAGAACCAGACGCCGTCTGGGTTTCGTCGAGCGCTGGCGTTTCACGCCTGCCGGGCGGAGAGCCTGGTGCCATGGATGGGCGCAGAGCGCCGCGGGCCGATCGGCGGCGCCGACTGTCGGGATTTTGAGATGGTCGCCGGCGAAGATCCCTACCCCTGGGCACCGCGAGAGGACGTCTGCCGTCCATGGATGCGTCCTGCTCGGCTGATGTGAACGGTATCGGGAAGAACCATTTGGGCCGAAAATGCATTGACAATCTGTACTTTCACCGCACCCTACACAGCCTTGAGGGGAGCGTGATTGGTGGAGGCGGTCTACACTCCACATCGCCGAAAGATGTACCCTCACCGGCTGTCCGACCCTGGGTTCATCGGCCTGGGGCTGAGCCTCATCATTTCCGCCGTACGGCTCGCGATCAGGCGTGGCTGGCGGAGCATGAGTCACAGATTGTTCGGCACCGGGCGGCGATCATGGCCCTGCGGCAATCGGCGCTCCGGGGGTGACCAGCCGCGCGAAGCGCGTCAGGGCCTTTGGGATGGTCTCGGGCATGGGGGCGCGCCCCAGGGCGGCGCGGGTGAGCGCGAGGCGTTCGGGGCCGAAGGGGACGTCGCGTAGGGTGCGCTCGGCGATGGCGAGCCATGGATCGGGATCGTCGCCGAGGCGATGGGTGACGATGGCGAGCTTGGCGCAGCACTCGCCGTAGGGGACGGAGATGCGGCTGCGTTCCAGGGCGGCGGCGGCTTCGGAGAGGCTCTCATATGCATCGCGATCGTTGCCGGCGAGGGCATGAGCGAAGCCGAGCCCGCGGAGTGCCTCTCCGCGTTGGGGGTCAACCCCAGCCTGTCGGGCGCGGGCGACGAGCCGTCGAAACAGGGCCCGGGCCTCCAGCGACCGGCCCTGCCCCAGCCGGGCGAAGGCGAGGTTACAGGTCAGGTTCCAATGCCGCGTCTCGCTGCCCTCCTGAGAGAGACGCAGCAGCAGCGCCTCAGCGAGGCGGGCGGCCTCATCGTACTCTCCCGAGCCCTCATGCCGGAAGACCATGGTACCACGGGTCCGGGCGGCATACCGGGCGTATCCGTGCCGCTCAGCGATGCGGAGGGCGCGGCGGCTCCACTCCACCGACTCTGAGAGGCGACCGACGGCCCACGCCAGCGACCCTTCGGTCGTGGCGACGAAGTAGTCGAGCAGCGGATCGGCGCTCATCACAGCCCGGGTGATGAGCAGCTCCAGGGCGACGCGCGCGTCGCCGATCCGCCGTCGGAGGATATTGGCGTAGGCGAACTGGTGGGCCGTGGTGCCGACGAACACGCTCCATTCGCTGTCGCGGAGGACCTCCAGGCCGCGATCCATCAGGGCGAGGCCGCGCTCGCCGTCCCCGCATGCCCAGCGCCGCTCGCCCTCATACAGTTCGACGACTGCGCTCCAGTCTTCGCGGTGATGGGCGCGGAAGATCGTCCGCGCGGCGTCAAGATCGGCGGCGGTGTCTGCGGTGCGCGCTTCGCTGAGGGTTAGCCGACTCCGATACATCCGCAGCCGCGCGGCGATCGCGGGGTGCATCTTTTGCTGGAGCACATCGTCGATGAGTGCGACGCAGTCGACCTGGTTTCCGCTCCTGCGGAGCTGAATCCCGGCCAACAGGGCGAGCCGCCCGGCCTCATCGCCGGTCGCCGTCGCGAGCGCTTGTCGGATGTTGGCGCTCTCCAGGGCCAGCTCTGGGATCCAGCGGTTCTCCTCGGCGCCGCTGAACGGATCATCGGGGAACGGCTGGAGCCACAGCGCGCAGTGCCGTGCCTGTGCGGCGCGCTCTTGGTCGGGATCATCGGCCAGCCGGTCGGCGGCGTACGCGCGAATGGACTCATAGAGCCCCATCCGGCCGGGGCGCTCGCCCCGCTTGAGCAGCGATCCGCGCCGCAGCTGGTCGAGGGCGCCGGGCAGCTGTCGCCTCTGGCCTGGCGGGAGCACAGCCGCGGCGTGTTCGACGGTGAACCCGCCGCGGAACACCGAGAGGTGTGCGAGGACATTCTGCTCATCGGGTTCGAGCAGGGTCCAGGATCGCTCCACGGCCTGGAACAGGGGATCGAGGTGCAGCCCACCGACGCCCCCTTCGCGGAGGGCGTCGGCGACGGCCTGTGCACCCTGCCACCGGATCCGCATCCCGCACAACGACATCGCCAGCGGTATCCGATCGAGCTGCGCGGCGATCTGGCGAAGGGGTTGGTCGGGGGTGCCCTCATTGGAGTGGCTCTGCAGCAGCGCGACGGCGTCCTCTTCGGGCAATCCAGCGAGGACCACGCGATGCTCGAAGCGACTGTCGAGCGCCCGGCGCGAAGTCACCAGGATCTTAAGGGTTGGGGCAGCGGAGAGCCATCGCTCGACCAGATGCACCCCTTCGGGGAGGAGGGTCTCGAAGTTGTCGAGGACAAGCAGGGTCTGGGGGCGCTGCTGGAGGATCACCGCGGTGGCGGCGACGGCCTTGTTGGGCGGCGGTGGGGACATCTGCAGGGCGGCTGCCAGCGCCTGGGCCAGGGCTTGGGGCTGTTCGGCGCCGACAGCGGAGAGCACCCAGGCCTGGGCGCGGAGGTCGTCATCCAGGATCTGTGCAACGGCGGCTTCCGCGAGGCGGGTCTTCCCGGCGCCGGGCGGACCAACGAGCGATAGCAGGCGCTCGGGTCCGGCCCACCATCGCTGGATCTGCTTCAGCTCTTCGGCGCGTCCGAACATCTCCCCGGAGGGATGGATGAAGTTGGTGCGCGGCCCCCCGGCAGCGACTGGCTGGCGGGCATCATCGAGGGGAGAGAACCGGTACCCGACGCCATGGGCGGTGAGGAGGTGTCGGGGGTTCTTGTCATCACGTTCGAGCTTCTGACGGAGCCGCCGGACGGTGGTGTCGACGGTCCGGGAGCGGACGCCGGGCGCGTAGCCCCAGACCCGCTCAAGCAGGGCGTCCCGGCTGATGTTCTCATCGGGGTGAGCAGCCATCCAATCGAGCAGGGCGCGTTCTTTCTCAGTCAGTCGCACTTCTTCGCCGCGGATCTGGCCGATCCCGGAGTCGAGATCGACCACGCCACCCTCAAGCCGCAGGATTGCTCTCATGCCCAGGGCTGTAACGAACTGTTGCGGTTGTTACGAGCGCGGCCGGCGGACTTCACACCCTGTAACGCGCGATCATCGGGCCCTGTTCGATACCTACGATGTGTCTTGCGGAGACCGCGGCCAATCCCGGCCCGGCGACGCAGGCCATGACAGGAGCCCTCAATGCTCACGACGCTGTTCACCCTCCTCGCGATGCCCGCCCCCGCAGACGCGGCCCCGCCGACGACGCTGGCCCGTGACTGGTCCTATATGCTCCGGTACCTCGACGAGTGCCCTGCGGACTGGGACGACCTGATCTCGGCGAAGGGCAAAGCCGCCGTCGCTGGCGCAGCGCCCGGCATCTCGGAGTACGTCATCGGCTTCACCGAGTCCATCTACACCGACGAGGCCAGCATCATCCTCTATGACGACGCCGACGTGGCCATCGGCGCGGCCGTCGCGGACACCGCCGGCAACGAGTCCTTCAGCGGCGACATCGTCGACGTCGAGCCCGTCGCCCTGCTGACCGACTGCGCCGCGCCGCTGTACCCGCCTCGCTACTTCATCCGGGTCACGACCACCGACACCCCGGCAAGCTTCCTGGCCATTGTCTACTGAGTGGCCTCCCCTCCGCCGGCCACCCTGTGGTCGGCGGACCGTAACATCCTGTAACGATACCGATGAGGAGCGGGTCGATACAAAATGCACGCTGTTCCTCACCTGGAGAAGACCATGACTCGACTGACCCCCTTCGGGCTCCTCGCGCTGCTCACCGCCTGCGACGCGGACACCGAGACC
>JBCBLB010000296.1:0-11181 GCA_038520555.1 Myxococcota bacterium | reverse complement strand
GGGGTGAGTGGTTCGGGGGTGTGTGCTTGGGGGGTGTGGGCTTGGGGGGTGAGGGCTTCGGAGACCGGGGCTGGAGCGGGCGGCTTCTTCGGTTGGGTGATTCGGTTGCGCTTTCGGGTACGCGACTTCAAGGCTCGGACGAGCGCCCGACGCCCACCGGTGTTCATCTCAGTGCGTTCGGTCTTGGTCTCGCCATCTTCGTATGGTTCAGGTTCGTTGCTGTTGGGCCAGCCGACCATGGGGCGGACGGGGAGCAGCCGCCGCTCGCGGGGGATGAACTCGCACCATTCGCCCACCGGCAGGGTCTCAGGGGCGGGGGCTTCGCGATCCCACAGGGAGAACTGCGACCAGTCCCGGTGCAGCTCCTGCTGCTGGCCGTCCTGTCGGTACAGCAGGAAGCTGCTGCGCAGGTCCTTCGCGGAGAGGTTGTTGACCCGCCCAGAGGGCTGGGTCGGGCTGGTCACCAGGCTGGGTCGGAGCTGGACGGCGCCGACGCCGCCGGCGACGCTGTATCTCACCGCGAAGCCCCGGTCCGGCCGGACCTCTTGCAAAAACCAGATGCGGAACGGTTGCCGTCCCTCCACAAGCCCCCCTGTACTCATCTGATCATACTGTAGTCGAATTTCTCACCTGCCTATCACTTATCGGACGATCGTGTTCCCGCTTTCGCACCGAAGGAGGGACCACGCTACAACATCAACTCATGTGGCTCTTCTTCTGGCTCGGGTTGGGCGGTTGCGCCAATCGCCTCTCACAACTTCTTCCAGCGGATGCGGTCCTGTCCCCTGCTGAGGCGGACGCCTTTGACGTGCTCCGCCCATCAGCGGTCATCTATACCGGTCCGCCGCGGCTCCGCGGCCCCCTCCCGCCCCTCCAGATCTTCGGCGTCTATTACGCTGTCGACGTGGTCCTCGTCTCGGAACACCCCGACTGGGACATGCACGAGTATGCCCGCCTCGATGGGCCCGATGGCCCGATCTGGATGGCCAAAGACAGCGATCAGAACGGTGTGCAGACGATCATCGCGGAGCTGCCAGACATCGAAGCGTGGGTCGCCGACGTCGCCGTACCGCGCCGCGCCGGGGCCATCGCTGCGACCGAGCGGTGGGACGGCGATCGCCTCACCCTCGACCTCGCCTATACCAACATCGACGGCGAGCCAGTCGAGCTGTCTGTTCAGGCTCGGATGCCCGCGAAACCACCGGGGCTTCGCAACGGCAACACCATGGGGCACAGCCGCCAGGCGGTCAGCGCCGCCCTCGATCTGGAGCGGATGGGCCACGGCGGGTCAGCGACGATGTCCATCGGGGGCGAACCACAACGCATCGAGAGGCTGCTCGGCGTATATCGGATGCAGTTTCTGCTCCAACAGGCGCAGGGCGGGTTCTCACAGTCCAGCTACTTCGTCACATCGGTCCCCGAGGGGATCCGGGTCATCCGTCCGGGCGCGCCGGACGTGGACTGGCCGACCCGAGCGGATGAGCAGTGGGTGCGAACGGAGGCCGACGAGCAGACCACGCTGCGCTACGACGACGGCTATCTGGTCCGGGAGTATGTCTTCCAGGACGGCGGACTGTGGCAGGTGACGATCACTCAGCATGGGCGGGCACTGCCCGTGACCCATGCCGTGTTTCAGCCGCCGCTCCCCGACGTGACCCGACCCTTTGAGGGCGTGGGGGTGAGCCGGTTTCGGCTGGACATCAACCAGCAGGTCGGGCACGCCGTGGGAGAGGTCCGTGTTCGATGGGCGGACGAAGACACCGTCGATGTACAGATCGTGCCCGAGGCGCCGGACTGGGTCGCCTCTCGGCCGATCGGGGGGACGGTGCGTTATCAGGAAGACGGCGCGCGGGTTGAGCTGCGGCGGGTCGACTGAGCGGCTGTCAGTTGACGATATTGCAGTTCAAGCCGTCGTAATATTCGGTGTTATAGCCCCAGCGGTAGCAGTCGCCGCCGGCTTCAAACAGGTAGTAGGTGACCAGAAACTCATAGGAGTTATCGGGGAAAGCGGTCTGCTGTCCGTTGGAGGCGACGATCTCTCCGTCGACCAGCGAGCGGTTGATGCCGTCTTCGGCGTAGGCCAGCAGCAGCGGCTCTGTGCGGATGCCGAAGTTGTGGCATGTGTTGAACACGGTGCCGTCCTGACCGATGTCGCCGTTCAGGCAGTCTTCACCGGTCCAGCAGCCCACCCCGGTGCTGTCTTCGTCGCCTTCTTCCGCCATACACGCGATGTCGTTCTGGGCGATGCCGAACTTGGTGAAGTTCAGCCCCGTGTTGTTGGTGATCTCAAGTTGGATCCCGTCGTTGAGCCAGGTGACCTGCGCGGTCGCTGCCTCACCGGTCTCTTCTTCGGTGATGTCCACCGGATCGTAGCCCTGGGGTGGGAAGTCCTGGCAGGCCAGCAAAGACAGAAAGAGTAGACTGATCATTCGGCTTCATCTCCGGCCCAGATCCCACATCTCAAACCCAGCTCTCCGATATAATACGCGGTGCTGTCGCCCCAGACCCAGCATTCGTTCTCTGTGCTGCCTGTGTCTCGTTCCACGTAGTACGTCGTGCCCGTGTCACCGATCAGGGCTGTCTCAAACCCTTCACGTAGATTTTCCTTCTGCGCCCCCTTGGTCAGCTCGATGCCGATGGTGCCACACGGGTGGCAGTAGTCGGACTCGACGCAGGACTCTTCATACCAGCCGCCGTCGTCTTCATCGATGCCCGTCTCTGCGAGGCCGCAATAGAACTCGTCGCCCTGGCCGCCGTAGATTTCGATGATGAACTTCGAGGCGGTCCAGCGGGTCTCAATGTCGAAGTCGGCGTTTCGCATCTCTTCTTCGTTGAGGCCGGAGTTGATCCCATCCAGGTCGTCGGGATCGCGATCGACGACGTCATCGCTGGGACCGCACCCGATGAGGAGCGCCAGAGAGAGCGTCGTCAGGGAGATGTGTCGAAGGTGCGTCATTGTTCCTCTCTGATGAGAACCCGGTGGTCACAGTTGCCCGACTATTAGTCTTGCCTGCAACCGCCGTCCCGGCAACCCCGCAGATGACTTCGTCGAGGACATCAGGGTGTCTCGGGGTGATCGGAAAAGCGGTCGACAGTATAGCACCCCGGTTGAGGAGCCCCAAACGAGCACACCCGCTCTGGCTGATGCCAGAGCGGGTGCGAGGACGTTGTGGAACAAGCCCGCGTGGAACAAGCCCGCGTGGAACAAGCCCGCAGGCCATCTCAGAAGCTGACGGTCGTGCAGCCGAGGCCAGAGTAGTAGCTGGTGTCGTTGCCACCGATGTAGCAGTCGCCGGAGCCGTTCTCTTCGACGTAGTAGGTGACCGAGCCGTCGAAGCTGCTGTCGCCGAAGACGGTCTGCGAGCCTTCGGTCAGGGCGTCGAACGCGCCGCCGTAGGACAGGCTGACACCGGTGGTGCTGGAGGGGTGGCAGTAGAAGAACTTGCCGAAGCCTTCGAGGCAGTCTTCACCGGTCCAGCATTGGGAGGGGTCGGCTGCGCAGGTCGAGCCGGTCTCCGCCATGCCGAAGAAGTAGCTGCCCGCGGAGTCGCCGTTGGTGATGGTCAGGCTGACGGCGGAGCCGCCCCATTCGACCGAGAAGGTCGGGTCGGCGCCAGTTGTACCAGAATCAGAGCCATCGTCGCCGGAGTCCTTACCGGAGTCAACGCAGCCCACTGCGAACAGGATGGCCGAAGCCAGCATCAGGTTACGGATCATTGTTTCTTTCCTCCATCTTCTACGAACGCGATGGGTACGCGAGTCGCCTGTCTTTATACAACGTCTGACCTCCGAACACCATCCCCTGAAAGAGTTTCAACGAAAATCCGCCGGGATGTCACCGCGGGGTTCGCTGTGTCACAAGTCACAGGATAGACCGTCAGCATGCTGAAGATCGGAGACATTGAGCTGTCCTCTCGCCTGATCGTCGGGACTGGACGGTACGCAGACTTTCAAACCATGCAATCCTGCCACCAGGCTGCACAGACCCAGATGGTCACGCTTGCCATTCGGCGCATTGATCTCAACGCACCCGGGCAGGAGTCCATCCTCCACTATATCGATCGGGAGCGGATCCACCTTCTGCCGAACACTTCGGGCTGCTATACTCCGGAAGACGCCGTGGTGACCGCCCGCCTCGCCCGTGAGCTGTTGAACACATCGCTCATCAAGCTGGAAGTCATCGGCGATCCCCAGACGCTCTACCCTGATCCGGAGGGGACGCTGGAGGCGGCGCGGCTGCTGGTGAAAGACGGCTTCACCGTCCTGCCTTACTGCGCCGACGATCCGGTCCTCTGTTTACGCCTCGCAGAGATCGGCTGCGCCGCGGTCATGCCTCTCGCCGCCCCCATCGGCAGCGGCCTGGGCATCACCAACCCTGCCGTCCTGCGCATCATCATCGAGCAGGCCACGGTCCCGGTCATCGTCGACGCTGGCGTGGGAACCGCTTCTGACGCCGCGATCGCCATGGAGCTGGGCGCAGACGCGGTCTTGATGAACACCGCCATCGCCGGCGCCGACGACCCGATCAAGATGGCGCAGGCCATGCGCCTCGCGGTGGACGCGGGCCACCTCGCCCGGCACGCTGGCCGCATCCCACGGAAACGCTATGCCACCGCGTCTTCGCCCCTCGACGGAACCATCAACCGTTGATCCTGCCCCCGATCATCGGCATCTCCTCAGGGGATGGGCGCCTCGACCCCATCCTCGCGGCCATTGACGCGGGTCTGCCCGCCCTGATCCTCCGCGAACCGTGCCTCTCTGCACGCGATGCCCAACGGTTTGTGGCGGCGCTGCATCCTCTGTTGAAAGAGAATCTGATCATTCACCGAAAGACATCGGGAGCCGATGGTTTTGGGCTGCCGATTCATCTGCCCGGCGGTGTATCACCAGCACCCTATATAAGCGACGCGCGTCATGTTGGGGTGAGCGCCCACAGCATCGCAGCGCTGCAGACCGCGCAAGACGCGGGATGCGCCTATGCCACGTACTCTCCGGTGTATTCGCCGACCTCGAAGCCGGAGGACCGGCGGCCGACCCTGGGGATCGCCGGGTTTGCTGCCGGAGCGGCGGCGGTGACCATCCCGGTGGTCGCATTGGGCGGGATCAACGCGGAGCGGGCGGTGAACTGTTTTCGGGCAGGAGCAGCAGCAGTTGCGGGAATCGGGGCGTTTTTCCAGCCAAAGGAAATTCGTCGGCTGATCGCGGCGGGTAAGAGGAATGTCAAGTGGCGGTCGGGCGTTGACGCCGTATGACGACCCCCGTTACCCTCGTTGCTCCACAGGAGCATCTATAATGCGTGACATCGCCTTCTTCGTCGGGCTGACCTCGATGATCGGCCTGGGCGCGGGTTGCGGCGGGCCCGACTGCCAGGACACCTGCAACAAGCTCTACCAGTCCGAACAGTGCGACCGGACCAGCGATGAGCGGCGGGACGATCGGCTCAACGCATGCAACGACGCATGCGAGCAGGCCCTTGAGATCCCTGGCGAGCAGGGGGACTATGACCCCTACGACTTCCTCGACAACAACTCCGAGATCGAACTCGAGAACGACAAGCAGGCGGCGGTATGGATGGAGTGCATCGACACCCTCACGTGCGACAACATCGATCAGGGTCAATGCCGGCCCATCTTCGACTGATACTGGTGTCGCTTCTGTGCGGTCTGCTGGGGTGCGAGGTCACCTGCGAGCAGGCCTGCCAGAAGCTGGTCAACGAATGCGACACCGTCGAGACGCCGCTGGCCAGTGAGCTGGACTGCACGGAGTCCTGCATCGAGCAGGAGTCGCTGTATGTCGAGTGGAATGATGGCCAGAAGACCGACGCGTTCGTCGACTACAAAAACTGCGTGGGCGAGCGCACCTGTCAGCAGATCGCCGACGGGGAGTGCTACGACCCCCTGCTGTATCTGTACTGATCAGCCCTTATCGGGTTGAAGTCGATCACCGCTGACCGCCCATCCATAGGGCGGGTTGTCGTTGAGATCGCCAGCGAACGCTCCAAGCGGCCAGCTGCGCTGATGGAACGCTGTGGCGATGCGATCCCGCAGCCGGTTGGACTCTTCGTTGCGGTTGGCGAGCGCCCGGGCGAGGTCGTCTCGGACGGTGTCGGTGTCCTGGGCGATGAGCGCCTCTGCCGCGGCGTAACGGATGTCCCCATCGAAGTCTTCGAGGCATGCAGGCACCCGATCGACGATGCGTTGATCTTTGTACTCTGCAAGGCGAATCAGGATCTGACGCTTCTTCTCGGGCTTGAACGGATCGACCTCACGACCCAGCATGTCGAGCAGGACCTCAACCGTGGCGTCTTTGCCTTCGAAGTGATCGATGAGGCGGAGGGGGAAGGCGAAGTTCTGGTGGCGGCGGACCCACTGGCGGATGGGCTGGGTGACCCGCGGACCGATGCCGAGCAGCAGATCGAAGACCTGCTGCTTCTCTTCGGTGTCTTTCATCCGGTGCTCATAGGTCATGTCGAACCGGTTGAGTAGACCGATAATGGCTTCTTCAGACCCGTTTTCGGCCAGCCAGATGGCGGAGGCCTGTCGATCTTCCTTCTGGGCGTTGAGGTTGCACAGCCGCTTGGCGTGCCGCTTGATCTGGCCGGCTTCGCCGCCGGTCAAGAAGTCGAAGAAGCCCATAGTGTTCGCGCACCTGTGTGGAGGGTCTGAAAATGAAGTCGCCTTCGGGGATGGTGTCCGAGAAGGGTTCGGATGTGTCGTCGCGGTCGATTTAATCACCGGGGTACGGGCTGCAACCCCTCTGTAATGTCAGCGTGACGGTTCGGATCATTCGCCGATGATGCAGACGAACAGGACGTAATTTGGGGGGTAAGGCTCATCACCGGTTAAGGAATGGTGCACTCATCCCCTGTCTGTAATCTCGTAAAATCCGCGTTGGAAGTCTGTCTGGATCGGTTGATCCAAGAATCGCTTGCAGGTGCGGCTGTTTTGCGCGATTTTACTCAGCGATGCACATCGATTTCATGCTCTACACCACCAGAAAATTTCACCTGGAATAATTTCATCTGGGATAATTTCACATCATCGAAAAATGCTGAAACCCCATCTGGGTCTGCGGCATACCGATTTGCGACCGTCAACCCTATAGTCGATGACAAGAAGTTGACGATCGGCATCTAAGGACCGTAAACTACTGACCACCCTGGGACCATCCTGTCCGGAGCGTGTCGATTGCACGGCGCGCGTGGTTCCCTGAGGAGAACACACCCACCCATGGCCACATCAATGATGAAAATCCCGCTTATGGCTCTGGTCATCCCACTCGCGTTGATGGGTTGTGATCAGACTGGTGAAGAAGATCCTGAAGCTCCCGTCTGCGGCGCCCCCATCGCAGAAGCTGGCGGCGACATCATCGTCCCCATCGGCGATGCGGTCACGCTCGACGGTACGGAGAGTGAGTGGTGTTCGGATACATCTGACACCCTGACCTTCACCTGGGCTTTCTTGCAGACCCCACCGACCTCTGCGGTGGACGAGACGTCGCTCTCTGACAACCGAACCAACACAGCGATCACGCCGGTGTTCACCCCGGATGTTCAGGGTGACTACGTCCTCGGCCTGAGCATCACGGACGTCAACGGCGACAGCGATCAGGACCTTGTGGTTGTCACCGCGGGTTCTGGCAACAGTGAGCCCATCGCGGACTGTGGCGGCTCCTACTTTGGCGACGTTGGTGTTGCGGTCTCGGTGGACGGGTCGGACTCCTACGACCCGGAGAACCGTGAGCTGACCTACTCTTGGAGCATGCAGGCGCCTGACTGCTCGGAGCTGACGGCTCAGGACCTGTCCAACGACAGCACCGACATGGTGACGTTCGTTCCGGACTGTGGCGGCCAGTACGAGGTCTCCCTGGTGGTTGCAGACGAAGAGCTGTTCTCTGACCCGGTTCTCTGTGTCGTCAATGTTGGCGCCATCAACGAAGCGCCGATCGCAGATGCTGGCCCTGGCGGTGAAATCGGCGGCTGCGGTCCGAACCCCTACCTCCTCAACGGCTACGCCAGCTACGACGTCAACGGAGACGAGCTGAACTTCGAGTGGTCGGTCATCTCCAAGCCGGCCGGTTCTGCCGTGACCGATGCCAGCTTCACCGACCGTACAGCGCCGAACCCGGGCCTTCGATGGGACGTGGACGGCACCTACACCGTACAGCTTCAGGTCAACGACGGTGAGCTGTATAGCTCGCCGGACATCGTGAGCTTCACGGTCGGAGATGTGAACGACAACCTGGGTCCGGTCGCAAACGCGGGTGAGGATCAGGAGTTCGAGATCACGGTGACCTGTACCTCTTCGTCATATGTCTGGAGCTGCCCGACCTGCCCTGGCGCGGTCGCGGACCTGGACGCATCGGGTAGCTTCGACCCGGACGGCGACCTGCTCTCATACGAGTGGAGCGAGGCCACTGGCCTGCTTCAGATCGACGACAACTACTCTGCGATCACCAAGGCTCGCATCCCCTCTGCCGCAGCCACCTACCGTCAGGCGAACGAGTTCGGCTACAAGGTGGATCTGAAGGTTCAGGACTGCGCTGAAGAGTCCTTTGATTCCATGAACATCTTCTATTCGTGCGAGGGCGAGAAGTGAACATGCGTACCCTACTCATCACCATCGCGCCTTTCGCCCTGCTCGCCTGTGACAATGGCAGCACGGACGAAGAAACCGGCAACAACGCTCCGATCGCAGACGCTGGTCCGGACATGACCGTCTCGGCGGACAGCGACATCGTCCTTGACGCATCGGGCAGCTACGACCCGGACGGCGACAAGCTGACCTATCGCTGGTCGTTCAACCGGGTCCCGCCGGAGTCGGCTCTGACTGCTGAGGGCAACTTCCCGAACAACAACACCTCGGTCGATCAGTCTGCGCTTCGCCCCGATGTTCCGGGCACCTACATCGTCCAGCTTCGGACCGAAGACGTCTACGGCAACGTCTCTGAGCCGGACCTCGCGGTCATCAACGTCCAGTCTGGTAGCGCACCGGTCGCGGTGACGACCGAAAGCCAGACGTTGACCCTCCCCGGTTCGATCACCCTGGATGGCACCGAGTCTTACGACCCGCTGGGCCGCGAGCTGACCTACCGTTGGCGCCTGAGCAGCGTCCCATCGAACAGCTCGGGCAACCTCGCTGAGTCGGGCTTCGACACCCCGACGGCGACCTTCACGCCGGATGTTGGTGGTCGATACGTCGCTTCGCTCATCGTCAACAATGGCCTCGCCGACTCTGAGCCTGCGGTTTCCTACATCGACGTCTTCAGCGCAGACCCGGCACCGCCGGTCGCAGATGCTGGCCCGGACCTGCTCGGCGTCTTCGACTGCACCCAGATCCCGCTGGACGGCACCCGCTCGTTCGACCCGAACAATGACGCGATGACCTACGAGTGGTCGCTTCAGGAGAAGCCGTTCAACAGCAAGGCAGACGCCACCAACTTCGAAGACCGCAACCAGGTCATCACGACGTTCTACCCGGATGTCGCAGGGAACTACGTCGTGTCTCTGGCGGTCAATGATGGCACGTCCTGGTCGACCCCGGCCATCCTGCGCATCGAAGCTTCGGAGCGGAACTTCAACTCCGCACCGGTCGTCGAAGCCGGCTCCGACATTGAGCTTGAGGGCGGCTCCGCAGTGTGTGAGGCCAGCGGCTACACCTTCGACTGCGAGTCCTGCGAAGCGATCACTGTCCCGCTGGGTCTGGACGCTGTGGTCTCGGACATCGACAATGACCCGATGGACCTGGAGTGGCGCATCACCGGTGATGCGGAAGTGGAGATCGCTGAACCGACCTCGCTGAACACCAGCGCGACGCTGTACGGTGCCTCGCCGACGGACCCGCTGGACTGTGCTGAGACCAAGTACCGGTTCGAGCTGTCCGCCACGGACTGTCCCACCGATGAGACGGTCGACACCATGCAGGTCATCGTGACCTGCTGCGGCGCCGCGCCGACGGAAGACTCTGGCACGTGATGTTCGCTCTGGCAGCGCTCTGGGCGCTGCTGGGGAGCACATCGGACGCTCGCGGCCCCGGTCACCCCGGGGCCGCGATTCCGTTGTATGACCTCTCTGCGCCCTGTGACGATCGACGGTACCCGCAGCTGGCCGGACCCTGGGTGGTGGGGTGTGGTCCTGGTGGTGTCGTGGATCGGGCGTTGTCATTGGAGACGGGGGTGCTCCATCACCTCCCATCACCCGCCACCGCGCCGGCGCTCGATGATGGTCAGGTGTATTTGCCTGGCGCCGACGGGGGCCGGCTTCGGCTGACGCCGACGGCCGTGCATCGTGATGAGACCGGGGTTCGGCTTCGCGATCCGCTGGCCGCCCCGCCCGCGCTTCGGGACGATGCGATCGTTGTGCTGGCCGAAGATGCTGTGCTGGTCGCACGTGTGGGGGATCCGCTTCGTCGACGATACCCGTCATCTCCTCAGGGATGGTACCCACCAGCGATCGCGGGCGATCGGGTCGCCTGGATCGAGGCGGGCGAGCGGCTGTGGTGGATGACGCTGGACAAGGGGCACCCCGAGGCCATGCCCGTCGCCGGCCCGAACGCTCGGCATGTCGTGGCTTCGGGACCGTACCTGTCCTGGGTTGAGCCAGATCGGCTGGTGCAGATGGACGTCCGTACGGCGGATGTGCAGGTCTTTCCTGTGCGGACCGGGTTTTCGGCGCCGCCGTCGGCGTGGGGGGCGGTGCTGTGCTGGGAACAATGGGGCGAAGTGGACCTGGATGTTCGGTGCAGTGATGGGCTACAAGTGCAGCGACCCGGCCACCAGCAGTGGCCATCACGGTGGGAGAAGTGGCTGCTGTTTCGGGAAGCAGGGATCGTGTGGCTGATGACCGCGCCTGGTTCATGACGCGCGGGCTCGCGCTGGTCTGGGCTGTGGGCATCGGGGTCGTGTTTGTGGCCCTCGATCCGGCGCAGGCCATCACCGGGGACGCCGCCTGGCAGCTGGTGATCGCGGTGCTCTCGGCGGTGGCATGGTTGACTGCGTGCGTGGGCGCCGGTGGCGCAGCATTGAGCCGGTGGGTGCCAGACTTGTTGTCCGAAGACGACGGCGTATACCACAGCCTCGGGCTGGGGATGTTGATCTGGGGGCTGCTCTTGTGCGCCCTGGCGCTGGTTGGTGGGTTGGGGGTGGCCGGGCTGTGGATGGTCGCCGCCACAATGGCCGCCGGGT
>JBCBLB010000426.1:0-8637 GCA_038520555.1 Myxococcota bacterium | reverse complement strand
CCCCCTTTCGGCTCCTGGGATATCGGTCACCAGAAGCGCGAGTTGGGGATAATGTATGACAGCGGTCAGGATGCCTTCTTCGAATGCGCGCCGGAGACGTTCCTGGTACTCCCCAGGGGTTGCGCCTTCTTCATCGGGGTTGAATACGTTCTGAATCAGTCCTTTTCCCAGGTTTCCCAGACGATCGAAGATGCTCATCGGCGTGCCCCGTGCTGAATGCGTTCTGTCAATGTAAGGCCGCTGGCATCAAGTTCCACGACCGCTGTCATACATTATCCCCAACTCGCGCTTCTGGTGACCGATATCCCAGGAGCCGAAAGGGGGAATGATGTCTGTCCTGATGCTGATGTTGCTGGGTCGGGTGGCTGCTGCGGAGGATCTGACCGTTGATGGGACGACCGTGACGTTGGACGGGACGCAGTCGTATGACAACATCTATGTGATCAACGGGGGCCGGATCATCGTCACCGACTACGATGGCACCGGCACGACGGGGACGTTGACCTTGAGGGCCGACACGGTCGAGGTGGACAGCACTTCTTCGATCATCGCGGACGGGGCGGGCTATCGTGGCCAGAGCAACGCCGACGGTGAGGGCGACGGCGGCGGCGAAGGCGGCTCGTGTTGTCGGGACTCTGGCGGCGGCGGCGGCCACGGCGGCGCCGGCGGCGCCGGCTCCACCGACGACTGTGAGGACACCGACGGCGAAGGCGGCGCCGCATACGGTGATGAGGACACGAAGGACATTGACATGGGCTCCGCCGGCGGGGCGGCTGGATCCGCGGACGGTGATGACGGCGGTGTGGGCGCCAACGGCGGCGGGTCGATCACCATCGAGGCGGCGGAGGTTGACATCTCGGGCACCCTCTCGGTGGATGGGGACGCCGGTGAGGTCTTCCGCAACGATGGCGCGGGCGGTGGGGCTGGGGGGGGCATCCTGATCATCGCCGATGAGCTGTCCTGTACGGGCACCCTGTCTGCAGCAGGCGGCGACGGCGGTGAAATCGATGATGGCGGCGGCGGCGGCGGCGGCGGCGTGATCAAGCTGTTCTACGACAGCGACTTCACCGACTCCTGTACCGTCGACACGTCGGGTGGGACGAACGGCTGCTCGGGCTCTGCTTCGGATGGCATCGAAAACGATGCCATCAACGACTTTGACGGCGACGGCTACACCTCTGAAGACGGTGATTGTGACACCACCGACGCGAGCATCAACCCTGGCGCGGCGGAGGTGTGGTACGACGGCGTCGACGCGGACTGTGACGGTGGCAGTGACTACGACGCCGACGGCGACGGTGAGGACGCCGCTGGGTATGGCGACGGCGAAGACTGCGATGACACCGACGAGGCTGTCAATCCCGACGCTGAAGAGACCTGCGACGGCGTCGACACCAACTGCTCTGGTGACGAGCGCGACGCCGTGGACGCGACCACGTTCTACGCGGACGATGACGACGATCTGTATGGCGATCCCAGCGACAGCCTCACCGCCTGCGATCGGCCCCGCGGATACCGCCGCAACAACGAAGACTGCGATGACGCTGCCGCTGACGTGAACCCCGGCGAGCCGGAGACGTGCAACGGCGTCGACAACAACTGCTCTGGCGATGAAGAAGACGCCACGGACAAGTCGACCTTCTATCGGGACGCAGACAGCGACTTGTATGGCGATCCTGACGTCACGACGCTCTCGTGTGCCCTCCCCGACGGCTACCAGTCAAACGATGACGACTGCGATGACAGCCGCGCCGACGTCAACCCTGGCGTGACGGAGGTGTGGTACGACGGCGTCGACGCGGACTGTGACGGCTGGTCAGACTACGACGCCGACTTCGACACCTACGACAGCGACGCCTACGGCGGCGACGACTGCGACGACACGGACGCGGGCATCAACCCTGGCGCGGCGGAGGAGTGGTACGACGGCGTCGACGCGGACTGTGACGGTGGCAGTGACTATGATGCGGACGGCGATGGGTTTGACAGCGACGCCTACGGTGGTGAGGACTGCGATGACACCTCGGCGGTCGTCTACCCCGGCGCCGATGAGCTGGACGATGGCATCGACAACGACTGCGATGGCGTCGACGAGACTGTAGACACCGATGGTGACGGCCTGACCGATGAGATCGAGGAGGATCTGGGCACCGATCCGACAGACGATGACACGGACGGCGACGGCCTGTCCGATGGGGAAGAGGTGGATGACTTCGGCACCGATCCGCTGGACAGCGACACCGACGACGGCGGCACCTCGGACGGCGTCGAGGTCGAGGACGGGACCGATCCCCTCGACGGCGACGATGACATCACCGATGACACCGACACCGACGGGGATGGCATCCCCGACCGTGAAGAGGACGTCATCGGCACCGACCGCACCGAGTCGGACACGGACGGCGACGGCATCGATGACGGCGATGAGGTCGACGGCGGCACCGATCCGACCGATGAAGACACGGACGACGATGGTCTGCGCGATGGGGAAGAGGTCCTTGAGGAGGGGACCGATCCTCTCGACGCAGATACCGACGGCGACGGCCTGTCTGACGGTGAAGAGGTGGACGACTTCGGAACGGACCCGCTGGACGAGGACACCGACGGTGACGAGCTCTCTGATGGTGCGGAAGTCTTCGACCATGGCACCGACCCGACGGATCGGGACACCGATGATGGGGGCACCTCGGATGGTGTCGAGGTCCTCATCGACGGGACCGATCCCCTCGACGGTGACGACGACATCACCGATGACGACACCGACGGTGACGGCCTGACCGACCGTGAAGAGGCCCTCGCCGGTACCGACGCCGAGGATCCGGACACCGATGACGACGGCCTCCTTGATGGAGATGAAGTCATCGAGGACGGCACCGACCCGCTGGACGACGACACCGATGATGATGGCCTCTCTGATGGGGAGGAGGTCATCGAAGAGGGTACGGACCCCCTCGATGAGGACACGGACGGCGACGGCTTGTCTGACGGGGAGGAGGTCAACGATCGGGGCACCGATCCGAACGACGCGGACACGGACGATGATGGCCTCTCTGACGGCGAAGAGGTGGAGGAGTACGGCACCGATCCGAACAACGATGACACGGACGGCGGCGGTGTCCGCGACGGCGAGGAGGTGGGAGAGGATGGCACCGACCCGCTCGATGGCAGCGACGATCAGGGTCCACGGGATGCCACCGACGTGGGGACGGGCGGCCTCCAGCTGGGCCCCCAGGGTGGAGCGTACCGCGGGGGCTGCGGCTGTGCGTCGGCGGGTGGCCGGGACGCCGGGCTGGTTTCGCTGCTGCTGATCGGGATCGTGGGTCTGCTTCGCCGCCGATTGTGAGCGAAGGCGGAATCTCGGGGACGGTTCTTGAGCGGGTGCAACCTTACGCGTGACTGTATGCCGTAAGCGGAGCGTCCGATCTCTGGGGTGTGAACGCACCACTGACACACCTCATTCGTGAAGCGCGCCACCTCGCAGCGGCGGAGCGTCTGGCAACCGATCGCGGACATTCTGCCGTCGCGGGGCAGCTCGGTGAGTGCCGTCGTCTGGTGTTGGCGCGGATCCTGCGCACTTTTCCGGAACAGGCCCGATTGAAAGCGGGGCAGGTTTCCGTTGTTGGTGAGGGGGAGGTGGGGTTGTTGTCCACCGTCGAGGCCACACAGCTTGGAGTCTTGAGCCATGGCTGACATGATCGTGAACCTGTTGAGCAATCCGACGACCGTAGGGGTCGTCTTCTGGTCGTTGGCCGCCCTCGAAGTGGGGTGGACGGTCCTCGCCGTCCGGGCGGGCCCCACAAAGCGAGACGCGGTGCAGCGGTCGATCAACGGGTTGACCTCTCCGGTCGGAGAGCCCTGGCTCGATCGCTGGGCGCAGAAGACGGCAGACGGCGCGCCGCTCGTCGAGGGCGGTCGGCTCGCGCTGTCCGGCTCTCCGCCGGAGCTTCGGGGCGCGGTCGCCCGTACGCCGATGTCGGTGGCGCCGGGCCTGCTGACCGCGCTCGGTGTCCTGGGCACCTTCCTGGGGATCCACGCAGGCCTCGGCGCCATCGACTTCGGAGCGTTGTCGAGCACCGACTCGCTGCTCGGTGCGGCCCGCGGCCTGCTGGCCGGGATGAAGACCGCCTTCGCCACCTCGGTCGCCGGCCTGACCTACGCTGCGGTGTTCATGCTGATCCTGGCCATCAGCGATCAGGTCCGCAAGATCTTCGCGGCGCGGGATCGGGCGGCGTGGCAGCAGATGACCCGCCCGCCGGGCCAGGGCGGCCTGGACGCGGCGGCTGGCCAGATGGCTGCCGCGGTCACCGCGATGAACCACAACCTCACCGGGCTGTTTTCACGGATGGAGAAGCAGCTCGAAGAAATGGCGGCGCTCCGGCAGGAGCAGGGCGACAGCCTCATCCGCGAGGTCGTCCGTGAGTTCCGCGAGGAGGCGTTGGAGCCGCTCGCCCGCCGCCTGGACCAGTCGGCCGAGGTCTCAGCGCGGGCCGCCACGGCGGTGGAGAACCTGGAGGGCTCGCTCGGGGCGATCTCGACCAGGCTCGCGGGCTCGGTGGAGATGCTGGAGCGCTTCCAGCGCGAGACCCACCAGCAGCTCCAGGAGTTCTCTACCGAGCTGGCCGGCACCCTGGAGCAGACCGGCGCGGTCATCCGAGAGGCGGTGGACGAGAGCATCTCTGGGATGGCGCGTCAGCGCGAGGCCTTTGAAGAGAGCGCCGATCGGGCCGCGCAGACCTTCCGGGGCATCCGGACCGACCTGGAGGCGGCCCTGGAGACCCAGGCCGCCGAGCAGCGAGCCAGCCTGGAGACGCTCCGGGACGCCAACCTCGCCGTCATCGACCGTGCCGAGGAGACCTACCAGAAGCAGGCCGAGGCCATCGGCACCATCGGCGAGCAGGCCGCCAACACCATGCGCATCGCCCGCGAAGAGCTTCAGGCGGGCCTGATGGAGGTCCGCGTCGGGCTCAAAGAGACCAGCGACACGGTCAAGACCGAGCTGGAGCGCTTCCGCGAGGCCTACCAGCAGCAGCTCTCCGAGTACCTCAAGCGGCAGGCCGACGCCCTCGACGAAGTCCTGGAGCGCCAGCGGAAGGGGCTGCAGCAGGTCGTCGAGCGCCTGGAGTCGAGCTTCGAGGACGAGTACGCCCGCCGCAAGGAACTCAGCGAGGAGGTCGCTGAGACCATCCAGCAGCTCAAGGACGGCGTCGAGGTCCTGGAGCAGCTCGCCGAGACGCTGGGGCTTCATGGCGAGGCGCGGCTGGCGCAGCTCGTCGAGCTGTCCCGTGAGATGACGGGGCAGACCACCGCCCTGGAAGCCGCCTACCGAGACCTGGCCGCGCAGCACGAGAAGTCGGTCGAGGCCTCGGTGACGCAGCTGTCCGGCTACCTCCGCGACTTCAACGGCCAGCAGCAGCAGGCGCTCACCCGAATGGATGACGCTGCCGCGCGCCTGGTCGAGGGGCTGTACCAGGCCGCCGACATTCTGGTCACCGCCACCACTGCACGCCGCACCGCATAACCCACAAAGGAAGGCGCGATGTTCGAATCCTCTGAGATCAGCGAAGAAGAAGACAGCGCCGCCGGCGTCTGGTTGTCTATCGGCGACCTGATGAGCGGGCTGATGTTCTTCTTCGCCCTCCTGTTCATCGCCGTCCTCGCACAGCTCCAGGATCACCGGGAGCAGATCGTGACCCGCCGGACCGCCCTGGTGCAGGCCCTCACCGACGCCCTCCAGGAGAACCATATCGAGGTCGAGGCCAACGAAGACGGCGAGATCGTCTTCAAAGAGGAGATGCTGTTCACCAGAAACAGCGCCCGGCTCTCGCCTCAGGGCGTCGAGCTGCTCCGCCAGTTCGGGCCCATCTACGCCGAGGTGATCTTCTCCAGCCCCGAGTTCACCGAAGAGGTCAGCCGCATCGTCCTGGAGGGACATACCTCCTCCGAGGGCCAGGAGATGTACAACCTGGGGCTGAGCCTTCGGCGCGCCCAGAGCGTCGCAGAGGGCCTGTTCGCCGACACCGTCGACTACCACCTGCCCGAGCATGAGGCGCAGCTCAAGAACAAGCTGTACCCTGCCGGCCGCGGCCCCTGGGACGCCTCTGAAGAGGTCAAGCCCTCGGATCGGAAGGTGGTCCTCCGGATCCAGTTCCGCGGGCAGGACTTCCTCTCCTTCCTCCAAGCGTCTTCCACATGACGCCCCCTGAGCGCCTTTTGGCCCTCGCCGATCGCTTGCCGCGCCGGTACCGGGACGGTCGGCGGTCCATCCCCGCCTCGGTCGAGCAGCGCTTCGACGCCCTGGTCGCGAAGAAGACAGACACATGGGCGCTGCTGGACTGGCTGCACGTCATCCGGCATAAGGGCGGCTGGGACGTCGAACATCGCGACGCCGCCGATCGAACCGCCGATGACATCTGGCAGGAGTCGAAGCGAGACGCGCAGCTCCGGGCGCAGCTCATCGGGCAGCTGGTCCAGGGGATGTGCGGCGGCGTCGGGCTGCCGGCGTCGATGCTCGCGGCGTTCAACCGGATCCGTCCGCTGGAAGAGAGCGAGCCGCTGCTTCAGGACATCGTCTCCGCGTTGCTGCAGGTTCACCTGGATCCGGACCTGATCGTCACCCTCTGTATGGCGCACAACCGCTCCCCGCGGGCGCTGATGCGGCGGGTGGGGCTGCCAGACGATCTCGATGTGCTCGACCGGGTCGAGAAGGCCATCCCCGAGATCATGAAGCGGAAGGCGAAGGACCCGAAGACCGCGCTGCCGGCGGTGCAGTGGCTGCTGGCCTCGCTGCGCGAGGACGAGGTGCACACCCAGGACCTCATCGTCCGCGGTCTCCTGGACGGCCTGACCGTCGAAGAGGCGAAGGCCCTGCCGGACCTGTGCTTCTGGCTCAACCAGGTCTATGGCCCGAAGTCCCCGAAGAGCCGGTTCGGGCGAATGCCCGCAGCGGTCCAGAAGACCCTGCTCGCCTGGTTGACGTAAGCCCGCTGCGACGTCGCAACGGGGCCATCGATGGTGCGCCCTGTGCTTCCGTCGATCAGGGCGCCTGCGGGGTCTCTCGCGTATGGCTTGCCGCGGTGAGGCGGCCATGATGGAGGACGGACTCATCGGACAGCTCGGCGAAGAGCTGGAGGAGGAGCGCGACGAGGCCGGTCCACCCGGTCTGATGGGACGCCCCGATGCCTGCGCCGTTGTCGCCGTGAAAATACTCATAGAACAGGATGTGGTCGCGGAAGTGGGGGTCGTTCTGGAGCTTCTCGGCGCCGCCGAACACCGCCCGTCGTCCGGTCTCGGGGTCCCGAACGAAGACCCCGGCGATCCGGCGCGCGATCTCGGCCGCGACCTCGAAGAGGTTGTGCATCTGGCCAGAGCCGGTCGGGCACGCGACCTGGAAGTCATCGCCCCAGTAGGCATGGAGCTGCAACAGGGTGCGGATGATCAGGGTGTTGATCGGCGCCCAGATCGGGCCCCGCCAGTTCGAGTTCCCGCCGAAGGTGTGGGTGCGGGAGTCGGCGGGTTCGTAGTCGACCCGGTGGCTGACGCCATCATGGGTGAACACGAACGGACGCGACCGGTGATACCGCGACAGGGAGCGGATGCCGTAGTCGCCGAAGAACTCTTCGGGATCGAGCAGACGCGCCAGCACCCGACGCAGCGCGGTCTCATCCAGGATCGAGATCAGGCGTCGGCCGTTGACGCCGGGCCGCTCCAGCGGATGGATGGTGCCGCTCATCTCCGGGTTGCGTCCCAAGAAGCGCGCGACCCGGTCGGCGATCTCGGGGAACCGCTCCACGGTCTCGGCTTCGAGGACGGTGACCGCGCAGAAGGGGACCAGGCCGACGAAGGAGCGCACCTTGAGCTTCTCGGCCCGCCCGTCCGGCGTGCGCAGCACGTCGTAGAAGAACCCGTCCGCTTCGTCCCACATCCCCTGCTGCTTCATCGCGAGGGCGATCCAGAGGAAGTGCTCGGCGAACTTGATGGCCATGTCTTCGGCGGCCCGGTTGAGGCGGGCGAGCTCCAGGGCCATCTCCAGCATGTTCAGACAGTAGAGGGCCATCCACGCGGTGCCGTCCGCCTGTTCGAGGAACCCGCCGGTCGGCAGAGGCGCCGATCGATCGAAGACGCCGATGTTGTCCAGGCCCAGAAACCCGCCGGCGAAGACGTTGGCGCCACGGGGATCGGTGCGGTTGACCCACCAGGTGAAGTTGAGCAGCAGCTTGGGAAAGCTTCGGGCGAGGAAGTCGATATCCCCCCGCCCCCGGGCGCTCTTCTCCACGTTGTACAGATACAGCGTCGCCCAGGCGTGAACGGGCGGGTTCACGTCGCCGAACTCCCATTCATAGGCGGGGATCTGCCCGTTGGGGTGAAGGTAGCGCTCTGACAGCATGAGGGTCATCTGTTGTTTCGCGAACGCCAGGTCCGCGGGCGCCATGGCGACACAATGAAACGCAAGATCCCATGCGGCATACCAGGGATATTCCCACTTGTCCGGCATCGAGATCACGTCACCGTTGGCCATATGAAACCAGTCGACGTTCCGAACCCCGTTCCGTTGTCGATTCTGACGAAGCGGGTGTTCGCCCCGATCCGTCAGGCCATGGCGGGCATGTTCTGGTCGAAGCAGTACTACACCTTCGACGT
>JBCBLB010000197.1:0-14095 GCA_038520555.1 Myxococcota bacterium | reverse complement strand
AGGATGAATCCATGGGCGGCCTTCGCGCGCGCGGCTCGGCTCGGGTTGAACGCGATGAGGGTAGACTCGGCTTCTTTGGCCAGTGTGGCTGCTCCTGAAAGATCGCCTCGCTCCGCGTGACCGATGGCTGCGCTCAGCAGGGCCTCTCCCATCAACATGGTGGGCCGCTGTGTTCGCATCGACGCGATGAGTGCGTCCTGATCGTCGAGCGCAGCCTCAAAATCAGTCGGGAATCCTGCGGTGTTGCGATAATGACGCGCCGCCCAGACCTGGGGGTGATCGGGGTCGTAGAGTTCGATGAACAGATCGTGGGCCTCGGAGAGGGTCTGGTAGGCATCGGGCGTGTGGGCTGCAAATTGTACACGGCCGAGGGTCAACATCATCTCTGCGCGGGTCTCTTCGTCGATGGTCTGTCGCTCGAGCTCCTGACGGCTGGTGTCGAGGACATCTGCGACCATCAGAGGCTTCGCGGGGCTGTGGTTGGGGTCTGCGGCTTCGAAGATCCGAACCAACAGCTCGGTGTTCGCTTCAGCGCGCTGCGCGGCTTGCTCGGCCCGATCGCGTTCCACGACGAGTCGCTGCGCGGCGAGGTTGGCAGAGCCTGCCCATCCCACCAGCGTCAGGACCACCGCGACCGCGGCGGCTACGGGCCAGCGGTTCTGCTGGATGAACCGCGCGGCGCGGTACCACCGCGCGTCGCGACGTGCCAGGATCGCCTCTCCGGCGAGGTGGCGGCGCAGATCGGCGGCCAGGGCTGCGGCTGAGGCATACCGCGAGGTGGGGCTCATAGCCGTCGCCTTCAGGCAGATGGCGTCCAGATCACCCCGGCTACCCGCATCGAAAGCGGATGGCGGTTCCAGGTGACCGTCGAGGATCTCTGCGAGCAGGGCCGGCCCTGAACGCTGCCGCCGGGGCGACTGGTCCGTCAGCAGCGCGATGAGCAGGAGCCCCAGGGCGTGGACATCGGTCTGTGTGGTGACCGCGGCGCCGCTGACCTGCTCGGGCGCCGCCCACCGGGGGGTCATCATCCGCATTCCCGTCGCGGTCACCTCGGCGTCGTCTCGCAACCGCGCGATGCCGAAGTCCAGGACTTGAGGCCGGCCCTGGTCATCGACGAGGATGTTGTCGGGCTTGAGGTCGCAATGAACGATCAGGCGCTGGTGCGCGGCTTCGACGGCGTCGCATATCTGGATCAGCGCCCTGATCCGCGCAGCGCGCGGCTGCCCGGCTCCCCAGCGGAGCAGCGTCTGCCCGTGGATGTGCTCCATGACGTAGTAGGGCGCACCGTCTGGCGCCCGGCCGCCGTCGAGGAGCCGGACGATGTTGGGATGGTCGAGGGTGACCAGGATCTCTCGCTCACGCTGAAAGCGGGCGGCGAACGCCCCCGCGTCGCTTCGCTGCAGCAGCTTGAGGGCGGCGTGAATGGGGACATCGTCGTCGATGTGGCGGGCTGCGAAGACCATGCTGCTGCCGCCGGTGCCGATGAGTGCTTCCAGCCGCCAGCGGCCCAGCACGGTCCCTGGCCCGACCCGCTGCGTCAGCCGCACTGTGTTTCCCAACGCGCCCGCGCCGGACGCGGCCTCTGCATGGGCGAGAAGGGTGCCGATCGCCTCGCGATCGGTGGCAGACAGGGATGCAAGGTACGACTGGCGGTCTTCGCCGGTTCGGGACAGCGCTTCGTCAAGCAACCTGTCGAGCCGCGCCCATTCTGTGGGGCTCAGCTGGGAAGGTCCGCGCGCCACGGTGCCTCCTCTCCCAGGGAGAGCGCGAGCCATGCGCGCGCCCGCTGCCAGTCTCGCTTCACCGTTCGCGCAGAGACATCCATCATCTCTGCGATCTCCGCGACGGAGAACCCACCGAACACCCGGTGCTCGGTGATGTCCGCCATCCGCTCAGATCGCGCGCGCAGCTCGTCGACGGCCGTGCTGACGGACAGGATGGACTCTGCGTCCTGCACCGACAGATCGCGCACCCCATCGAGGCTGCTATGGGCGACCCCGCCGCCCCGCTTCGCCGTGAGCCGCGCCCGGGCCCGGTTGAGCAGGATCTGACGCATCGCCTGTGTGCATACCGCGAAGAAGTGCTGCCGATCGGCCCATCCGGCCCCGCGATGGGCCGAGACCTTCAGCCATGCTTCATGCAGCAGCGCGGTGGTCTGCAGGTCAGGCTCCCCCCGCCAGCGCCGACGTTGTTGTTGAGCGATCCGGTGCAGATCGTCATATAGCGAGGGCATCACGGCTTCGACAGCTTCGGCGTCTCCGGACGCGACTCGCCGAAGAAGCTCTGTGGTGGACGTCATGGCTCTCATTGTAACCACCCAGAGACCCCGACAGCGACCGCACGCGACGAAGCCTGCGCAACGCGACCATTCAAGCCCAGGCGACGGCTGGCGATATAGCGATTACTCCATGACGGTGAGAGAGGACGCCGATGACTGAGCGGGACCCCGACGTCTCGAAGAGCGCTGCTCAGGTCGCTTCCGGTGGCGGCATCGTCTTCATCGGGACGCTCATCGACAAGGCGTTCCGGATGGGCGTGACCTGGTACCTCTCCGGCGCCCTGGGCACCGCCGGCTTCGGCATCTACAGCTTCGTCATCCGCATCATCACCATCATCGCCACCGGCGCGCCGATGGCCCAGGGCGGCACCCTGGTCTTCTTTGGCGCCCGGTTCCGCAAGACCGGCGCCCGCGATCGCCTCAAAGGAACGTTTTATGCTGGCCTTGGGCTGACCACCTTCTTCAGCGTCCTGGCCGCGGCGATCTCCTGGCTGTTCTTCTCTGAACACCCCCTCATCGCCCCGTACCGCTCGCTGTTCGCCCTCGCCCGGATGTCCCTGTTCCACGCCGACGGGGCGGTCGTCGACGCGATGGTGCGCCTTCTGGGTGACCTGGGGCTGACCGCGGGCCGGCGCTACCAGCCCTACCTGATCGCGCTCACCCCTCTGATCGTGGTCATCGCCTTTTTACACTTCCTGGTGGGCGGGCTGCGGGCGTTCAAGGACATGAAGGGCAACGCCCTGACCTACCAGATCGCCCTGCCCGCGGGGATGTTCGTCGGGGTCCTGCTGCTGGTTGGTGTCTTCGAGATGGGCGTCTGGGGCGCGCTCCTCGCTGTGGCCGCTGCGCACGTCTTCTCGCTGCTCGCCACCGCGGTTCGTGCCTGGCGCCACTATGGCCGCCTGCTCCGGGACCGGACCGTTCAGCCCATCTATGCCCTCCGAGAGCAGCTGAAGTATTCGCTCCCCAACGGCGTGATGGGCATCGTCTCTCGGCTCAACCTGTGGATGGACATCGTCATGCTCGGGATTCTGTCCACAGAGAGCGAGACGGGCATCTACACCGTCGCCGCCTCGCTGGCCACGATCGGGGCGATGCCGGCGACCTCGCTGAACACCATCTTCAACCCGTTCATCTCCGAGCTGACCCACATCAAGGCGTTCGACCGGCTCAACGGGCTGCTACAGTCGGTCACCCGGTGGCTGTTCTTCATCTCAACGCCGGTGTTTGTGGTCTTGCTGATGGTGCCCGACGCGGCGCTGTGGATCTTCGATGAGGCCTACCTCGCCAGCCGGGCTTCGCTGATGGTCCTCGTCCTCGGGCAGGTCATCTGGGTGCTGTTCGCTCCGGCCAACCGGATCATCCCCATGGCCGGCCACGCGATGCTCAACCTCATCAACGGCCTGGTCGCCCTGACCCTGACGGTGATCCTCAACTACTGGCTGATCCCGAAGTACGGCGGCCTGGGGGCGGCGATGGGCACGGCCATCACCCTGTCTGCATGGTCCACCTGGCGGCTGTTTGAGGTCTATCACCTCTATCAGCTGTTCCCCTTCTCCCGGCGCACCCTGGCGTTCCTCGTGCCCACCGCAGCCATCGTCGGCGTCGCTGTCTGGCTCACCCAGGGGACCTCGATGGGGCTGCGCGCAGGGATCACCGCCATCATGCTGCTCACCTTCGCCGCCGCCGCGTGGCAGTTTGGAAGCGACGATGGTGACAAAGAGATCTCCGAGCGCATCAAGAAGCGGTTCCGCCGCCTGCTCGGTCGGTAGTCCAACTTAGTCGATGAAAACCCGCTCGAAGGTGATGTCTTCGGCCGCCTCCTCGACGAGGACGGTGAGGGTGACTTTGCTCCCCACCGGGCCGGGGCCCATCGAGATGAAGTCCGTGGTCTCGATCCCTTCGATGGGTTCTCCGTCGACCGCGACCACCACGTCGCCGCTGGCCAGACCAGCCTGTTCGGCGGGGCTGCCGTCACGGACCCCCAGGACCTCGACGCCTTCCTCGACGGGGCGAAAGCTGAACCCCATCCCCCCGAACGTCTCTTCGGGAAGGTCAAACCGCACCGCGATCTCATCGCCCGGCGTGATCGCGATCTCTTCTGGGATGCTCTGCGCACGAATGGCGCCATCCACGCGGTAGGCGGTGACCAGACAACGTTCACCGTCGCCGCTGATGAGCTGTGTGAATGTCGGTGTTTCAAGCGGGTAAGACGCCTCACAGATGGTGAAACCGTACGTCTCATCCGGATCGAACGGTGACACCTCGCCGAAGATCGTGAACGGAGACAGAACATCGATCGGCGGACAGACACCGTCTGCCCATGCGAAGGGGTGGTTGATGAAGGACGCATCATCGTCATCGCTGAACCCGACGTTCAGGACCCCTTCTCCGGACGCCGTTCCGGTGATGACCACCGCATCCCCTTGAAGCGTCCCTGTGTTGAAGGTGCCCGCGGCATGGACGGATACCTGGGTCGCGTTTGGCGGAAGGGTCAGCGGGCAGCGGATCTCTTCAGGATGAAGCGTCGTCTGCTCGATGGATAGAATCTCACAGGGTTGACCTTCAACCAGCCATCTCAGCTCTATAATGGTTCCGACGCCATCGTCTTGGAAGATCAATACGATCATTTCGGTGCCGACCAGGAGGGGCGCTTCGCGTTGGGCGAGCGCCTGGCCGTCGAAGCGGCCCTTCACGATGGGCAGCTCGAAGTGGTTGATCTTGCTGTCGTTTACGACCATCACGTTCGCGTTGAGGGTGCTTCGATTCGTCAGTGGAGGGATCGCGCAGCGCATCCAGTCGTCTTCTGTGGTGGCGGGGAGCGTCTCTGGCTGGATGGTCTTTTCGGGTTGTGTTGCGGTCGCCGAGGCCTGGGGTGCAGCGGTGAGGTCAACGGTGTGTGCTTCTGGCGCCGGTGGAGGTGTGGGTTGGGCGAGCCGTGCCCCGACAGCTGCGGCGAGGAGCAGGGTCGCGGTGATCAGGATAAAGCTGCGATTCTTCCGCATCGCGGACGAGTTTACCGTATCAGAGGGGGAGATGATGGATGTGACGGTTCGGGTGAGCCGCTCTGCTGAAGATGTCGCGCGGTGTCAGGCGGTCCGGCGCGTCGTGTTCGTCGAGGGACAGGGCGTCGACGAATGGCTGGAGGTGGACGGCCGGGATCCGGAGTGCGTTCACTTCCTGGCGGAAGTGTCTGGCGATCTGGTCGGCTGCGCGCGGCTGCGGCTGGTGGCGGGGGTGGCGAAGGCGGAGCGGGTCGCGGTCCTCGCGGAGCACCGCGGCGCCGGCATCGGCCGGGTGATCATGCGGCGGATGGAGGCCGAAGCGGCGAAGATGGGGCTGTCTGCCCTGAAACTGGCGTCGCAGGTGCCGGTCGTGCCGTTTTATGAGAAGCTCGGCTACACGGCATATGGTGAGGCGTTCGTCGAGGCGGATATCGAGCACCGGTGGATGATTCGGGAGCTGACATGAGCAAGAAACAGGTCGATGATTCTCTGCGCACTCTTCAAATTATCGCGCTCGCCTTCATGTCGTCGGGCGTCTTGTATGTAGGGGCGCTGTATATGCTCGGCTTCGCGGATCCGTCCCCGCTCGATGATGTGCAGATGATGGGGGCGGCGCTCAGCCTGATGGCGCTGTCGAGCGCTGCGTCGAGCTTCATCGTCCCGCGAATTGCAGCGCCGATGAAGCCGACGCCGAACATGACGCCCGTGGACGAGCTGACGCTGGGACTGAACCAGTACCGGGTTCGCACGATCCTGGCGTTTGTGATGTCGGAGGCGGTGGTTCTGTTCGGCTTCGCCCTGGCGTATCTGGGACAGACGCCGTGGTGGTGTGTGCCGTTCTGGATCTTGATGGAGGCCCTGATGCTGGTTCACTTCCCCCGGCGGTCGGCGTTTCTGTCAGAACTGAGCGAGGACGCCCGGTCGCTGGCGGGCTGAATCAGGACAGGTCGTCGAAGATGGCGGCGCTCATCTCAAACGCGCGCACTGCCTCGTCCAGAACCGCCTGCTGTTCGGCCTCATGAAGGCTCGCGCCGACGGCGTCGATGCCGGATCGAAGGTGTTGTTTCATCCGGTTTGTGTCGGCGATCTGGGGGAAGTCATAGAACTGAACCCCGCGGTGGTCGGAGAGGCCGTAGACGCGGATGAGGCGTTCGCCGATGATCTGCCCACCCGACAGGTCGCCGAGGTATCGGGTGTAGAGGTGGCTGAGGAGCCGCACCGGCGCGTCTTCGCGGAGCTGCTGGAGGTGGTCGGCCCACCGCATCGCGGCACGGACCGGCGCTGGGGGTGTGCGGGGCGCATAATGCTGGATGTCCGCGATCAGGGGGGCGACGCGATAGAGCGCCGGGTCACGGAAGGGGTGATGGGTGGGATGAGCGTCTCTTTGGAGCGCGTCTTCGAGGACGCGGTAGCCGAGCACCAGGCTGGTGAGGTAGCGGGCATAGACGGCCTGGCTGATCTGTCCCTTGAGGAGTGCACGAACGAAGCGGCGGTTCTCTGCATTTCGATGGGCGATGGCGGTCGCCTGCCGGAGCATGGCGGACAGCGCGTTCATTTGATTGGTAAAGGGGTTGTTCCCCATGAATGGGACTTCCGTAGCGTGTAGGGAGGGTTAGCCATCTCTTTGTAGCCTGAAAACCGGTGAATCCGCCGAAGAAGTCTCTGGCGCCCTTTTTATACGGTCATGGATGAGCCGGGTTGAACTCATGCAATTGTGAAGGAGAGGTCTGGTAGAGTGCTGTCGATGCAGGATCTCTCCCCCACCATGGTCAAGCGGAGCGCGGAAGTGCTCGGGCGGATTCAACCACACGGCGTGTTGCTGGTGTTGACGCCGGAAGATCGGATCATCCGGATGGTCAGCATCAACAGCGCGATGGTGTTGGGGATCGCGCCTTCGGTGTTGTTGGGGCAGCCGCTGGATGTGCTGCTGGGAGAAGCGGGGGCGCGCGCTGCGCTGCGCGATGTCTCCGATAACCTGGACGAGTCATCCATCCTGGTCGTTCGCCGGCTGATGATCGATGGTCAGGTCTGGGTGGGGACGCTGCATCGGACCGGGCCATGTGTCGTCTTGGAGATCGAAGAGCGGTTTCCGTCGCAAGATGAGGAGATGATGCTGGTGACGCTCCGGCCGATGCTCGACCGGCTGACCCGGGAGCCGAACCTGGAGCGCCTGTTGACGCGGACGGCGGCGGAGGTCCGGCGATTGACCGGAGCGGATCGGGTCATGATCAGCCGCAACGAGCCGCCGTGGTCTGGAGAAGTGGTGGCTGAGTCGCTGGGCGGTCGTCTGGACAGCATCGTGGGGACCCCGCTGGAGATGGTCAACCGCGAGTCGGATGCGGCGCTGTCGCTGTATCGGTATACGATGTTCAACCTGGTGGATGTTGATGCGCCGTCCGTCCCGCTCCGCGCGCAGGGGGCGTGGGATGTGTCGTTGTCGGACGCGACGCTTCGGACGTTTTCGCGGTCGAAGACCGCTCAGCTCCGCCGCATGGGGGTTCAGGGCAAGGCGTCGCTGTCGCTTATCGTCGACGGGGCGCGGTGGGGGCGGCTGGTGTGCCACCATGCCCAGCCCCTCCGGCTTCCGTTCAGCGTGCGGGTGATGTGTGAGAACGTTGCCCAGGTGGTCTCGTTCGCGGTCAGCAGCATCCTCAAGGCCCGTCGTGAACAGCAGCGCTCGGACGCGCGCGAGAAGCAGACCCGGCTGCTCCAGAAGCTGGATATTTACAAGGATGCGCGCCAGGGGCTTGTTCAGGCCAGCGGCCTGCTGATGGGCATGGTCGGTGCGACCGGCGCGGCGCTGATGATGGACGGCGACGTGGTGTTGATGGGCCAGACCCCCTCGCGGCATGAAGCCCATCGGCTCTGGCGCTCGTTCGCGCTGTCCGAGTCTGAGCTGATGACCCACACCGACGTCGTGGTCGAAGTGCACCCGGAGATGAGCGCGTTCGTGGACCTTGTGGCGGGGGCGCTGGGGATCTGGATCTCACCGGAGATGGGGCTGATGTGGTTCCGCACCGAGTGGAACCCCGGTCAGCAACGGAGCGCCCCCTGGACCGTGGCCGATCGGGACATCGCGTTGGAGGTGCGTGGCCTGTTGCTGCAGCGGCTGGTCAAGAGCAGCCGCCAGCGAGAAGTTCGCCTGGAACGTCAGGCAAAGCATCGGCTCGCCGAGCTTCAGGTCTTGACCGAAGAGCTGAGCCAAAGCAACGCCGAGCTGGAGCGGTTCGCCTATATCGCCAGTCATGATCTTCGGGAGCCGCTGCGTGCGGTGATCGGCTTCGCCGAGCTGCTTCAGCTGGACTATGCCGACCGGCTGGACGATGACGCGCGGGAGTACATTGAACACATCGTGACGGGATCGATGCGGATGCGGGACATGATCCACGGTCTGTTGGAGATCTCCCGGGTCACAAGCAAGGCGCTGGTGATGGAGCGGGTTTCGCTGGATGACGTGGTCTCTGGCATTGTAGAAGATCTCGCCCCACGGATTCAGGAGACGGGTGCGCACATGACGGTCAACCCGCTTCCGGCGGTGATGGGCGATCGGGCGGGGCTTTACAGCTTGATGCTGAACCTGATCGGCAACGCGGTGAAGTTTCGTATGCCAGGACGAACGGCCATCGTCCTGGTCTCTGGACGAACGCTGGAGGACGAATGGGAGATCTCGGTGACGGACAACGGCATCGGGATCGCCAGGCGACACCTCCAGGTCATCTTCCAGATCTTCCGTCGGCTGAACCTTCGCGAAGAGTACGAGGGGCTGGGCATCGGGTTGTCACTGTGCAAGCGCATCGTCGATCGCCACAAGGGCAGCATGGTGGTGTCCTCGACCGAAGGGTTGGGGACCACGTTCACGGTCCGGCTCCCGAAGCGGGCCCCGGGCGCGGCCCTATCGGCTACTTCGCCGCCATCGGAGTGAGGCTGAGGATCGCGTCGTCGTCATGCGCGGCGAAGTATGCGTCGGTGTGTTCGCGGACCGCTTCGATGGACTGGCTCCGGAGCAGCTGCTTCTGAAACGTGGGGCCGTCGGGAAGATCGCGGGTGAAGTGCTTGGCGATCTGCTTGAACCGGCCCAGGGCGGCGCGCTCTTTCCGAAAATCTTCGTAGAAGCGCTCAAGGAAAGCGAGCAACGCGCGCTTTCGCTCGGCGGCGGTGACGGCGGTGACGGGGTGTCCGCGAAGGTGCTGTGCGATCTGGAGCAGGCACCAGGGGTTGCGCATGGAACCCCGCCCGATCATGACGCCGTCACAGCCGGTCTCTTCGAGCATCCGGACGGCCGAGTCGGGGTCGACGATGTCCCCGTTTCCGATGACCGGCACCGACACGCGGTCGACGGTCTGGGCGATCTTGTCGACCGCGCGCTGCCCGCCGTATCGGTCTTCACGGGTTCGCCAGTGGATGGTGATGGCTTCCGCGCCCTCTTCCTGGCAGGCGTAGGCAAGCGCTGGAGCGTTGCGCTGGTGTGCATCAAAGCCAGAGCGCATCTTGACGGTGAGGGGGATGGAGATGGCGGCACGGACAGCCCGGACGATCGCGACGGCGAGTTCGGGTTCGCGCATCAGAGCAGAGCCGCCGGAGTGGTTGCAGACCCGCTTAGAGGGGCAGCCCATGTTGATGTCGCAGATGCTCGCGCCCAGGTCTTCGACGATGCGAGCCGCTTCGGCCATGATGTGGGGCTCGCGGCCATAGATCTGGATGGCGATGGGCAACTCATCAGGGTCGAAGCGGATCATCTCCGCAAGCTTTCCTGTGGCACCGTTCTTGAGCCCCTTGCTGGGGATGAATTCGGTGTAGGTGAGCCCCGGCCCACAATAAAGTTCCCCCTGCAGCTCACTGCCCAGATCGCGGATCAGCCGTCGGAAGGTGAGGTTTGTCACCCCTTCCATCGGGGCGAGCACGACCCCGGGCGCGATGTGGATGTCGCGCACCTTGTAGGCCACCGGCAGCCCCAGAGGGCCGATCGTCGTCTCCGCATGCATCGCCGCACCTTTAACCGACTCGTCGCCTCATCGGTTATCACCCCTGGCATGTCTATCCGACCTCCCAAAGCGCAGAGCGTCACGAAGCAGGGCGCGGACGACGGGTTTGTTCCTCCGCTCGCCTATTTGCCGCAGGTCCTCGACGGTGGCTACACGCGGCTCCTGGTGAGCGCGCCTTCGGGCCAGCTCCAGGCTGTCCACACGGCCCTGATCGGGGCGTTGAAGGGCCCGCTGAAGTTTCGCTATGTCAAGCTGACCGACCGGCAACGTGGCCAGCTGCCCCAGCCTGAGAGCTACGCTGCGGTCGAGCTTCTGCCGGAGCGGGTGATTTCGGCGCTCCAGGCCAACGCGGAGCTGTGCTACCACGACGGCCGCAATCAGCTGTGGATTCAGGGGGCTTTGGGCGAGATGGTCGTCCTGGAGGAGATCGGGGTGGTCTATGTCTACCCCGACGACATCCTGTTCCGAGAGGTGCTGGAGGGCCTCGGGTTGGTCGACGCGCGCCATGAGTCCATGGCAGAGCGGGACTATGTGAAGGTCAACTTCGCGGCTTCGGCGGACGCTCAGGAGCAGGCGTTGTTTCAGTCGTTGGGGCTGGTTCGCTGGGAAGGTTGAGCGTTCAGTAGGCTGAGAAGCACGTCATCCTGGGCGGCGTAGCAGAGCTTTTCACGGACATGCTTTTCCCGATGGAGCAGCCCGCGGGGCTCCAGTCGGCTAAACGTGCGGACCATCTGTCTGATCTGGGTGAGGATCTCATCGCCATCCAGGACGCGCAGCAGGACCTGCTGCGCCCGCAGCCGGATGAACCGCTCCGGGTCGGCCGTGGGGGAAGCCCCCGCGCGCTGGTCGTGGTTGAGGGTGGCGACGGTGGCCTCGCATCGGGCGCGAAGGGAGGCGAGGGGTGCACCCCGAAGCGCAGCATCCAGCAGGGCGGTAAACGTGTCGGGCAGCGGGTGCTTGCGCTGCCGATGCTCCAACGCGGTCAGCCGCTCGAGGCAGCGGAGCCCGTATTGTCTCATCGCGTCGTTGAAGGCGTCGTCGTCGTTGGTCATTACGGCGAACGCGCGGTGGGGGGTTGCGCGGAGCATCCGCGCGAGGACGGAGCGGGCGTGGGGGTCGGCGCCGCTGCTGCGGAGCAGCTCCACGCCCTGCGCGAAGATCGGGTCCGCGTCGGCGCTGAGCAGTTCAATGAGGCGCGCTTGCTGGTGATCGTCCATTATCGTTTCCCTGCGTGCGCTAATGTACCAATCCTAAAGGTGGCTCAGTGTACGATCCCTCCACACCGGATCCGTTGATTGGACGGACCCTCAACGGCAAATACCACCTCGAAGCCTTCCTGGCCCGTGGCGGGTCGGGGATGGTGTACCGCGCCGTTCAGCAGCCGATCAATCGTCCAGTCGCGGTGAAGATTATGCGACCGGATCTCGACGAAGCGGGGCGGGAGAATTTCGAGGAGCGGTTTTTGCGCGAAGCGGCGCAGATGGGCAACCTGTCGCATCCCAACATCGTGACCGTCCATGACTTCGGGCGGACGGCCGACGGCGACTGCTTCATCGTGATGGAGCTGCTGAACGGGCAGACGCTGCGCCAGGCGCTCCGGGACGGGCCGATGGCTCCACAGGGTGGCCTGGACATCGCCATTCAGCTGGCCCGGGGCCTGCGGTTCGCCCACCGTTCCGGGCTGATTCACCGCGACATCAAGGCTGGCAACGTCATGCTGGTCCCCGATGAAGATGGCCGCCCCCAGGCCAAGCTTCTGGACTTCGGCCTGGTCAAGCAGCTGGGCGAGGTGACGACGACCCGAGCGGGGTCGTTTCTGGGCACCCCCCACTACATCTCGCCGGAGCAGGCGCTGGGGCAGGGGGCCGACGCCCGAAGCGACGTCTACTCTCTGGGGGTGGTGCTCTATCGAATCTTCACGGGGAAGCTGCCCTATTACAGCGAGCAACCCATGGCCATCGCCATGGCACACATCCAGCGGCCCTACCCGCCCATGGCAGAAGAAGCGCCGGATGTGACCGTGCCAGCCGCGATCGAGGCCATCGTCCGCCGCTGTATGGAGAAAGAGCCGAAAGACCGATACACAGATGCCCAGCCGCTCTATGAAGCGTTGAAGTCAGTACGGAAACAGCTGTTCCCAGACTTCGTTTCGTTGAGCCCGGAGAGCATCGTGAACGGATCGAAACCCCCTTCCTCATCGACAAAGACCGTTTCGTCCACAACACCATCGGCGACATCGTCGGCGCCGCGCAGCCGCCTGTGGCTGTTTGTCCTCGGCGGTCTGGCTGCAGCCGCCGTGATCGTGTCCATTGTCGGTGGTGTTGTGATGTACGGCATGTTCCGCTCGTCACCGGCGCCGGTGATTCCAGAGACGGTGATTCCAGAGACAGTGGCGGAAAACCCGGTGATCTCACCGGCTCCGATCCCGCGTGAGGTGACGGTGACGGTGACCAGTGAGCCCGCCGGCGCCACAGTGCTTTCGGGCGATGAAGTGCTGGGAGAGACACCGTGGACGGGGCGCCTTGTGGTGGTGCCAGGCGGTGAGACGGACCGGACGCTGACGGTCCGTAAGGAAGGCTTCGAGGACGCCGACACAGTGGTGGATCTGAGCGGCGAGCAGGTGACCGGGGCGGTTGCACTGGTCGCGCTGCCCCCGGAACCAAAGCCCACTCCAGATCCAAAGCCCACTTCAGATCCAAAACCCACTCCAGATCCAAAGCCGGCATCGGATCCGAAGCCTGCGCCGACGCCGACGGCGGGGATTGTGGTTGATGGGGTGAGCTTCACCGCGTCGCAGGCGAAGGCGGCCCTAATGTTTGTGAATGAAGCGAGCTACCAGCAGCTTCGGGACGCGGGGATGTATCCCCGTCAGATCAATGTGGTGATGGACAAGCGACCGTTCGCGAGCATCGCAGCGTTTGGAGAGACGCCGTTCATCGGTGAGAAGACGGTGATCGCGGCGAAGACGGGTGGCGGCGGCTGATTCATTCGCTGAGGGTGATGAGGGTCCCGTCTTCGAGGGTGCAGTTGAGCTTCTTCTTTTCGTCGAGGACGCAGTTCAGGTCGATGGTGTCGTCTTCAACCGAGAGCGTGCCTTTCGCGCTTGGGCGGGCGACGACCTTGGCGACGAGGGTGTACTCGCCGGGTGGCACCGCAGCGGCGCCGTCGGGGTTGGCCTTGATGAGGGTCTCACCGTCGCCGTCCTGGAGCTTGATCCACTGGATGGAGTCGTCATCTGCGGAGATGGAGACGTCGGTGCCGCGGTCTGTGGGGGGCGGTGGGTCCGGATCGTCGATCGGGATGGGATCGACGATGAGGGGATCGGTCTTGCCGGGCAAGGTGACGAAGTAGCCCACGACGACGATGATGCCGAACAGCCCGAAGGCCCCAAAGGCGCCGAGGACCGCCGCGGCGATCCCGATGAACATCATGCGCCGGTCGCCGCCTTCGCTCACGTCGTCTTGTCCGTTGTTGTCGAACGAAGTGGAGGCTCGTTCGTTCTGAGGATCGATGGCGTGGAAGGAGACGCCGTTGTCGGTGGGGTGGTTCTGCTGAATGACCGGCTGCGCTGCATTGATCGGCTGCGCTGCATTGATCGGCTGCGCCTGCTGCGGAGCGGGGGTCGGATCGGTTTTCTGCTCGTGCCCATGGGTCGCCAGTGGTGTGCTTGCGGTGGGGTGTTCCGGGTTCCTTCGAGCGAAGGCGATGGAGGGGTCGGTGACGGATTGGGCGGGTGCAAGGTCTTCTTCTTGAGGCACCGCGGAGGCGCTGGCGAAGTTGCCGGAGGTGGTCAACGCGATGGACAGGCGCGCGCCGGTGAGGGCGCCGCT
>JBCBLB010000755.1:0-4485 GCA_038520555.1 Myxococcota bacterium | reverse complement strand
CCGAAACATCGCGGACATCTGCGGCGAACCCCTTCGCGTTCACCATCCCCGGTGAGAGCGACTCCGCCGCAGCGTCCAACTTCTCTTGTGTGCGTGAGACCAACGAGACCTGAGCGCCATGGGTGACGAACGCCCGCGCGATCCCCAGGTTGATTCCAGAGCCCCCGCCCGTGATCAGCGCCACCTTCCCGCTCAACAGATCTTGACGAAACACACTCATCCGCTCACCTCCTCAAAGGTTGTATGACACCCTGTGTTATGGCCTCCTTTTGGGCATAAGCCCAGCCTCATCAGCGCATCGCTCTGATACAGGATTGAATCGCTTCAGCCTGTCATGGCGCGTCTGCGGGTTTACGCGGAGTCTGAATGGGCAAGCGCTGCGAGGTTGGCCACCAGCCATGACAAGGCCGCGAGCAGCTGCAGAACATCTCCAGGAGCGGCAATCCCATATGCCACAACGCTGCCGATCCAGAAGAGACACGCCGCCATCTGTCCGAGCCAATCGATGCGCAGCGCCCGGGCGTGGCGGCTGTGCCCGGCAGCAGGCGTGACCCCGTCGGGGGTGGGGTGGGAGGGCGAGTGCGACATCGCGTTCCTCTCAGGGGTGACGAAGGCGTCGAGAGCTAACAAACACAGTCTTCACCGCATATTGAAAGATCGTCCAGGTACATGCCCCACTTGCGATAGGTCTCCAGCTTTTCGGCTGGCAGCCCCAGCGATGTCGCGATCGCCTTGGCGACCACTGGGAACCGCTGTCGGTACTTGTAGATGAAGCAGAAGACGATCTTGCCATGGCGAACCGCCGGACCGCAGAGGAACAGACCAGGGACAATCGTGGATTCGTCGTGTTTGTTCAGCAACGGGAAGCCGTCGCTGCGACGTTCGAACCAGTCTGCGACCAGCGCGTGGCTCCCTTTGAAGCCACCGGCCAGCAGCGGAGGCACAGGGGTCTGGATACGGTGACCGCTCGCGGTCAGGACTTCATACGCGTTTTCCGTGCGGACAACAGATTCGATCGGTGTGTTGGGATGAAGCGAGACGTGTTTGGCAAAGAAGTCTTCGCGCATTCGTTCCAGGGAATATGTGGAGAGGGCGACGCTGGGATCTGAGCTTTCATCACGCCATGGTGCCTTCTTATCAAAGACACGCACGCGTTTTCCGCGGCGTGCCAGGTGGTAGGCTGCGTCGATGCCGCTTTCATAACCACCAATTACGATGAATTCGTCCCCATCGAGGTCGTCATAGCTGGGAATGGTCGCAGTGTGCTCACAAAGTTCGCTACCAACGAACCCCTTCCGGGCTGGGTATTGGAATTCGCCGGCGGCCCAGATCACATTCCTGGCGTGTACAACCCCGTCGGATGTGTCCATTTGAAACAAACCATCAGACTTCGCGATTCGAGTGATGTTGGTGTGTTCCCGAACGGGTACATCAAAATACTGTGCGATTGCACGCAAATGCAGCGCGTATTCTTCGCCGTTCGGATGCTCGACCTGGAGACTGAACGCGGGGGAGACCCCGATCGCGATCGAGTTCAAATCGAGCATGCCGATCGAATTGGTCGGAAATGAGGGGGTAATGAAGCGTGTCTCAGCCGGCCATAAGGCGAACGATGCGCCGACCGTGTACCGCTCAAGGACGACAAAGTTCTGGACGCCCGCATACTGAAGCGCCAACGCGACCCCCACGCCCGCAGCGCCACCACCGACTATCGCAACGTCATAGACGTCTTCGCTGGCTGCTGTACCGCTCATGTTGACTCCGTGGTGTTTATGTGACTGCTCTGTCGCGATCAATATGTGGGATACATCCGCAAGCAACTCGTATGGCGATCCACCATATATGCAAGTGGCTTGCGGGTGCAAGCGGATTCGTTTATATTCCATGGGCTTAGGTTGTCTGAGAGTCACCATGGGCATCACCAAAGATGAGGCACGAAGACTGCTTCGTGAGAGTGGGCTTCGGGTCACCGCTCCCCGTCTCGCCGTGCTGCGTGTGCTCGCGGACGCCCAGAGACCGCTATCCTACACCAATGTGCTTGAACGACTTGGAGAGACGGATTGGGATCCGGCGACGATCTATCGCAACCTTGTAAAGCTCCGTGACACGGGCGTCACCGCCGTTGTCAGTCGCGCGGGGGGCATCGATCGCTATGCGTTTATCACAGCGCACGATGACCACCACCACCACCCCCACTTCGTCTGCGATGAATGCGGCCTCGTCGTGTGTCTACCGGCAGAACTCACCGCGTCGATGTCGATGAAGGGCCCCTGGGCCGCGTCGATCCAGAAAGCGGCGGTTCAGCTGCGCGGTGAATGTCCGGATTGTCTGCTCACGGCTCGTTAGGTGTGGGTGATACACTGCCTCGGCAGATGTCTGACCCGACATTCCACCACCCTTCCCCGCTTCACATCGGCGAACTTCAGCTGGAGACACCGCTGGGTCGGGGTGGGATGGGTGAGGTCTGGCAGGCGCGGCATATCTCTCGAAACCTGCGCGCCGCGGTCAAGGTGGTGCACACAGATACGCCACGTCTGAAGGCTTCGATCCTCGATGAGATCCGAGCCATCGCGTCGCTGTCTCATCCGAACATCATCACCCTCTATGATTGGGGAGAGGTCCGGGCAGCAGACGCCCAGGCCAGCGAAGGTCGGCTCATCGCCGGGAGCCCGTATCTGGTGATGGAGCTGCTGGCGGGGGGGGACCTGGTCTCCCGACGCGCGGGGCTGCGATGGGACGATCTCAAAGCCGTCCTCCTCAGCCTGCTCTCGGCGTTGGGGCATGCTCATGCCCGGGGCATCATTCACTGTGATGTCAAACCGAGCAATATTTTGCTGGACGATCTCGCGCTGTCCGCCCTGCGCCTGTCCGACTTTGGGATCGCCTCCCGACGAACCGCCGATCCCCAACAGCTCCGCGGCAGTCCTGGCTTCATTGCGCCAGAACGGCTCAAGAGCCATCAAGCGCCCGTTCAGCCGCAGACGGATCTGTACTCTGTGGGGTGTCTGGCGCATCTGCTCGCCACCGGCTCCCCGCCGTTCCTGGGAGACGACGCCGCCCATCTGGCATACCAGCACTTCTACGTTCCACCTCCGGTGCTTCCCCCGCATCCCGGGGTTCCCGACGGGTTTGCCGCGTGGGTGCTTCGGTTGCTCCAGAAATCTCCGGTCGATCGATTCCCTTCGACCGCAGCAGCGGCCACCATGCTGCAGCAATTGGGGGCTCCGGAAGACCCGACCCGGATCGTTCATGTGGTCCTTCCCGATCCCCCTTCCAGCGCGACCATGACCGCCCCCCTTCCAGACGGGGTCTCTGGGCAGATGGCGGGGACGATGTCGAGCACACCGCCGCTGTGCCCGGTTCCGGGCGTCCGCATTCCGTCGCAGTGGCGGCGTGTGGCGGCGTTTGCGGAGCGACGGGCGCTGCCCTGGGTGGGCGCTGGGCTGCGGTTGTTTACGCTCCGCAACGTCCCCCTGGTCGGCCGCGAGATCGAGCGGGATCAGCTGTGGCGTGTGCTTTGTACCGCTATCAATGAGCGCGCGACCCGGGTCGTCCTCCTTGAGGGGGAGCCGGGTGTCGGATGCAGTCGTCTGGCGTCATGGCTGGCCCTTCGGGCTGCTGAAGAAGGCGTCGTCCATCACACCCTTCATTTCGAACGCGGTGGTGACGGCTGGTCGCAGCTCGTGCGACAGCTCATGGGTCTGAAACCCCAACCACGCCAGTCGTTGATGCATGTGACCGTCTGGCTCAAGGCCCGCGGCGTCCATGGCCCGGAAGACGCAGCCCTCCTGGCAGAGCTGATCGACGCCCACGCGACGGAACCGCCCACCGGTGCCCAGCGGGCGTTGCTGCGCAGGATCCTCCAGATCGCCTGTGCAGATCAACCCACGGTGCTTCAACTGGAAGATGTCCATCAGACACCTGGGGTGTGTCGATGGGTCTCCTCGATCCTGGAGAAACACGACGACCTGCCAGTGTTGTTCATTCTCACCGTGAAACCGGGCACACATCAGGATGAGATCCGAGCGCTGGGTGCACAGAAAGAGGTCTTCCACCTGCCGGTCCCTCCGCTCCGCCAACGGGCGCACCAGCGGCTGCTGCAGGAGTTTCTGTGGCTCGATGGCGATCTGGTCCCCCGCCTGGAGGCCCTGACCCGCGGCGAGCCCGGTTTTGCGATCGGGTTGGTTGCCGAATGGATCGCACAGGGCTGGTTGATCCCTTCGCCCAACGGGCTCAAGCTGGGCCCCGACGCGTCGGATGTCCTCCCCCGGTCCATGGCGCAAGTCTGGACACAACGGCTGGATCGCATCTTCGCAGAACGAGGCGCGGACCACGCGATCGCGATGGAACGCGCTGCGTTGCTCGGCGATGTGGTCACGGCCTCCCAGTGGGAGGCCGCCTGTGCCGATCTGAACGTCGAACACGAGGCGCTATGGCGGGCATTGTCAGACAATCAGCTGGTGGTGGCCCGCGGGGCGGCTTGGT
>JBCBLB010000154.1:0-15769 GCA_038520555.1 Myxococcota bacterium | reverse complement strand
CTGCCAGCCCTGACCGGCCAGCTCCGCGCCCGGATCCTGCATCTCCTGTCGGGCGCGGTCGTGGTCGAGACCGTCATCGAGATCAACGGCCTGGGGGATTTGCTTTGGGGGGGGACGTTGCTTCAAGACTTCGGCGTCGTGTTGGCCTGCGCGACCTGCTTCGCCCTGATCAGCGCCGCGCTGCTGCTGGTCCAGGCGTTCATTGAGATTGGTGCGGCGGCCTGGATCCGGCGGGCGCCGCCGGTCCATTCGCGCGAGGGGGTGGCGTGACGCGCCGCTGGCCCTCGATCGGCTTCGCGGCCCTGTGTTTTTTGATGCTGTTGCTCGCCGCGGCGCTGGCGCCGGAGCATCTCTCAGAGATGAACACCGATCTGCGCTATGCCGGCCCATCACAGCTGCCGCCGTTCGGCGCGGATCGTCAGGGCCGGCCGCTGCTGGAGTATGCCGCACAGGGAGCGGCGGTGGTGGCGTGGCCGGCGATGGTGGCGGGTGCGCTGGTCAGCGCCCTGGCGGTGGTCGGCGGCCTTCTGCGGTGTATGGGGCTGTCCGGCGCCGACACCGCGATCCGGGCGTTCGGCGAGATCGTGGGGGCGTTGCCGCGGATGGTGGTGATCCTGGTGGTGGCCTTGATCACGCCCCCAGAGGCGCGGGGGCTGATGCCGCTGGCGCTGGCGTGGGCGCTTTTGAGCGCGCCGGGTGCGATGGATGAGGCGGCGGCGGTCGCTGAGCGGCTGGGCGGCGCGCGGTTTGTGGAGGCGCTCAAGGCGCACGGCTACTCGATGAGCCGGATCTACCTGTACCACGTGGTGGCGTTGAACCTTCGGCCGGTGGTGCTGCGCCAGGGTGCCGAGACGCTGATGCAGGTGGTGTTTCTGGAGATCGCGCTGTCGTATCTGGCGTTGGCAGACGACCAGCCCTCGTTCACTCACGCGGACTCGCTGAAGAGCTGGGCGGACCTGCTGTATATGGGGTATCGGGCGCTGGTCTTCGACATCCCGACGATGCATGCGTTGGTTTTGGGGATGGGGTTGGTCGGTCTGGTCGCGATCATGACGCTGGCGATCTCACGTGCGGCGAGGGCGCGATGACTGCACCGCTGGTGGAATTGCGGGATCTGACGATCGTGGCGCCGGATCGGCCGCTGGTCAACGGGGTGAGCCTGGACGTGATGCCGGGCGAAGTGACGGCGCTCATCGGCCCGTCTGGCAGCGGGAAGTCGCTGACGGCGCGGGCGGTGATGTGTGTGCTGGACGTTGATCCGGGTCTGGTTCGGGGGACGCTGCGCTTCCCGGCGTTGGATCCGAACAAGGACTGGTATGAGCAGGTGCGCGGTGGGGGGATGCGCCGCCAACGGCAGCTGCTTGGGTGGACCCGACACCTTCGGGGGTCATACTTCACCTATTCGCCGCAAAGCGCCTCTTCGGCGCTCAACCCGGGGCGGACGATCGGGCGACAGCTGGAGCTGGCCATCCGGCGTCGCGATGTGCCGCCGTCGGGTGCGCAGATGAGCGAGGAGATCGACGCGGTGCTCCACGAGGTCGGGCTGCGCGCGTCGGTCTCTTCGGCGCTCCCGTCGGAGCTTTCGGGGGGGATGTGTCAGCGCGCGGCGCTGGCGATCGCGGTGGCTCCGCAGCCGCAGCTGGTGATCGCCGATGAGCCGGAGACGGGTCTGGACCCGGTGCTGCGTCGGTCGGTGGTGGAGCTTCTGGTCCGGGTCTGCCGTGAGCATGGCGCCGGGCTGATGATCATCAGCCATAACCACGACACAGTCGAGCGCATAGCGGATCGGGTGATTTCATTGCCGGGCCCGGAAGGCGCCGATTCGGGGGGGCACCCATGAGCGATGCGCCGGTGGTTTCGGTTCGGGGGCTGCACAAGACCTTCATCCAGTCCGGTCCATGGCCGTGGAGCGAGCGCCGGGAGATCCGGGCGGTTCAGGGGGTGGATTTTGAGGTCGCTGCTGGGGAAGTGATCGCGTTGGTGGGGCAGTCGGGCTCTGGCAAGACGACGGTGTCTCGGATCGTGCTGGGCCTGGAGACGCCGACACAGGGTGAGGTCTGGCTGGAGGGGGGGCGGTGGGACGACCTTCGCGAGGCGGATCGCAAGCCGCGTCGGGTTCAGTACCAGTATGTGCCCCAGGACGCGATGGGCGCGCTGGATCCGCAGCAGACGGCCTTGGAGCATGTGACCGAGACGCTTCGGGTGTTGGGCGGGGCGAGCCGGGCGGAGGCGCTGGAGCGGGGGCTGTCGATGCTCGACCGACTGGGCATCGCCCATCGCCGGGACGCGCTGCCGCGGGAGATGTCTGGCGGTGAGCAGCGGCGGGTGACGCTGGCGCGCGTGTTGGCCCTGGAGCCCGCGCTTGTGGTCGCCGATGAGCCGACGAGCGGTTTGGATCCGCGTCGTCGGGAGCGTGTGCTGGAGGCGCTGATCGGCAACCTTCCATCGCGCTCGGCGTGTATCCTGGTCACCCACGATATGTCTGAGGCGAAGGCATGGTGCGATCGGGTTCTGGCGATGCTCGCGGGGCGGGTGATCGAGGAGGTGGCGCTTCGGGCGTCCCAGCCGGCGCACCCGTATGCGCGGATTTTGTTCGATCCATGGTCTGGTCCGCTGCCGCGGCAGGCGCTGGCGGCGGTGGGGTGCCCGTTCCGCCCCGACTGTCCGCTGGCGAACGATCCGATCGAGGCGCGCTGCGCGTCCGAGGTGCCCGCGCTGAGAGCGCTGGAGGCCCCGGAGCACCGTGTGGCGTGTCATGCTCTGACCGACGGTGGGGAACACCGTGCTTCAGGATAACGGCCACTTGATGGGAGACGCCATATGATGACGCCATTCCGCTCCGTGAGCTTCGCGCTGCTGCTCGCCGCGCCGACCGTCGCGTTGGCGGGGACCAAAGAAGACGCCGAGCACACCCGCCTGCAGGAAGAGATGCGCCGCCTTGCCGGCCGGGACGCCTGGCGCGGGGTGGAGGCGGGCTACACCAAGATGCTCGCCCTGGAGAAGAAGGGTGTGGTCTTGAGCTTCGACGACCACTACCTGGGCGCCCAGGCCGCCAGCAACCTGGGGAACATCAACCAGACCTACACCCGGCTTCGCCGGGCACGTGAGGTGGCGACCGGTGATGAGGTCGCCCGGGCGGCCAACTGGTTGTCGGAGATCGAGTCGGGCTATGGGCCGGTGTCGCTGACCATCTCTCCCCGGGTCGACGACGCGGTCCCGTTTGATATCGCAGAGATGCCCTTCAACCCGGAGTATCGGACCGCGTTTACCACGGCGAAGGCGCTACTGGAGCGGGACCGTCAGTATGAGGGGCTGCTGCCGCTGGGGGAATATACGTTTGGTGGCCAGACGTTCACGATTGAAGCAGGCGGGGGCGAGCAGGCGCTGACGGTGGGCCCGGCGACGCCGGAGCGATCGGAAGATTTTATCGCCTTTATCGGGCCGCGGCTCGACCTCGGGGGCTCGTTCAGCAGCGCAGGAGAGCCCAGCACGGCGGGGGAGCCGGCGGGGTTTTCCGGCGCCGGGCTGCGGGCCGGGTTGGGTCTTGAGGTCGGCTTCCGCGGTGGCTTCGGGGCGCTGCTCCAGGTCGGCTACCACTCTATCGCGGGTGGGGAAGGGGACAGCCCCACCGGGGTTGAGGTGGAGGGAACCGGGTTGACGGTTTCGGAGGCGTTCGGCTTGGAAGCGACCGATACATCTTTGCGCGCGGGGTATACGTGGCTGGCGGCGGTCTATCGGCCGAACCAGGTTCCGTTGAGCGTCGCGTTCGGTCCGGTCTATTCGATCGGCGCCGGGGTGGCGCAGGGCGGCGCGGACGGCTCGGATGAGGATCTGCTGACGCAGTTCGCAAGCTTGAATGGACAAATTCGCGCAGGCGGCGTCTCTGCGGCGATCGGCTATGTGCCGCCGGGGCTGTCAGTCGGCAACCTCGGCTTCGGCGTGAGCGCCCTTGGCGGCGCCCAGACCGACGCCTCTCGCTGGTATCAATGGGCGCAGCTCGCCCTCACCGTTACCCCCGTCAGGAGGGAAGGATGATTCTGGGTCTCTTGGTCAGCCTCGCGCTGAATTCGCCTGCCTCAGCCGCTGAGGTGGCGACGCCGTCGAAAGGGCACGCCTCGAACCCCAGCTGGTCGCAGGACGGCCAGTGGTTGGCGTTTGAGCTGAACAATTACGGCGGGAAGATCGACCTGTACATGGTCCAGGTCGCCAACGGCAACGCGTTGGGTACGCCAGAGAAGCTGAGCATCCCCGGCAACCAGTCGTCGTTCTCTTCGGGCGGCAGCGTCGCTGCGGCGCCCAACTGGCACCCGCGGGGCGTCCTGATTTTTGAGGGCACCAACTCCAGCAACTCCAGCCGGATCTACTCGCGGGCGCCCAAGGGGGGGGCCCCGTCGTCGCTCATCAAGTTCAATCAGGTGGACGGCGACCTGTCCTGGCCGGCGATCTCGCCGGACGGCAAGACCATCGCGTTCATCAGCGACGCGACCGGTAGCGGTGACTTGTATTTGTGGGACTTCAACACCAACGCGATCACCCAGGCGGTCAGCAGTCCGTTCGCCGAGATGGCGCCGCGGTTCCATGCCAACGGTGAGAAGCTGGCCTATACCCGGAAGAACCGCGGCGGGCAGGACCTGTTTACCTGGGAAGGGGGCAGCTCGACGCCGCTGGTGGGCGGCAACGGCGACCAGACCCGACCGGTGTGGGCGGGCGATCAGGTGGTCTTCTTCACCAACGAGCGGGGCGAGAACCAGTGGGACATCGCCGTCTCCAGCGGCCCGGGTCAGAAGCAGATCATCGCCCGTGGGGTGCGTCTGCCGCAGCGGTCGACCCCAGCGCTCACCCCCGACGCGCAGTGGGTCGTCTATGGCGTCGAAGATACGACCGCTTCGATGAAGATCATGATGACCCGCATCGATGGGTCGAAGACGGTTGAGGTGGACACCGGGCTGGTCGCCTGCGGTGAGCCGTCGCTGGTGGACGCTGATGGGCGGACATATATGGCCTTCACCGCCCTGCCGTCTGAGGGAGCCGACTGGCGGAAGCTCCACATCATCGACATCACCAACCAGCTCAACTGAGCGGGGTCAGCGGCTGGTGGGCCCGGGGTCGACTTTGGGGTCGACTTTGGGGTCGGCTTCGGGGTCGGCTTCGGGGTCGACGTGTTCGCCGATGGTGCGCAGGTGTTGCTCGGCGACGTCGCGGAGCATATCGGCGAGTGCGGTGAAGGGGAGGTTGTTATCGCGGCCCATCCGCACCAGCGGCTCGACGAGGGCAGGGGGGACGCGTCCGTCCCGCAGCGCCGACCAGGTGTTGTCTGAGATTCCCATGGCGGAGCGGATGCGGTCCAGCGCGATCCACATGTCCTGGTCGGAGATGCTCACCGGGGAGGGCATGACGCTGTTCAGGTCGAAGTCGCTGCTGAAGCTGTGCAGGCTCAGGCTGTCTTCGGGCACCAGGGTCGCGCTTCCGTCGTCTTCGTCGATGTCGAACCCGCTCAAGCGGCTCAGGGAGACGGGGTCGCTGAGGGGGTCCGGGGGGACGTTGCGGGTCTCGATGCCCCAGTCGTCTTCTTCCAGGAGGTCTTCGGGAGCGTCGGCGCCGTCCAGCGTGTTGTCGGGGTCCAGGATCTCGTCGACGAGGAGTTGAACTTCCCACTGGCCGTGGATGGGGGTGAGCTGTTCGACGACCTGTTCCAGCCCGATGCCCTTCCGTTCGGCGTAGTATAGGATCAGGGTGAGCATCGAGGCGTCGAGGTTGAGCTCGCGGGTGACGTCGATGAGTTCGCGCAGCTCCGCGAGGCTCTGGGAGCGCTGGCGGTCGCGGAGCGCGTTGAGGTAGCTGTCGCGGTCGGCGATCAGGGCTTCCAGGCTTCGATAGTTCCGAATGATCCAGCGGGCTTCGCTACGGAACTTGGGGTTGGCCTGCTGGCCCTGGGCCCACTGACGCCGGCGGGCCAGCGCGGCGCGGAGGTCTTCCGTCGGCGCGGTCTGACTGACTCCGAGATACTCGAACAGGCTGCTGTGGTTGACCTGTGCGAGGAAGCTCTGAACGTCTTCAACGTTGATGCGATCCGATGGCAATCCGCGCTCCTGAGACCCGGTCGACGATTATCGCACTGAACGAAGCGTGTCTATCCACCATGCAGTTTAGATGGGCCGATCGGGGTCGGGTTTGCAGTGGGGTCATGGGTAGTTGGTTCGGGTGTCGGTGGAGCTGCTCCGCTCGCGGCCGCGGGCGCTGAGCCGGGCGCGGAGCAGGGTCAGCAGGCGGCCGCGGCCGAGCTGATGGATGCCCTGCATCCGATGGCGCTGGGCGAACCGCAGCAGGGCGCGTCGGGAGAGCATCCGCTTGACGGCGCTGAGCCCCTCAAGGCCGTCGGGCGCCTCAACCAGCAGCCAGATGCGCCCTTCGTCGGTGAGGTGGTGGGGATGGATCTCCAGCCGCTCAAGGGCGCGCAGGTTGGGCGAGCGAATCAGGGCGAGGGCCCCTTCGTCGGTGATGGGGTTGGTCCGGCCGCGGAGGGTCAGCGTCCGCAGCATGTGGGCGTGGCTCTCAGCGAGGGCGAGCACGCCGGGGTCGCCGATTCCAGCGGCGTCGAGCTTCAGGATCTCGACGCGTTGGATGAAGTCGGCCTGGGTCAGCGAGAACAGCCCGCCGTCCCCAAAGTCGATGTTGCCGCTCAGGTCCAGCCGCACCAGCCGGGGCAGGGTGACCGCAGAGCAGAGCATCGGGGTGATGTCTGAGGAGACGTTGGTGTCGGCGAGGGAGAGGATCTGGATGTTCGGTCGGGGGCGGCTGAGCAGCCGGACGACGCCGATGTCACGGAAATCCGGGTTATCGCTGAGGTCGAGCCGCTCCACATGCCGCAGCAGCAGCGAGTTGGACAAAACGATCCCGGCGTGGTCGGTGAGGCCGACGGCGCTGAGCTTGAGGGTCTGGAGCCGGCTGAGGTGGGGGGCGATGACCATCGAGGCCAGACCGGTGGGCGAGAGGCGCAGGTTGTTCAGGGACAACTTGCGCAGCCCTTCGAGCCGCCGCATCGCCGCCAGCTCTTCCCCCACGCCCCCCCGGAGACCCAGCCCGGTCAGCGACAGGGTGTCGAGCTGGCCCAGCCACTTCAGGCGGTCCAGGCGGCTCATGGAGACCGGGAAGTCTGGCAACGACGTGATCCGGAGCGTCCGGAGCATGGGCATCTGCTTTTCAGCGAGGCCCTTCAGGGTGGCTTCGACGGCGCCGTTGGCCACCGACAGCGTCCCCAGAAGACCCAGATCCGCCCGTCTGAGCAGCTGTGGCAGGGGGCCGGGTGCGTCCAGATCGAAGTGGATCCGCTCCGCGTCCTCCCACTGCTTGGACTCTTCGATCAGCTCCGGTGCTTCGCCGGCGTAGACGTAGATGCCCGGCTCTTGAATCATGGTCCCACCCGTTGTTGGCCACCCGGTCCATGGTCAGGGTCGCCATCCCGGTATTGTATCCCCCGTTGTCATCGGAGGATTTCGCCCGGCTTTCATCAATCTATATGATTTGTTTCATTTTTGTGATGAAGCCGGTCAGCACGCGGTGGGTTCGCCGTGCCGTTTCCCGCGCATCGTTCATTTTGCAGAGACGAACGATGCGCGATCATGGCGCCCGGGTCAGACGTTCAGAACCACTTACATGCGTGGTCGGTGACGTAGTTGAAGCCCCCTTCATTGTAGTAGCCCTCAGCGAGGAGCTTGCCGCTTTTGGCGAAGAAGATCTTCGCCGAACCATCGGCGCGGCGCTGGATGGCATAGTGCTGATCAAAGTCGTTGGCTTCCCCGCCGACGCGGCGACCCTGCGCGTTGATGCGGCCACGGACCAGCTCTTCAGGGCAATTGCTTCCCGCCACGTTTGCGGTCGCGTGGAAACGGACGCCGAGGTCGCAGTTTCCACATGCGCCAGTGTCTGCCGTCGTGCCCCGCACCGACCATTCGATGGAGCAGTCCCGGCCGCCGCGGGCCTGCCACTTGGGGTTGGCGAACAGCTGCCATTTTTCAGAGCCGGTCACGTTGTTGCCGCTGATGGAGAACGCGCCGACGAAGTAGCTGTCTGCGCCTTCACTTCCCGGCCCGTTGGCGCACAGCCCATGGCGCAGGTTGTCACCCACGTTGGGCAGCGCGCCGCCGCCGCCGCCGCTGGCCGTGGGCTTCGCGGCTGGGTCGACGGTGCTCACCGTCGCAGCCGGTTGGGTCGCAGCCGGTTGAGCTGCAGGCGTCGGCGTTGTAGAAGGCGTTGGGTTGGCCGGGGTTTCGGAGGCGTTGTCGCAGCCGAGGATGAGCGTCAAGGTGAAGGCAATCAGCATCGGGGCACTCCAGGTGAGAATCGTGGTTGAGCATACTGTATTCGATGCCACGACGTTGTCGATTGCCCCCCATTTCGAATCAACGTTCCCGACAGCTGCTCTGTGGAGGCGCTGTGCTCAGCAGGGATCGTTCTCTTCGCCGGGGGTTCCGTCATCGCCGCCAGCGCGGATCGCTGTGCTCTGCTCGCACCAATTCGCGCGATCGTCGTTGGAAACGTTGTCCAGATGATCGGGATCAAGGCCGATGGCGGTCCCTGCCCTGACCCAGGAGCTGGTGTACTCGACCCGATCGATCTCTTCGCCGTCGGGGCGGATGAGGATCATCTCATCGCCGCTGTTGCCCAGCGCCAGGCCGGGTGGGGGCAGCTGCGGGCGCACGAAGGCGGCGTCACAGGTCTCGACGCCGCCGTTCCTCGCCGCGTCTGTGTTCGCACAGAGCACGAAGTACTCGCCCGGTGGCACCACCATCGGCACGTCGATGACCCACTCGTCGAAGTCCTCATCCTGGATCGTGTAGCCCTGGATGTCGATCTGGGAGCCCGACGTGTTGTACAGCTCGAACCACTCGCCCTGCACATCATCGACGGCGTCGGGGTTGATCATGAGCTCGCTGAAGATCAGGTCGCCGGGTTCGGCGTCGACCGGTCCAACGATGATGTCGACGACCACTTCATCGCGGCCCAACGATCCGAGGTCGTCTGTCGCCACCAGGGTGATGAGGTGGCTGCCCGCCTGGAGCCCGTCGAACTCCAGGCGCGTGTCTCGCTCCGAGACGACGCCCTCTCCGAGGACGCCGTCGACGTCGCTCTCCCAGCGGAAGCGGAGCGCGCCGTCGACGACCACCGATTCGTCGAGGCCGCCCTCGAAGGGGATCGACGCATCGAGGTTGAAGACGCTCTCCGTCGCAGGCGCGGTGATCGAGACACCGAGCGGGCGATCCACCCAGAGTGTGATGCTGTCCGAGTCATGGTCTCCGTCGGCGTCGGTCGCGGTCAACGTGATCCGGTGCTCGCCGGCAGAGAGGTCCTCAGCGAAGAGTATCGACTGCCCCCCTTCGCTGATGCTGCCTTCGAGAGCGCCGTCGATGCTGCTCTCCCAGCGAAAGCTCAGCTCATCAGCGTCGGTCCAGCTGTCGGCGGCCTCGCCCCGGGCCGTCAGCGTGCTCCCCAGGTCGATGCGGCTCTCATCGGCGGGATCGATGATGCGCACCGTCGGCGCCTCTCGCGGGCCGAGCAGCTCGAACGTGATCGTCGCCTCACCGCGGTCTTCGTCGCTGTCGATCGCCTGCAGCGTCAGCTCAAACAGCCCGGGCGTCAGCGTCTCAGAGACGAGGCGCAGCAGCACTTCGCCGTCTTCATCAAAGAACGGCTCGTCGAGGGGCTCCCCGTCGAGGATCCAGGTCAACGCGATGCGAGACGGCGCGTCGAAGTTGTCGCTCACCGCGCCAGGAAACGCAAGATCCCCCTCAGCCTGTCGATAGGGCCCCTCCTCAACCGCGCTCAGGGAGACGGTGGGCGGGGAGGGGATTCGGGTGAAGTTCTGATCGGGCTTACAGCCGACCGCGAACGTAGAACACAGCATCGTGATCAGAAACGGTGAGCGCATATCAGGCAACCTTACAAGCGAGGATATTCCCTATATCCCCTCACTTTGAGTCAGACCGCCGCTCGCCACGGGCGAGCCGCCGCTTTCGCTGGTCTTCATAGAGGGAGGGTGGATCGAGGTGTCTGCCTTCATCGATGCCCTCGACGAAGTCTTCGGGAGCGGTGCCGGCGCTCTCGAAGATGTCCCAGACGGCGGTGGTGACGTTCAGGCCTTCGGTTCCGATGACATAGCCGTCGCCGAACTGGAGAGAGGTGATCGCCCCGTCGCCCTGGAGGTTCCAGAAGACGCTCTGGGTGGCTGCATGCCCGGCGCCGGAGCTGTAGTCGCCGCGGTTGACGGCCTTCCAGCCATCCGCCGCCACCGAATCGTCGATCAGGTTGGCCATGGCCAGGGAGTGGTGGAACTCGCTGTAGCCGGTGATCTCCAGCCACTCCCAGTCTTTGCCCTGCAAGGCGACCCCGTCTTCGCTCAGGGTGCGCAGGAAGACGCAGCCGGAGGTCCCGAAGTCCCAGTTCTGGATGAAGTTGTGCCGCCCCGCTCGGCCGACGGCGTCCTGGATGAGGACCTCGCCGCTCCGCGAGATCTCGAAGAGGTAGCCGTTGCCGCCGCCGCCGCGGTTCTGGGCCTGCTCCATCGTGACCTCGGCGACGGTGACCAGTCGGGAGTGGACCACCATCACGCCGCCGCTCTGGAGGTGATCGTCCCGATCGTCGCGGACGTTGGGGGAGGCGTAGGAGCGGACCCGCCAGACCCAGCCGTTCTTGACGCCCGAGAGGGTGATGGCGTGGGAGCGATCGTTGGTCCAGGCGGCGTCCCAGTCGACGACCGTAGAGACGGCCAGCTCTTGAACGCCGACCTCTTCGAGCATCCCAGAGACGGTTCGCAGGCTGGCCTGGTCACGGATCTGCGCCGGGTACCGCAGCGGCACATCCAAGGTGACGGTGTCTGCGTCGATGGCCCGGATGGTGCGCCGGAAGATGGGCCGCCATGTGCCGTTGAACGCCTGCCAGGTGCCCTGCATCTGGTGTTCGGCGACGAAGTCTTCGGTGATGACCCACCCGATCTCGACCTCATCGCCGACAGAGAGCCCGTGCGTGTCTTCGAGGCGGATCGTGTCCGCGCGGCTCTCCCCATCCGCCGCGAGGGGGCGGCGTTCGCCGAAGCTTCGGTGGCCGGAGAACATGATGTGGTGGCGATCGGTCATCTGATCGCTTCGGGTGAAGAACAGGCGGGTGCGCTCCATTCCTTCACCGCGGAGGACGACGCCGCTGGCGGTGATGGAGAGCAGCCCGTCGCATCGATACTCGCCGGCCGGCAGCCAGACCACCCCGCCGCGTTGGGATGCGTCATCGATGGCAGCCTGGATGGCAGAGGTGCTATCGGAGGCGCCGGTCTGATCGGCGCCATAGTGGGTGACGTCGAAGACGGCCCCCGGCGGAGAGGCGGGCGGGTCGGCCTCTCCATAGTGGTATCCGGCGTAGCTGAAGTCATGCAAAAACCGGCCATCGACGGTAAAGCCGGGCGTCCAGTCTTCGGGGTACAGCGCGCTGCGCCATCGGTTGGGATCGATCGGCTCGCTGGTGTCCCCGGGTTCGCCGGAGTCCTCTGGCGGCGCGGAGTCGACGGGCTCTTCGTTGGTCCCGGTCGCATCGGCGGAGTCAACAGCGCCCGTCTCCTCGGTCCTTGTGGGAGGCGGTTGGGTCTCTGACACAGGATCGGTCATGCATCCGATCAGCAGGAAGTACATCATCGCCGACAAGGAACCATACGGGATTCCCCGAATCAATCCGAGGGGATCCGTCGGTCGGCAGGGACCGCGCCTGTCCGTGCGGGAGCACCGCAGTCGGGTTCGCGAATCTCTGGCGCCATGGGTGAGGATCTGGATGCACCGATTGATCAGGTCGTGTCCGACCAACACGACGTCTCTCTGCGCCAGGCCCCCCTGCTGTAACATCTTCGTGAACGAACAGCGGCTTGTACAGCGGATCGGCGGCGGCCATCTCTGCGATGGAGCGTCCCTCGAAGGCGCCAGGCGTCATCTCTCGGCCGTGATCAGATCTCGAACGCTGTGCGCACGATCAACACAGCGGCAGCGTGTGATAGGTGGTGGAGCCAGGAGAACGGTATGTCTGAAGAGTCGCGCACATCATCCGGGCTGAACGCTGCGGACTATCTTCGCGCCCATGCGCAGAGCCAGCCGAACACGCCGGCGTTGATCATGGCGGACAAGCGGGGAGATTTTTCACAGCTCACCTTTGGTGAGCTGGACAAGCTGGCCAACCGCTATGCTCGGGGGCTCTCAGAGCGCGGCCTCCGCCCGGGGGATCGATGCTTGTTCTTGATGCGTCCCGATCTGACCTTTTATGCGGTGTGGTTCTCGCTGATGCGGTTGGGTGCGGTGCCGGTGGTGCTGGATCCGGGGATGGGGGTGCGGGCGTTGTTGCAGTGTATCGCCCGTGCCCAGGCCCGCGCGCTGTTTGGGATCGCGCCGGTGCACGTCATCCGGTTGCTCCAGCCGGGCCCGTTCCGGTCCTGTGAGCTGCTGATCACCAAGGGGCGTCGGTGGTTCTGGGGCGGGCTGACCTTGGAGCAGTGTTGCAGTGACGACGACGCGCCCTTCGACGGCGGCCGATTCGACCCCGACGCCGAAGCGGCGATACCGTTCACCTCGGGCTCGACGGGGCCGGCCAAGGGGGTCCGCTGGACCCAGGGGATGTTCGACACGCAGATCCGCGAGATCGCGGCGATGTTTGACCTCAAGCCGGGGATGACCACGGTCGAGTGCTTCGGCAGCTTCGCGATCCATGACATCTGCATCGGGATGACCACGGTGATTCCACGGATGAACCTGGCGAAGCCGGCCAGCGCGAAGCCGGAGGACATCCTCCACGCCATCCGAACCCACTCCCCGCAGGTCTCCCTCGGCTCGCCGATCATCTGGGAGAACCTCACCCGACACTGCCTGCAAGCGGGCCAGACCGTCGAAGGGGTGGAGACGGTGATGACCCTGGGGGCGCCCATCTCGATGGACCTTCAGGAGCGCTTCCGAGCGGTCTTTGGCGCGGGCTGTGCGTTCCACACACCCTATGGCGCGACCGAGTGTCTGCCGGTCGCCTCCATCGGCTCTCCAGAGGTGTTGGGCGAGACCCTGACGGCTTCGGATCAGGGCGCGGGCATCTGTGTGGGCCGTCCGATCGCTGCGGCCGATGTCCAGATCCTCCGGATCACCGACGCCACCGTCTCGCAGTGGTCGGAAGATGATGTCCTCGGCGTCGGTGAGATCGGTGAGGTCTGTGTCCGCGGCCCGATGGCCTCGCCCCTGTATATCGACAACCCAGACGCCACCGCGAGGGCCAAGATCCCTGTGAAGGATGGGACCTTCTTCCATCGAATGGGCGACCTGGGGTATGTGGATGATCGGGGCCGGCTGTGGTTCTGCGGTCGGAAGTCTCACCGCCTCCAGACCGCAGCGGGGATGTTGCCGGCGGTCCCGTTGGAGGGCATCTTCAACCGGTACCCTGGCGTCCGTCGCACTGCGGTGGTGGGCCTCGGTGCATCTGGCGCCGAGACGCCGACCCTTATCGTCGAGCCATTGCCCGGGGTCCACCTCACCGCCGATGACCACCCCCAGATCCTGGCGCTCGCGGACGGGACCCGATGGGCGGGGCGGATCCAGACGGTGCTCACCCACAGGGGGTTCCCGGTAGATCCACGTCACAACTCCAAAATCCGACGTGGTCAGCTAAAAACCTGGGCGCAGTCTCGCTGAGCCGGGAGAGGAGGAGGTCATGTCGACGGAGCATCTGCTGATTCTGGATGGGACGGTGTTGGTCCTGCGCCCGTATTTTGTCGGGGTCTCGGCGCCGTGGGCGCCGGCCCGGCGCAACGTTCAGAAGGCGATGGCGACCACCAGCCACCTGGCCATCGTGATCGATCGGACCATGGACACCTTCCGAAGGCAGCTGGACCCGAACTACAAGGCCCACCGCCCGCCCGCGCCGCCCGATCTGATCGCACACTTCGATCGGTTTGAGGCGGAGATGGGCGAGCTGGGGGTGACGGTGTTCGGCTCGCTGACCTATGAGGCGGATGACCTCGCGGCCACGTTGGTGCGCCTCGCGACGCTTCGGGGGATGGCGGTCACCATCCAGGCCGATGACAAGGATCTGTTCCAGCTGGTCCGCGACACCCCGCCCGTCGTGGTCGAGGACACCCGCCGGGGCATTCGCTACGATCCGGTCGCGGTCGAAGCCAAGCTTGGCGTGCGGCCAGATCAGATCGTCGACTACCTGTCTTTGGTTGGGGACGCCGTCGATGGGATCCCGGGGGTGAAAGGCGTAGGGGCGAAGACCGCAGCGGCGCTGTTGAGAGCCATGGGGACCCTCGATGCGATCCTTGCCGATGTGGAGAGCGTGGCAACACTCCCGATCAGAGGTGCAAAATCGTTGGTGAGAAAGATTTCTGAAGGAAAAGACGCCGCCTTGCATGCACGACGATTGATTCACCTGGTCAACGATGTCGATATGGGCGCTGATCCTATCGGGAAGTGTCAGCTGCCGGGCTGAAAGGATACATTTTTGCTATTACAGTAATGGTTTTTACCCTCAACGGGGTCCACAATAAAACCGATGGGCTGACAGACCATCCTCTACATCAGCCACCCCTCCAGGAGGCTTCTTGATGGAATCCCAGGACGCCCCCACCCTCCGCCAGCAGGTGGTTGATTATTTTGTGATGTCGATCATTCAGATCGAAGGGGGATATCAGTGTTTCATCGACGAAGCATCATGGAACGCAGCGGTGGAGCTGGCGGAGAGTGTGGAGCTGCGGACCGATGATCTGCTGCCGGACATCCTGGTGAAGTCACCACCGGCGCTGGTGATCCAGCCGCTGATCCTGTTGGAGTGGTTCTCATCAGAGGTCTGGCGGGATGCGATCTGTTGGTGGGCGTTGGACTGCACGGTTCGGCGGATGCGCGCCTCCTGCGATGGGGATGTCCGCGCGTTCTGGTCGGTATTATCGGTGATGTGGGGCTACCAGTGTCAGCTGGTGACCGACAAGAGCCTGAAGATGACGCGCGACGTGCTCCCGACGCTTCATCAGGCGCCCTACCAGGCGGGGGTGATCTCGGCGGTGGCTGCGGCGGTGGGTGCGCGCGAGCCCTGGTTCGCCGCCACGGCAGCCAGCGCGACCACCGCAGCAGCCATCCGTGACGGCGGCCTTGAGGAGATGGCTCGCCAACACCTTCGGCTGGTGCGGATGCTCCGCGGCCTTCCCGATATGCGCCAATACACCTTGATGGTGAGCTGAGCGCAGCCTTGATGCTGAGGGGACGATGACGGAAGCAGAGCTTCGTGAGTACCTGAACTCGTACCGATGGGTTGGGGTGCCTCGCTATCGCGACGATCCCTCTCTGAGCTGGGAGGCGCGTTATCGTCGTTTGGATGCGCACCACGTGCAAGAGACGGAATTCCTCATCGCAGAGGTTCGTCGGCTCGCCCAGCGTCTGTTTGATGTCGAGCGCTGAACTATACGCATCGTGATCGTCCTCAACGGACCTTCAAGTGTCGGAAAGACGACCCTCTCCTGCCAGATTCGGTCGCACCATGGCCCTGTCTGCGTCGCTGACGCGTACCCTCTTCTTCGCATCCAGAGGAGTTCACGAGAACGCCATCGTGGATGGTGAGCGGAAACAGGTGTCGAACGAATAGAGGTTCAACGACCGCTTGGGGTCATTTTCGTTTTTCACATTGTGTTGTCGAGGTGTTGATGCCGTCTCAACGTCATGAGGTGCTTGTCGATCTGTTTCGGCAGGCACCGGAGCTGCTCTATGCGTTGTTGTCG
>JBCBLB010000165.1:0-15299 GCA_038520555.1 Myxococcota bacterium | reverse complement strand
GGTACACAGGGTCAGGACGTCCCGGGTCGCCGCGCCGGGGTAGGCGTCGGGGTTGTCGTCGGCGCAGTCCGTGTCGGAGCGCACATGGTTCGGCGGTGGCTCGCAGGCGGCCACCGAGAAGAACGGCTGGCCGAAGCCGTCGTTGTCCATATCCGGGAACCAGCGTGTGGCTGGGTTCAGATCGCCGTTCAGGTCGTCGCAGTCGTCGCCGTTGGTGACGTATTCGTCCGCCGGGCGGTCGCAGGCGACGACAGAGATGCCGGGATCGCCGAAGCTGTCGCCGTCGCTGTCAACGTACCAGGTGACCTGATCGACAGGGTCGTTGTCGACCGCGTCGTCACAGTCGTTGTCGACGCCGTCGCAGACTTCACGGTTGCCCGGGTAGCTGCGCGCTTCCAGGTCGTTGCAGTCGTCGGCGTTCTTCGCATAGCCCGCTGCCGGCGTCGAGCAGAAGCTCTCAACGAAGGTGTCACTGCCGTAACCGTCGCCATCGTAGTCGACGTACCAGGTGCTGCCGTCGATCGGATCTTCGTCGACCAGGCCGTTGCAGTTGTTGTCGATGGAGTCGCAAATCTCAACGGCGCCGGGGTGTGTACTCGCCGAGCGGTCGTCGCAGTCGACGTCCGACTCGACGCCATCACCGTCGGCGTCAAAGATCGCATCATCCGGGATCTCAGCTGCAGTGTCATCGTTGTCGCAAGCGACGATGCTCAGGGCAGCCAGGCTCATGAAAATGAACCGCATCTCCTCTCCTTGAGGGCATGGGTTTGTCACACGATGTTTACATCTTCCTGGCACGAACCGCGACCAAAAACCGCAGCATCTGCATTAGACCACCAATTCCAGAGAACAAAAAAGGTGGGGAAGATAGAGGGATCTCTGTCCGAAGACTCAGATGGTTTACGATACCGCAGCGGCAGCCCATTCGCTGGAACATGTGACCCTTCAGTCGCGCGCGCCCGCGAAACGTCGCTGTTGATCGTGTTCTGAATCCGTTGTCTCATAGATGTCGTGTCGAAATCTCTGGGCGACGTGAACTCTACCACCCTCTCCCCGGTTTTCCCGATGAGTTTGATGGACGTCGATCAGCTTCGCGCCCAGACCCCGGGTTGTTCCAGCCTGATCCACTTCAACAACGCGGGTGCGGCCCTCCCACCGCAGGGGGTCGTCGACGCCCAGATCGAACACCTCCGCCGGGAGTCCCTCATCGGAGGATACGAAGCAGCCGAGATCGTTGCTTCGCGCCTCGATGAGATCTACGCCCTCGCCGCCCGGCTCATCAACGGTCATCCCGATGAGATCGCCCTGGTCGACAATGCCACCCGCGCCTGGCAGCTCGCCTTCTATGCCCTGCCCCTCAACCCCGGCGCTCGGATCCTGACGGCCACCGCAGCCTACGGCTCCAACTTCATCGCCTTCCTCCACCGCGCGAAGCAGACCGGCGCGGTCGTCGAAGTCATCCCTGATGATGAGAACGGTCAGATCGATCTGACCGTCCTCGCCCATCGGATCACCGATCCAAGCGTTCGGCTCGTCGCGCTCACCCACGTGCCCACCAACGGCGGCCTTGTCAATCCCGCTGCTGCGGTGGGGATGCTCGCCAACGATGCCGGGGTGCCCTTCCTGCTCGATGCCTGTCAGTCGGTCGGGCAGCTGCCGGTCGACGTCGAAGAGATTGGCTGTGACATGCTGTCCGCCACCGGGCGGAAGTATCTGCGCGCCCCTCGGGGCACCGGCTTCCTCTGGATCCGACGCCGATGGATAGAGCGGTTGGAGCCGCCCATGATCGACGCGCGCGGCGCCACATGGACCGATGAGCGGACCTATACCCTTCGCCCAGACGCCCGACGGTTCGAGTGCTGGGAGTCGTCCATCGGCAGCAGGCTGGGGCTCGCCGAAGCCCTTTCCCTCGCTCTGGAGCTCGGCAGCGCGCCCATCTGGCAGCGGATTCAGGACCTCGCCGCTGCGCTCCGACGTCGCCTGGGCACCATCGATGGGGTGCAGGTGCACGACAAGGGCGCGGTCCGTTGTGGGATCGTCACCTTCACCATGGCGGGCCACGAGCCCGTCGATGTGCAGCAGCAGCTGCGCGCGCAGCTGATCAACCTGTCGGTGACCTGGGCGTCCATGAGTCGGCTGGACATGGATCCGCGTGGCCTGTCGTCGATGCTCCGCGCTTCAGTGCATGTCTACAACACGTTTGATGAGATCGAGCGGTTCTGCCTGGCGATCGCAGCGATTCGCTGATTATCCCCGCGCGAAGAGCACGTTGGCCCACACCCCGGCGATCATGGCGGGAAGCGAGCACATGTCTGAGTAGACGATGGCGCCCGCTTTGACCAGTCCTTCCTGGTTGTGGTTGTTCGGGGCGTAGCCCAGCGCAGCCATCCCGGCTCGCCGGGCGGCCTGGACCCCAGCGACGCTGTCTTCGATGACCAGACAGTCCCGTGGGTCTGCGCCCACCGTCGAGGCGGCCAGCCGGAACAACGCCGGATCCGGCTTGCCCCGCGGAACCTGGGTGCCCGAAAACCGCCGCTCTGGTGGAAAGTACCGACCCAGGCCCGTCACCCGAAGGCTCAGCGCGATCTTGTCCGGCGCCGATGAGGACGCCAGACACATCGGATACGACAGCTGTGATAGCGCAGACTCGACATTCGGGATCGGCTGGAGCGCGGCCTCCAGCCGCTGAAACGTCTCTACCTGGAGCGTCTCGATGAAGTCGGCGGGCAGCGTGATGTCGTAGGTGGTCTGCACCCAGGCCACACAGTCGTCCAGCCGAAGGCCACGAAACTGTGCGATCACCTCATCGACGGTCATCGACACACCGAACCGGCCGAGGTGGTCGGCGAAGACCGTGTTGGCGATGGGCTCTGAATCGACGAGCACACCGTCCATATCGAAAATCAATGTCGGCGTGGCCACCGAAGCACCTCCCACAAATCGACTGTATCTGCTTCCGCTGCGGTCATGCCTGCTGTTGCTGAAAACTCACAAGGATGGACTTGAATCTGGACACACACGCCGGCATCCTGATCGATGCGGAGGCCCCATGCTCAACGTGATCCCCAGACCCACCGCCCGTGTCCTGCTCTTCGATCCCCAGGATCGGTTGCTGTTGTTTCATGTCTTCGGGTTGTCGATGCCGTACCTGTGGATCACACCCGGCGGCGGTAAAGAAGCCCATGAGACCCTTGAAGACGCTGCCATGCGGGAGCTATGGGAAGAGACCGGCCAACAGACCGCCGTTGAACTCGGGCCGATGGTCTGGTATCGCGAACACTGCTGGGAAAAACGTGGACAGGTCTTTCGTTCCGAAGAACACTTCTTCGTCGCCCGGACCTGCTCGCTCTCGGTCACCATCCACGATCAGCGTGAAGCCGCTGATATCCTGGGGTGGCGGTGGTGGCGGTTGAATGAGCTGCGTCAGAGCGACCAGATCTTCGCTCCCCGGCGGCTGCCCGACCTCCTCGGGCCTCTGTTGCGGGGCACCATCCCAGACGCGCCCATCGACGTGGGCATCTAGTGACTCTGTCCAGTATGTTGCGCCTTCTGAGGCAGCGCTGAGCGTTCGGATGAAGAAGCGGGCGAGCAGGATTCTCTGGCGGCGGGGGGATGCCTGCGTTGGACAGCTTTATCCCGCGCACTGATGACCGCGGCTCATCGTCCCAGGACCGATACGGAAAACGCATTGAGTGCCCATCGCGGGTCCCTCACTTCGTTGAGGAGTGCCGATGACAGCGTGCTCCCCCCGCTGTGAGGTGTTCCTTGAGGTTCTGATCGAAGGCTTCGGTGAGGCAAGCGACGTGGAGATCCTGTCGCGCTACGCCGTCCCCCGCTCCGCTGATACCTTCTCGATGGAGCTGGACTACCGGGACCTCCCTCTCGACCCAGAGAATCCGACCACCGCATCGCGTGTTTAGGAGATTCTGAGGTGTGCACAAAACAAGCCACTCTGTGCACGATTTTCAAGGGGCTCAACCGCGCACAGGGTTCGATTGTCCCGGAAACCACGGCTCTTTTCTCCAGATGATGATACACCTCGCAGTATGACCAGCCAAGATGGGATCTTCGTCCGCCAAACCCTCCGCGCCCTGATCGATCAGGGCGCCATCCAAGCGCTTCGGCCGATTCAAGATGGGCAGATCCAGCCCTCCAGCCTTGATCTGCGCCTTGGTGCCCGGGTCTGGCAGCTTCAATGCAGCTTCCTGCCTGGAGGCGCTGGAATTGAGCGCAAGCTGGGACGGCTGGCCACCGCCAGCTACCGCCTCGATGCCCGAGAGCCCCTGGTCCTCCATCGGGGGGGGGTGTACCTCGCGGAGATCGAAGAGGTGCTCGAACTCCCAGCGGGGGTCTGGGGACGGGGCAACCCGAAGAGCAGCACCGGGCGGCTCGATGTCTTTGTCCGGCTGCTCACAGAGACGGGCTACGCCTTTGACACCATCCCTGTCGGGTATCAAGGGCGGTTATTTTTGGAGATTACGCCGCAATCCTTTCATGTCGCGGTGAGGAGGGGGGACGCCCTCGGTCAGCTGCGGCTGGCGGTCGGCGAGCCGATGCTCGACCGGGACATGTTGCGGGAGCGCCAGGCGAAGGACCCGCTGTGCCTGTGGTCCGATGGATCGCCGGCGCCGTTGGCCGACGGCCCGACGCCTGGGATCCTGTTGTCGGTGAACCTCGAAGATCATGCCGGTGGGCCGGTCGGGTACCTCGCCCGGCGGCATCAGCCGCCGGTCGATCTATCGCGCCGCAACCTGCCGACGGATCGGTACTGGATGCCGTTGCTGCCCACCGGCGGTGATGGCCAGGTCCTGGAGCCCGAACAGTTCTATATCTTCGCGACCCGTGAGACCTTACGCATCCCACCAGATCTGTGCGCTGAGCTGGTCGCCTTCGACGCGACCAAGGGAGAGCTTCGGACCCACTACGCGGGTTTCATCGACGCTGGGTTCGGCTGGTCAGAGGACGAAGACGCTGGAGCGGGCGTCGGGGCGCGGCTTGTGCTGGAGATCCGTACACACGACGTGCCGTTTTTGTTGGAGCATGGTCAGCCGCTGTTCCGCGTCGAGTTCATGCGGAACGAGACCCGACCCGATGTCCTCTATGGCCAGACCAACAGCAACTACCAGATGCAGGGCCTCAAGCTGGCCAAGCAGTTCCGCTGAGCCGCCGTCCTTCCGGTTTCGAGGTTATCCCCTCTGCGCGAGCGAGGAGGGCGGATGCCGAGCGTTGGAATCGTCGGAGCCGGGATGGCGGGCTTGACCTGTGCGCGGCGTCTCCAGGCTGCGGGCTTCCAGGTCACCCTCTTCGACAAGTCGCGCGGCCCCGGCGGTCGGATGTCCACCCGACGCCGCACTGTCCGCCGCTACGATCACGGTGCACCGTACTTCACCGCAAAGACGCCAGCCTTCCAGGCGGTGATCGATGAATGGCTCGCTCAAGGACAGATCGCGCCCTGGGGGGCTCGGTTCGTCTCCCTGAACGGTGGACACGCCACGCCCACCCCCGATGGACCGATCCGATATGTCGGGGTGCCTCGGATGAGCGCCTTGACCCGACACCTCAGCCAGGGGCTCGATCTCCAGACCGGGGTACGGATCGGGATCATCCATCCGATCGTCGATCAGGTCGAGCTGTTCGATGTCGGTGGGCAGTCGGTGGGGCGGTTTGATCATGCGGTCGTGTCGACGCCGGCAGAACAGGCCGTCCCGCTGGTCGCCTCGTCTTCGGAGCTGTCTCTGGTCGCCGCCCGCGCGCGGATGACGCCCTGCCTGACCGCCATGGTCACCTTCTCCCCGGCGCTGTCGGTCGACTTTGATGTTGCCCGGGTCGCTGGTGGCCCGCTCGACTGGATCGGCCGAAACGCCAGCAAACCCCAGCGGCCGGACTTCGACAGCTGGGTCCTCCACGCCACCTCCGCCTGGAGCGTCGAGCACCTGGAAGACGACGTCGACACGATCGCTGCGGCCCTGGTCGATGCGCTCCAGCAGGCGGTCGGCGTCCCGCGCACCCCCGCAGAGGTCGTGGGGCATCGCTGGCGGTACGCGCGCGCCGACGGCCCGTTTGATGAAGACAGCTATCTGGACTCCGATCGCCGGCTGGGCGTCTGCGGCGACTGGTGCGGTGGCGCACAGGTCGAAGGCGCATGGCGGAGCGGTCATCACCTCGCCGGACGACTGATGGAAGTCGCCGGCCGTGCCTAGGGAGCACCCCATGTACACCCATGTTGTCCTTTTTCACCTCAACGACCCCCAGGATGCCGCAGAAGCCGTCGCACGGCTCGAGGCGATGGTGGGTCGGATCCCCGCGCTGCGTGCCCTGGAAGCCGGCGTAGACGATGCGCCCTCCGATCGCTCTGCGCATGTCTGCCTGATCACCCGGTTCGACGATGCGGATGGTCTGGAAGCCTATCGGGTGCACCCCGTCCACCAGGAGCTGCTGGCGTGGATGAAGCCGCGGGTTGCGCGATCGATCAAGGTGGACTTCGCCGGAGAGCCCTGAGGTCGGTTGGGCTCTGAAAGGTTGCATGGCGTCCTTTCAGAGTGAAGCCGTAGATAGGCAATTCTGGGCAGATCTCGCGCTTACTTTTGGTATTTCGCATCAATCCATTGCAGGTGATGGCCGAGAAACTTCAAAGAACGCCAGCGTTTAACCACGTGTTTCTTCGAGGTTTCTCATGAGCGAAGCGTTGAAGCTTTCCGATCTTGTGCCTCCCGACGCCCGGTCCCGTGTGCTCTCGGTGATGGTCGATGCCCTCTTCGTCGTCGACTTGAACGGTCTGATCATCGATGTCCCTATCTCGAGCGCAGAAGACTACTTCCCCGGCGATTTTGGCCGTTCGAGCTGGCGGACAGCGACCGGTGCGCTGAAGCCGACGTACATCTGGGACGTGATGTATGGCGAGGGCAGCGACAGCGGCGTGATGTTTGAGATGGGCTATGCGCAGCTCGCCGACGATCTGTTGCCGATGGAGCTCATCCTGGACCAGCTTCCTGGGAAGTTGATCCACAATGGGCGGACCTTCCGCATCCAGTACCGGCCGCTCACCGTTCGTGGCACCCTCGCGGCGATGGTCATCTGCCTCGACGACCGCACGGAGCATCTCGAGGAGGACCAGGAGCACTCGATCAACCGTGAGTTCCGTCGTGTCATGACACAGTTGATGACCGACCTGGAGGCCAGCCGCGGCTTCTTCAGCGAGATGCGCTGGTTGGTCAGCCAGCTCCAGCCTGGCGCCGAGACGGTGGACCTCAAGCGGACGCTGCACACCATGAAGGGCAACCTGGGCATCTTCGGCTTCGACTCCATGGCCACCTTCGTCCATCAGATCGAAGATCAGATCATCGCCGGCGACATGGAAGGGGCGTGGTGTCAGATCGGACAGCTGCGCAGCATGTGGATCGAGAAGGAGACCGTCTACGGCAACTTCTTCTCCAGCCGCAAAGACGTCGAGATCACGTTGTCCCGAGAAGAGTACGAAGAGCACGTCATGCTGTTGATGATGCAGTCGGACTATACGGAGCTGCTGGGCGCCGCGCAGCGGTGGTCGATGGACCCGATAAGCCAGATCTTTGCACGCCTGGAGATGCAGCTGAAGCGCATCTGCAGCAACCTGGGCAAGCCGGTCGAGGTGGTCACCGAAGACAATATGGTTCGCCTGCCGGGTTCGGGGCTCCAGCCCTTGTGGGCGTCGCTGACGCACATCATCCGGAACGCCGCTGACCACGGCTTCCAGTCGCTCGAAGAGCGAGAAGCGGCCGGCAAGCCGGGCGCCAATGTGTTCAAGATGGCCGCAGAGATGAACGATGAGTCTCTGATGATCAGCTTCTCCGACGATGGGCGGGGGATCGACTGGGAGAAAATCCGGGCGAAAGCCCGTCAGCTGGGGATTTCTGCAGACACGCCGGAGGAGCTCACCGCGGCGCTGTTCGCCGATGAGGTCAGCAGCAGCGACACCGTCGGGCAGCTCTCCGGGCGCGGGGTCGGGGCCGGCGCGGTCAAGGCGGCCGTCGAGCAGCTGGAGGGCACCATCACCGTCACGTCCGATCTGGGCGTGGGGACCACCTTCGTCCTGACCATCCCGCTGGCGAGTCTGGCGACGCTCGGTGTTTTGAGCTGAAGTCCTGCACGCGATGGTCCGATAGCGCTCATGCCCCATGCGACATGCACCCTTGACTCCATCGATATCCAGCTGAGGAGAGCACATGCAGCCGGACAGAACCCCCTCCCCGAACCTCGCGCAGAATCAGGCGCTCGCTGCGCTCACCGCCCAGCTGCCTGAGCTGTGCAGCGCTTTCGGCGTGAAGGTGCGCAACCCTGAAGACGAAGCCACCATTGCATCGCTGACGGCTCAGCTCGAGGACCTCTACGCAGAGCGCGAGCAGGCGCAGTTCATCAACGCGTCCGCCGCCGTCCCCGATCAGATCGTGACCGCGTTTGACACCATCCAGAGTTGGCTCGCTTCCGGCAGCCACCGTCGCCTGGAGCGGGCGGGCGCGGTGAGCATCAACGAGAGCCTGGTGCAACAGCTGGAGGTGTTGTACGCCGAGAAAGAGGCCGGCGGAAACAAAGACGCGACCATCGAATCCCTGACGGTGCAGCTGGAGTCGTTGTACGCCGAGAAAGAGGCGCTCGGTGGCGTCACCGTCAGCGAGATGCAGACCACGCTCATGTCGCTGACGGCGCAGCTGGAGTCGTTGTACGCAGAGAAGGAAGCCAACGGGTTCGGGGGCGGCTATGGCAGCGGCAACACCAACCAGATGCAGACGACCATTGACTCGCTGACCGCCCAGGTCGAGTCGTTGTACGCCGAGAAACAGGCTGGTGGAGACAAGGACACGACCATCGCGTCGTTGACCGCGCAGCTGGAGTCGCTGTATGCCGAGAAGGAGTATGGCAACAACAGTTATAACGGTGGTTATGGTGACAAGGATGCGATCATCGCGTCACTGACCGCCCAGGTCGAGTCGCTCTATGCTGAGAAAGAGGCTGGTGGAGACAAGGACACGACCATCGCGTCGTTGACTGCACAGCTGGAGTCGCTGTATGCCGAGAAGGAGTATGGCAACAACCACTATGGTGGCGGCTACACCAATCCGCAAGCGACCATCGACTCGTTGACCGCCCAGGTCGAGTCGCTCTATGCTGAGAAGGAAGCGGGAGGGGGCAAGGACGCAACCATCGCTTCGTTGACGGCTCAAGTTGAGTCGCTGTATGCCGAGAAGGCATCAGGTGGTTTTGGCGGTCAGAGCCGCAGCGATGCGGAGGCGGTGTCGTCTCTGCAGGCGCAGCTCGATGATCTGTATGCTGAAAAAGAGATCCTGGTGAGCCTGGTTGGTGCCGACGTCCTCAGCGGCGTGCGCGCGCTGGCGGAGGCCAACGCGAACCTGATGGCGCAGCTCGAGAGCCTGTTCCCGATGCGTCAGCGCCGGACCGCTTGAGGTCCGGGTCTTTTCCGTTCCCCTGTTTTGCCGGCGGCGGGGGTTTTGTGGCGAGCCGGAGTGACTTCATCATAAAATGAGGAGACGATATGTCCTTCGCAAACGTCGCAGCGCTGCCCTCGATGAGCCCTCACGAGGCAGACGCGCAACCCTATGGCATCATCAAGGTTGACGAAAGCGGCGTCATCCAGATGTACAATCGCTGGGAAACCGACATGTCCGGTGTCCCGCAGGATCGCGCGGTCGGGAAGAACTTCTTCACCCAGGTCGCGCCCTGCACCAACAACCGCCTCGTCTTCGGGCGTTTCAAGTCGGGTGTCTCCGGCGGCAACCTGGACGTCGAGTTCAACTACACCTTCACCTACAAGATGCGGCCCACCAACGTCCGCATCCGCCTGTTCCATCACCCCGGGACCGGCACCAACTGGGTCCTTGTCTCCAAGAAGTGAGCACCCACACGAAAATACACCTCTGGCTGGAAGGGAGCTTGATCGATGGCCGCTGAACAGAGTCTTCTCTCTCGCGAGGTCCTGGCAGCGTTACATGGCGGCTTCGTCGAGTCCACGCTGGAGATGATTCACGCCAGCGCGCCGCTGGAGATCTGGCCCAGGCTTGAGGTGTATTTTCGTGACCATGTGGCGTCGATGGAGCTGCTCGTTGAGACGCTCGCGCACCCCGATGATGAACCGGAGTTGTATCGGTCGCTGGCGTTCTTCTGGCTGGAGCGACGCTTCGAGTGGACGCGTTACAACCAGATCATGCAGTATCAGACCGTCCTTCGCGGAGAGGCGGATCCCAGCACGTTCCTTCGTGGGGGCATGGCCAGCGCGTTCCTCTCTCTTCTGGAAGGGGTCCTTCGGCAAGCCGACGTCGATCGGCTGATTCAGATCGCGGCGGAGCCGCTCGAACTGATTTGTGCGGACGCGGACGAGATCACCGTCTTTATCCAGCAACGTGCGCAGGACAGCGTGCGGCTGGCCCGGGCGCGGCAGCGCGCGAGCCTGCCGCTCCAGCGACTTCGAGACCACATCGCCGATCCATCGATCCTGACCTTGCTGGAGAGCTATGACCAGCTGGGTTGGGCGAGTCAGGAGGTCGCGCAGGTGCCCGTGTCGCTGGCCTGGGCGCGGCTCAAGCAGCATGTTCCCTCTGACAATCGGCTCAACGTCATCGAGGATATGCGAGACGTCGCGCCCCTCGACGCGCGCGCGCTCGAAGAGGCCTGCGCAGTCCTGCCGGGGCTGCTCTGGGCAGCCCTCGCGGCGCTCCCGGATGTTGGCCTCATCACGGTCTATTTGAGGATGCACCCCAACAACACCCTGCGCGTTGAGCTGAACCCGTCCCCGGAAGATGCCCTCAGCGCAGACGGGTTCATCTGCGATGCAGACGGCCTGTATGTCTGGACCGCGTCGTCGATTGAACTGAGCGCGGCGGCGGGATGAGCGCGCCGCGTTCGGCGTGGTTGGGGTGGCTGCGGGAGCGCTGGCTCCACCAGCCGCTGCCGATGGTTGTTGTTCACCAGCCCGGTACGCCAGAAGTGGTGTGTGCAGCGCCGTCGATGTGGATGAAGGCGCGGGAGTGGACGCTCGCCCTTCGCGCGCTCGGTGCTTCACCTGGCGACACCGTCCGGTATGTGGGCCCGCCCAGCGCGGACTGGATCGCGGCCCTGGTCGCGGCCATCCGCATCGGTGGGTGCTTTCTGCCAGAGGAGGCGGCCGGGGACGCTGGGTTCATCCTGTGTTCCGGGCAGCCCCCCGCGCGGCGCCCTCCGCCGCACCCGGAGCCTGCGCCCCGTGGGATCCAATGCGTTGATGGCTTCATCGATGAAGCCGCGCTGTTGTCGCTGGGGCAGGCCAGCGGTGTGACCTCTGGAGAGCTGTTGTTGTGCCCGACGGACTGGGCGCGCCGGGAGATCTTCATCGCGGGGCCGTTGGCGGCGATGGTGTGTGGCGCAGAGCTGTTGGTCGGTCCGCTGACCCCGGCGAAAGGTTGGCTGGCGCAGACGGGCTCTCTGCCCGATCGGATCATCGCCCGGCCAGAGGTGGCCGCCCGACTGTTTCCCAATCAGGGTGGGTGACTGCCGCGCTGTGGAGGAGTTGGGGGCTGGCTGTGCTTCGGTGTAAGATAGGGCGATGGCGGGGCCTCCTGAAGAATCACAGAACACCGCAGCGATCCTTCCCGGGATCATCGCCCTCGCGGTGATGGGTGCATGGGTGCTCTGGCCCCAGCGCCGCGATGTAGAGGTCGAGATCGTCGGGGTTCCCAGCTGGGGATTCTTCGATGTCGAGCTGGGGAATCAGTATCCCGATGATGTCCGCACGGGCGGGATCGCCGCGAAGATCTTCTCCTTTGATGATGTCGTGGTCCGCACCCACACCCTGCGCATCAACGGTGGGGTGGGCGAGCCCGATGAATGCGTCCGGTGCTGCTGGGCGCTCGACAACAGCCTCAAGGTGCCACGCGGTCAGGGGACGGTTCGGGCGGAGATGCTGGCGAGCACCCCGCGCTGTCCCACTGATGAAGTGGCGTATCGCTTCCAGCTGCTGGAGCCCGGGGGCACCTCGGTGGGGGGGATCCCTGCGCAGGCTCGGCATGCCTTCTGGATCGGCGAGACAGAGGTCACCCAGGCGCTGTGGAGCGCGGTGATGGGCGCGGGCGGCTGCCCCGACGCAGAGCCGCTGGAGCCGGTGGGATGCGTCGACTGGCGCGCTGCGCTTGCGTTCACCAACCGGCTGTCTCGGATGGAGGGGCTGGAGCCCGTCTACTTCCTTGACTCTGAACATCAGACCCTCTACACCGGCGAGCCCGACGGTGAGATCCACTGGCGCCGGCAGGCGAACGGCTATCGGCTGCCCACAGAGGCGGAGTGGACTTATGCGGCACGCGCCGGAGCGGCCGACGCTCCTCCGAAGCCGGAGCTGCTGTGCCGCCTGGCAAATGCCCGCGGCGACGAAGCGGGGTGTGATGATCGGTTCCCGAACGCCGCCCCGGTCGGTAGCTTTCTGCCCAATCCATGGGAACTCTACGACACGATGGGCAACGTCGCAGAGTGGACCTGGGACGCGTATGCAGACGAATACAACCGGGCAGACCATCACGCCGGTCCGCTCACGAAAACCCGCCGGGTTGTTCGTGGCGGCTCCTGGCAAACACCAGCAGGTACGCAGTCGGTTCAAGAACGCATCGGGCAGGCCGCTGCTCACGCGGCGCCAGATGTGGGACTTCGCATCGCGCGGACGCAGCCGAGCCGGATCACCGATTGAGGATGAGGTCTCCCATGTCCACCGTTGTGTTGCTGTTTCTGAGCGGGTGTGCCCCCCCCGCTCCCGAAGCAGATGGGCCAATCGCCGACGTGGCGCCCGTTGTGGACGCCGCCAGCGCCGATCCGGTCGTCGCCGAAGCGCAGGCTGCGCAGGAGGCGCTGACGGCCGCGCAGGGGGCGGCCAGAAAGCTGGGCACTTCGCTCAAGGGGCGGCTGTCCAGCGCGATGCAGTCTGACGGACCCAAAGGCGCCGTCACCGCCTGTGCAGACGAAGCCCAGGGGATGACGGCGTTGGCGACCGCTGGGAGCCGGGCACGCGCAGGGCGCGCCGCCCTCAAGCTGCGCAACCCGGCCAACGCCAACGCGCCGGAGTGGGTGAAGCAGTGGCTCGACGAACAAGGCCATCGCTCCGCAGAAGGCGTCCGGGGCATCTCGGAGACCCACCGTGACGGCGACGCCATGGTCGCCCGGGTGCTGAAACCCATCCCCGTTGAGGGGGTCTGTCTGACCTGCCACGGCGATCCGGCGGCGATCCCTGAAGAGGTGAAGGCTGCCCTGGCCGAGCGGTATCCTGCAGATCAGGCCACCGGGTACGCCCTCGGCGATCTGCGTGGGGCGTTGTGGGCCGAAGCCCGCGCGCCGCTGGACGCTCCATGATTCCAGCGCTGCTGTTGCTGGGGTGTCAGCCCCAGATCACAGCGGCCACAGCAGCGCTTCGGTTGACCGAGTGCCATATCCAGGGCCTCGACGCAGAGAGCCGCTGTGGGACGCTCACCGTCTTCGAAGACCGCGCTGCTCAGCAGGGACGGACCCTTGATCTCAATGTCCTCGTCGTGCCCGCCGTCAGCCCTACGCCGCAGCCGGATCCGCTGTTCATCCTCGCGGGCGGCCCCGGCCAGGCCGCCTCGGAAGTCGCCGCGCAGATTTTCCCGGCCATCGAAGACATTCAGGCTCGCCGCGATCTCGTCTTCCTCGACCAGCGCGGCACCGGCGGCTCCAACCCTCTCCAATGCCCCGATACCGAGGACGCACACGATCTGACCGCCATGCTCCTTCGGGACATGGGGGAAGCGATGCGTGCCTGCCAGGACGCCGTCTCAGAGAACGCCGACCTGTCCCTGTACTCCACGCCGATCGCCATGGACGACCTCGACGACGTCCGCGCGGCCCTCGGCTATGAGACGATCAACCTCTATGGTGTCTCGTATGGGACCCGCGCTGGGCTGGTCTATCTGCGCCGCCACCCGGATCGCGTTCGTGCCGCCATCCTCGATGGGGTCGCGCCATTGGAGATGGCCATCGGTCTGCATTTTGCCGAAGACGGCCAGGCTGCCCTCGACGCCATGTTCTCCGATTGTGCCGCTGATGTGGGGTGTGATGAAAAATTTCCAGCCTTAAAAGCGCGCTATGCGGCGCTTCATCAGGCGCTGTCAGAACCCCGGGCGGTCGACTATGTCGATCCGCGCACAGGCGCTTCGAAGTCGCTGGAGATGGATCAGACCGTGTTCGCCGCCGGGGTGCAGGGCATCCTGTATCAGCCGATCTTCACCAGCCTGCTCCCGTTGAGCATCGCCGCCGCCGAGCAGGGGGACTTCACGCCGTTCATCGCTCAGGCGTATGGGATGTCCGACGGGGTCTCGTCGTCGATCTACAGCGGGATGCAGATGTCGGTGATGTGCGCGGAAGATCAGCCACGATATCCCCAGGATCGGAGCGCTGTGGGGAAGGGCACGTCGCTGGGATCCGCCATCGTCGAGGAGATCTCGGCGGCCTGCGCCGAGTGGCCCCGAGCGACGTTGCCCGATGGCTTCGCGGAGCCGGTGACCTCGACTGTGCCCGTGCTGCTGTTGTCGGGGGCGCTCGATCCGGTGACGCCGCCGCGGTGGGGAGAGATCGCATCGAAGAGCCTTCCGAATTCGTTGCACATTGTGGCGCCGGGGGCCGGCCACAACGTGGCGCCGGTTGGATGCGGGCCGCGCCTGATGGAGGCGTTCATTGACGCGGGTGCGGTCGATGACCTCGACCGGGAGTGCATCAACCGGATCAAGCGCCCCCCGTTCTTTTTGGATTTCTCAGGACCGACGCCATGATCGAAGCAGAAAACCTCCAGAAGCGGTTCGGCGCGGTCGTCGCGGTCAAGGCGGTCAGCTTCTCGGCGCCGGACGGACAGATTACAGGCCTGCTCGGTCCCAACGGGGCGGGCAAGAGCACCTCGATGCGGATGCTCTATGGGCTCATCCGCCCCGATGGGGGCGTCGCTCGGGTGGATGGGATCGATGTTCAAGCCGAACCGGATCGGGCGCGGCGGGCGCTCGGGGTCCTGCCAGACGCCCAGGGCCTCTACCTGCGCCTCACCGCGCGCGAGAACATCCGCTACTTCGGTCACCTCCATGGCATGTCCGGCGCGAACCTGGAGGCACGGATCGACGCGCTGATCGCGCTTTTGGAGATGGAACATATCGCCGACCGGCGGACCAACGGCTTCTCGCAGGGGGAGCGGATGAAGGTCGCCATCGCACGGGCCATCGTCCACGATCCGCGCAACGTGATGCTCGATGAGCCGACCAACGGCCTGGATGTGATGAGCACGCGGGCGATGC
>JBCBLB010000818.1:0-3926 GCA_038520555.1 Myxococcota bacterium | reverse complement strand
TGGAAGCGGCGGGGATTGAGCGGATCGTATGCCTGCTTGAGCCCGAAGAAGCTGAGAAATACGGCGAGCCATTGGACCGACGGCGGCGGGCGGCGGGCGAACGGGGACCGTCGCGGCGGGCCTGTTGGTTCACCATGGCATGACGCCCACCGACGCCATCGCGTTGATCCGCTGGATCCGCCCGGGCGCCATCCAATCTGAAGAACAGGAAGCCCTGATTCACGCCATCGGCGCTCGGAAGAGGGGAGCCTCTCCCCGGCCCCATCGCTGCTAATCACCAAGAACACCGGCAGGACCGATCGTTCAGACACCATAGTGAGACAACACGATGGAGACCTGGGAGAGGTACCCTCCGCCAAACAGGTTGACGTGCACGAGCAATGGGTACAACTGGTACAAACGGATCCGTTTTTCTGCGCCCGGCGCCAGCGGCCACGCCTCATCATAGGCATCGAAGACCCTGGCGCCGAACCCACCGAACAGGCGCATCATCGCCAGGCCGATCTCTCGGTGGCCGCCATAGACCGCGGGGTCGATGAGGCAGGGCTGGCCGTGCTCGTCGACCAGAAGGTTGCCTTCCTACAGGTCGCCGTGCAGCCGCGGGTGGCTCCAGCGGACCAACCAGCGACGGCAGCCGATCAAACACCCGCTCAAGCACGCCCTGAAACGCCCGGTTGATGTCACCACCGGAGACGGGGTGGAGCCGCTTCACCGGGAGCTCGAGAGCCACAGAGAGGGCGCCGAGCAAATCCATCAAGCCTCCTGAGGCGGACAAACCCTGACCGAATACGATCGCCATCGTCGACGGCTTCTGAGGCACAGAATACCCTTCCTACACGCTTACCCTGACGATGAGGATTAAATGCGCCCCTGGATGCTTGCTGTGGTTTTGTATGCCTGTGACACACAAAACTCAACCAACGATGACGACATCATCGAAGCGGATGTCGATACAGACAGTGATGCCGACACGGACACCGACACAGACAGTGACTCCGATGCGGATACAGACTCCGATGCGGATACAGACGCGGATACAGACACTGATGTCGATACGGGGCCGACGCCTGCGCCGCTGGTGATGTACCTGTCTCGGGATGTGGACTCCCGAACCCATCCCGAAGACGTCGATGATGAGGCGGACCTCTGTCCATCCGGCGCGACGTATCTGGGCGGAAACGGTTGGAACGCGGTGTGTCTGGACAGCTCACTTCATGGCTTGTCGTATGTGATCCAGAACGCAGCGGGTGAGTTCTACCCGAACGATGTCAGCCGTGAAGCTGACCTTTGTCCCGCTGGATGGGAGCATCTGGGCGGCTCCAGCTATACAGCGATGTGTGGCCACACATCGCCACATATGCTGGTGGAGATGTTCCAGGATGATGAGCAGCTGCATGTTGATGATGTGAGCTTCGAAGATCGGGCGCGCATCTGCCCAGACGGCTTTGACTACCACGGCGGGGCGTACTACGGCTCGGTGGTATGTGGAAAGTCGGGGATGGGCGTGACGGTGCAGCTGTCGCGGGACACGACGGGTGAGACCACCAATGACAAGGGGCCCGCTGAGATCTGCCCGTCGTCCTGGACGTTCGTGGGTCAGGCCTGGTATGGCAACCCGGTGTGTACGAAGGACGGACCGGGTACGGTGATCGGCCTGACACGGACGGCGTCAGGCGACACCTGGCCGGAGACCCTCGACGAAGAGTCCGCGATGTGCCCTTCTGGCTGGACGTTCGTGGGGGGCTCGTCGTGGACGAGCATGTGTTGGACCGAAACCGTCTACACCGTGGTTTCTCTGACCCGGGACGCCGCGGGCCGCACCCACCCCGAAGATCTGGATGAAGAAGCGTTGCTCTGCCCCAGCGGATTCACTTATGTGGGCGGGGCGAGCTACGCAGCGGTGTGTATCCAGTAACCCGTGGCAAAGCCCCTATACGGTTCAAACGCCCGTGTCTTCGTCCGAAGCGAACGGGATGACGCGTTCCGGCTATAGTCGTCACGATGGCTGCTGCAGACCCTTCCCCTTCATCCACGACGTCCCCTGGCCTGCTTCGGGCAGGGGTCTGGATGTGGTTGATGGGGGTGGTGTGTGTGATCTCCTTCAGTCCGCTCGTTCCACAGGATTATGCCCCGTTCATCTCTGCAGCGGTGTTGGTGCGCGAGGGCCATCCTGAGGATGTGTACCTTCCCCCGGATGCAGAGAACCTGTTCGACACCCGCCCTGGTTTCCAGGCGGTGTCCGCACGTGTGCTGAATGCAGTCCAACCGACAGCCTATGTGTCCCCGCCTCCGGCGGTGGGGCTGGGATGGCCTTCCCTCTGGGTTCCCGTCCAGGTCGCCATGATCGGGTTCCGCCTCTCGATGAACCTGCTGGTGTTCATCGGGGTGTGGTGGCTGGATCGACAGATATGGCAAAAAGACGCGGTGCGTGGCCGGCAGTGGTCCCTGCTCCTGCTGGGCATGACCCCGCTGTTCGTCTATTCCACCCTGCTGGGCCAGACGTCGGGGTTGTTGATCATGGTGGGCGCCGCCGGTGTGCTCGCGCCGCAAACCGCACGGGATCTGCTCGCCGGTGTGGCGCTCAGCATCGTCACGATCGCGAAGCTTCTCCCGTTGGCGCTGATCGCCGGAGCCCTGGCGATGCGGCGCCGACCGCTTGGGCTGAGCGCGCTGCTGGCCGGGCTTCTTGTGACGGTGTTGAGCCTGCTCTGGCTCCCACTTGAGCTGTGGGCGTCGTTCTTCACGTCTCTCCAGACGTTGGGGGGGACTGTGATCGCCGACCGGAACAACGCCAGCGCCGACGCGCTGCTCGCACATCTCCAGGTGGGCGGGGTGGGGGCTCAATTGGTGACGCCGACGGCGTGGGCGTGGTGGATGAGCAACGGGATCCGGATCGGTCTGGTCGGCGCGGGGCTGTGGCTGGCGTATGGCCGCACCCCGGCCAGCCCAGCACGCCGCTTCGGCGCGCTGCTCCTGGTGTTTCTCGCCCTCACGCCGCTGCTATGGGTGCACTACCTGCAGGTCCTCCTGCCGATCTTGTGGGTCGAGCTGTACGAGTCCCGCTCCGCGCGTACAGGCTGGGTCTTCGTCGCGTTAGGCTGGGGGCTGTCCATCCCCATCATTCTGCGCCTCAGCGGAGTGGATGAGGCCATCATCCAGATCGTGGCCACCGCGACCTGGCTGACCGCGGCGGGGGGTGTTCTGATGCACGGGCTGCGCCCTCCCCAATTGTCGGAAGAGAACCATCATGTCGATTGAGTCACCAGCGGACGGGATTCGACCCGCGTGGACCGCTGCGGTCATGGTCCTGTTGGGAACGTTGGCCGCCACAATCCTGGCGACGATGTGGCTGACCGGCGGCATGTTCGTCTACACGCTCGACGACCCATATATCCACTTCGCCCTGGCAGAACAGCTCGCTCAAGGCCACTATGGGGTCAACAGCGGCGAGCTCTCGGCCCCGTCCTCCAGCGTGCTCTGGGCGCCGCTGCTCACCCCGCTCGCATGGATGCCGGGCTTTGAATACGCGGCGTTGTTCCTCAACCTGGCCATCACGCTTCTCACGCTCCGCCTGATGACGCGCATCGTCGGGGCGTCGCTGTCGGATGCGCCGTCGGCGTCCCGGACCCCCCTCTCGATCGCATTGATGGTGGTGCTCGTCTTCTCGACGAACCTGGTGGGGTTGATTTTGACTGGGATGGAGCACTCGCTGCAGGTGCTCCTGGCGACGGCGATGGCCTACGGCATGCTCACCGAGGCGCGCACAGGCGCAGCCCCGCGTTGGCTGTGGGCCGCCATCATCCTGGGGCCGCTGGTGCGCTATGAGAACCTCGCGATGTCCGCACCGACGTTGGGGTTTCTGCTCGCCCGGGGCCACCGACGCCCGGCGCTGCTGGCGGGGCTCGCCCTCGCAGCCAGCCTGGGCG
>JBCBLB010000687.1:0-5068 GCA_038520555.1 Myxococcota bacterium | reverse complement strand
CCAGGACGTCCGCCAGGTCGACCAGGTCAGCCTCAGAGACGGTCTCATCGAGTGCGATGGTCAGGGTGCGGTCGTCGAGCTTTCGGAGGTTGATCCGTTTCTGGGCCGCGCGTTCGAGGATGGCATCGGTCCGATCGCCGGTATCGAGGCGGATGGTGTCGAAGTAGACGCCGTCTGCGACGGTGAGGCCGGCGCTGGTGGCGGCGGCGGCGAGGCGCCGGGCGTTGCTGTGGATCTGCTTCGCGATGGCGGTGATGCCGTCGGGGCCGTGGTAGACGCCATACATCGCCGCGGTGACCGCGAGCAGGACCTGCGCGGTGCAGATGTTCGAGGTGGCCTTCTGGCGGCGGATGTGCTGCTCGCGGGTCTGGAGCGCCATCCGGAGCGCCCGGTTGCCGTCGGCGTCGACGGAGACGCCGATGATACGGCCCGGGACGGTGCGCTTATAGGCTTCCCGGGTGGCGAGGAACGCGGCATGCGGACCGCCGTAGCCCAGGGGAACCCCGAACCGCTGTGAGTTGCCGACCACGATGTCTGCGCCGAACGCACCCGGAGGCCGCAGCAGGGTCAAGCTGAGCAGATCGACGGCGACGGTGACCAGCGCGCCGGCGTCATGAGCCCGGTTGCAGAAGTCTTCATAGTCGAGGGCGCGGCCGTCGGTGCCCGGGTACTGCAGCAGGGCGCCATAGACCGGGGTCTGCTCGAAGTCGAAGGTGAGGGGATCGCCGACGATGACGTCGATGCCAAGCGGGGCCGCCCGGGTCTTGAGGACGGCGAGGGTCTGCGGGTGGCAGTCCGCCGCGGCGAAGAAGGTGTCGCCCCTCTTGCCCCGATGGATGCGGTGCGCCATGGTCATCGCTTCCGCCGCCGCGGTGGCTTCATCGAGCAGCGAGCAGTTCGAGATCTCCATCCCGGTGAGGTCCTGGACCATGGTCTGGAAGATCAGCAGCGCTTCCAGCCGTCCTTGCGCGATCTCGGCCTGATATGGGGTGTAGGCGGTGTACCAGCCGGGGTTCTCGAGGACGTTTCGGAGGATGACCGGCGGGGTCACGGTGTTGGAGTAGCCCATGCCCAGGTAGCTTCGGTAGACCTGGTTTTTTGACGCGATGGCGGCGAGGTCGCGGAGCGACTCCGACTCGCTGCGCGCGGCGGGAATGTCCAGCGGTCGATCGAAGCGGATGGCCTGGGGGATGACCTCATCCAACAACGCGTCGAGAGAGGACACTCCCAGCGCAGAGAGCATTCGGTCAATATCGGCGGGGCGGGGCCCCAGATGGCGATCGAGGAAGCGATCTGTAGACATCGGAGAAGACCTCACACAGTATCAGTATTTCGGAGAGAGGTGAAGGCGCTGAAGGAGAATGCGGGGGGCGCATCCGGGAAAGCAGACCCATAGCCCGACCCTGTACCGCATGCCCGAGAATTGCCCCATCATCTGGGCCGCTCGGCGAGTCCTGGACACCGACTTTACAAACGCTGGGCGCCGATCCGCTTACAACCCCAGCCACCATCTGCCTTGCGGGAGCCGCCCATGAGACGCACGCCGTTTTTTTCCTTCCACATCGACGCGAAGGCCAAGATGGTCGACTTCAGCGGCTGGGAGATGCCGCTGAACTACACCCGGGTCATCCCAGAGCATCAGCAGGTTCGCCAGAGCGTCGGTCTGTTCGATGTCTCTCATATGGGAGAGGTTCGCTTCCGCGGCCCACGGGCCCTCGGCGCGGTTCGCCATCTGGTCACCAACGACTGCGAGATTGAAGATGGTCAGGCGCAGTACACCTGTATGTGTCTGCCCGACGGCGGCATCATCGATGACCTCATCGTCTACCGCATCCGTGAAGACGACGTACTGTTGTGTATCAATGCCGCCAACCGCGACAAGGACTACTCCTGGCTGCGCGACAACAACCCATATGACGACGTCTCCGTCGAGAACGTGTCAGACTTCTGGGGTCAGCTCGCGCTGCAGGGGCGGAACGCGTCAGCCACCTTGCAGACGCTCACCGATGTGGACCTGTCTGCGGTGAAGCCGTTCCGGTTCGTGGTGGCGACCGTCGCGGGGATTGAGGGGTGCATCATCGCGCGCACCGGCTACACCGGCGAGGATGGCTTTGAGATCTTCCTGCCCGCAGGGGCGGCGGATGTCCTCTGGCCAGCCATCATGGGCGCCGGTGAGGCGTTCGGCATCCTGCCCATCGGCCTCGCCGCGCGGGACACGCTAAGGCTGGAGGCCCGACTGCACCTGTATGGTAGCGACATGGACGAATCGAAGAGCCCGCTGGAGGCGGGGCTCGGCTGGTGTGTCAAGCTCAACAAAGAAGACTTCATCGGAAAGGAAGCGATCGCCGCTCAGAAAACCGCGGGGCTCACCTCCCGGCTGGTGGGGATGACCGTGGAAGGGCGGATCCCCCGGCCGCACTGTCCCATCGTCTCAGAGGGGCAGGTCGTCGGTGAGGTCACCAGTGGCACCCGCTCCCCGACGTTGGGGACGAACATCGCCCTCGGGTATGTGCCGCGGCGGTTCGCTCGCCCCGGCTCTACGGTCGAGATCGATGTTCGCGGCCGGACCGCCACGGCCACGGTGGTCCGCGGTCCGTTCTATAAACGAGATTACTGATTCGGATTCCCCAGCATCCTGGGATTCAACGAGGAGCGATTGCCATGTCCAACATCCCTGACAACCTGAAGTACCGCGACAGCCATGAGTGGGTCCGTGTTGACGGCGACGTCGCCACGGTGGGAATCTCTGATTTCGCGCAGGACTCCCTGGGTGACGTCGTCTACATCGACATGCCCGAAGTCGGCGCCACCGTCTCCGCCGGCGACTCCATCGCAGAGATCGAGTCCGTCAAGGCCGTCTCGGACATCTATGCCCCCGTCTCCGGGGAAATCACAGAGATCAATGACGCCCTTGAGGGCGCGGAAGACACCGTTAACTCCGCACCCTATGAGGGCGGCTGGCTGTTCCGGATCGCCATCTCGGATGCCAGCGAGCTGGACGCTCTGCTCGACGCGGAAGCCTACAAGACCCACATCGAGTCCTGAACACGACACCGCGCGGCTGCGTCAGACACGAAACGGCCCGGCAGCTGCCGGGCCGTCGTCGGTTGGGGGAAGCAGGGGTCAGCCGACGAAGGCTTCCAGGGTGCGGCACCGCTTGGCGTGGCGCAGCTTCCGAAGGGCTTTCAGCTCGATCTGGCGGATGCGCTCGCGGGTAAGGCAGAACTGTGCGCCGATCTCTTCGAGGGAATACTGGGTCGGCTCGCCGATGCCGTAGCGCATCCGGACGACCTTCTCTTCTCGGGGGGTGAGGCTGGCCAGCGCTTCCCCGATCTCTTCCCGAAGCGAGCCCTCGTCGTAGCCCTCACCGGGGCGGACGCAGGTGGTGTCTTCGATGAAGGCGCCGATGGTCGACTCGGAGTCGTCGTTGACTGGCGCATCCAGGCTCATCGGCTCACGGGTGAGCCGCATCAGCTCTTCGATCTTCTCGGGCTCGATCTCGAGGCGGTCCGCGATCTCGCGCAGAGTGGGCTCCCGGCCCAGCTCCTGAAACAGCCGCTTCTGGACGTAGTGGACCTTGTTGACGACCTCAAGCTTGTAAATCGGGATGCGGATGGTCCGAATCTGGCTCTCAATTGCGCGGATGATGCTCTGACGGATCCACCACGAGGCATAGGTAGAGAATTTGAAGCCGCGGGTCCAGTCGAACTTCTCGACGGCCTTGATGAGGCCGAGGTTGCCTTCCTGGATGAGGTCGGCGAGCGGCAGGCCGCGGTAGGAATACTGCTTGGCGATGCTGACGACCAGACGAAGGTTGGCGTTGGTCAGGACCTGCTTGGCCAGCTCTGCGTCGGGGCCGTTCTCAGAGATGCGGCGGGCCACCTCAATCTCATCCTGCCGAGACAGCAGCGGGATGGCGCCCATCCGCTTGAGGTAGCGGCTGAGGAGCGGGTTGCCTTTGCCATTCGAAGGTGAGCGGGAAGAGGTCGCTGCCGATGCCATGTGGACTCCCAGAGCGGGTTGCCGGAGGGGGATGTGTAAAAAATGTGAGACAGTTGTTGAGTGATGTCTCCTGATGCAACATCCATTCCCGCTCTGAATCGGCCCCCCTCGGATCCTGTGGTTTTCGTGTAAAGGCCTTCACACACACATGACATCGAAGACACATCTACGACATCTGTGCCGCTTTTTCGACTACCTTTGTGACGCTGTACAAAAATTATGACACGCTTTTTGAACCCTTCCCGACACACCCCGGCTCTCCGATCAAAGGCATACGAACCGAAGAGATGACGGTTAGATTGAACGAAGGGAGGAACGGATCTCCTCCCCAAGGAGTGGACGTTGATCGAATTTCTGGTGAACGGTGGACCGGTCATGTTCCCCATCGGCCTGGCCAGCATCATCGCGCTGGCGGCCTTTATCGAGCGGGTCATCGCGCTCCGGCGGGGACGGATCATCCCCAACGGCTTCGGCGTGGAGATCATCGAGCTGCTCAATCAGACCCGCTACGCCGACGCCCTGACCTTGTGTCGGAAAAACGATACCTCCATCGCACGCGTCCTTGAGGTCGCCATCCTCGCCCGGGGCCAGACCCGCCCACAGATCAAAGAGCGTCTGGAAGAGGTCGGCCGTCGGGAGTCCGCTGAGCTGGAGCGGTACAGTCAGGTCATCGGCACCATCGCCAGTGTTGCGCCGCTGCTTGGGCTTCTGGGCACCGTCTGGGGCATGATCCTCACCTTTCAGGTGATTCAAGATGAGGGGCTCGGTCAGATCGCCAGCCTCGCGGGCGGCATCTCTCAAGCCCTCATCACCACGATGGCCGGGCTGTCGGTCGGTATCCCGGCGCTCATCGCGTATCGGTGGGTGCTCTCTCGGGCCGACGACCTCACCCTGGAGATGGAAGAGGTCTCCCTGGCTGTCCTCGACATCGTCGCAGATCAAGGCGGCGATGACGGACAGGAGGCGGCGTGAGGTTCTCCGGCGCCGATGGCGGCACCGGCAGACGACGTGACGATTCATCGGTCGACGTCACTCCGCTCATCGACATCATCTTCCAGCTCGTCCT
>JBCBLB010000569.1:0-6501 GCA_038520555.1 Myxococcota bacterium | reverse complement strand
TCGGTCAACGCCGCCTCCGCATCCGCAATCCGACCCTGTCCGATGTGCAGATTGCCCAGAACGCCAAGCAAGATGCCCTCACGGCTTCGGTCCCCGAAGTCGCGGGCGATGGCCAGGGCCTCGGTGTACGCCGCCTCCGCATCCGCCATCCGGCCCTGCTGCTTGTACAGGATGCCCAGATTGCCCAACCAGCGGCCCTCACTTCCTCGGTCCCCGAGTTCGCGAGTGATGACCAGCGCTACGGAGGAAGAGCGAGGGGGCTCGGAAGTCGGAGACAGGTGGTGGGGCGAGAGGGCGAGGGGGGCCGGGTGGCGGACGCGGAGGCGGCGTACACCGAGGCCCTGGCCATCGCTCGCGAGATCGGGAACCGACGCCTTGAGGGCATCAACTTGGGCAATCTGGGCCATCTGCACGCGGACCAGGGTCGGATTGCGGATGCGGAGGCGGCGTTGACCGAGGCCCTGGCCATCGCTCGCGAAATCAGGTACCGACGCCTTGAGGTCCACCAGTTGGGCAATCTGGGCCGTCTGCACCTGGAGCAGGGCCGGATGGCGGAGGCGGAGGCGGCGTTGACCGAATCGCTGGCCATCGCGCGCGAACTCCGGGACCGAGGCTGTGAAGGGATCAGGTTGGGCTTGCTGGGTCTGCTTCAGACGATGATGGGCGAGCCGGATGCGGGGCGGGCGCAGCTGAGGCAGGGCGAGGCGTTGCTCCGTGAGGTCAACGACCGTCAGCAGTTGGGCCTGCTGCTGTGCAACCGCGCCCACGCCGAGCACATCGCACACGACCTCGACGCCGCGAACGCTGCCTTCGACGAAGCGAAGCAGATCGCAGCTGACCTCAACGCCAGCCCCGACTCGGAGTTGGGCAAGAAGATCGCCGAAGTTCAAGCCATCCTCGACGAAGACCCCACGTCGTCGAACGCATGATGAACGTCATGCTTCGGACGGCGCCTCTCAGAAGGGCGTTCGACGAAATGTCAGCGCTGGCTTGTCATGGTGGGGGACGGGATCCGTCTCCCTGAATAGGTGTTCTCCATGAGCCAGAACCCTCCGATGACATCCCTCCTGGATGAGCTTCGTGGCCTGATCCAGGGCAGCCGTGAGCGCATCACTCAGTCTGTCAACCGGGAGCTTGTGCTTCTGTACTGGGAAATCGGTCATCGTATTCATACTGAGATCCTCGGCCAACAGCGCGCCGATTATGGCCAGCAGATTATCCCCGCTCTCGCGGTGAAGCTGACGGGTGAGTTCGGCAAAGGCTTTCAGAGACGCAATCTCTATCGGATGGTGCAATTCGCGCAGGCGTTCCCCTCGCGCCAGAAAGTGTCAACGCTGTCGACACAATTGAGTTGGAGCCATTTTCTGCATCTGTTGTTGGTCAAAGATCCCCTCGCGCAGGACTTCTATGCCGAGATGTGCCGCGCAGAGCGATGGAGCGTTCGCGCTCTACGGGACAAGATCGGTGGGATGCTCTTCGAGCGCACCGCGCTGTCCCGGAAACCTCGCGCGCTCATCCGTCAGGAGCTCGATCGCCTCCAGAGCGAGAAGACGGTGACGCCCGCTGTGGTCTTCCGGGATCCCTATCTGCTCGACTTCCTGGGGCTCCAAGACACCTTCAGCGAGAAAGACCTGGAGGCCGCGATCCTCCGCGAGCTGGAGGCGTTCCTGCTGGAGCTGGGCAGCGACTTCTGCTTCATCGCTCGCCAGAAGCGGATCATCATCGATGATGAGGACTTCTACATTGACCTGCTCTTCTATCACCGCGGGCTACGCCGGTTGGTGCTCGTGGAGCTGAAGATGGACCGCTTCCGTGCAGCGGACAAAGGTCAGGTGGAGTTGTATCTTCGGTGGTTGGATCGGTATGAACGCAAACCCGGTGAATCATCCCCGTTGGGGCTGATTCTGTGTGCGCGCAAAGGCGATGAGCAGATCGAGTTGTTGCAGTTGGAGTCCAGTGGGATCCATGTCGCCGAGTATCTCACGGCGCTGCCCCCTCGTGAGTTGTTGGAGCGGAGGCTCCGCGCCGCGATCGATCTGGCACGAACCAGACAAGTCCCGCCACTCGCCACCAAAGAGTGAGACGACTTCATGCCCTTCATCGCGTCACCCGTGACTTGGGTTGAGATGGGATAGCATGTGCCCATGCGGTTATCAGTAGGCCAGCAGATCGGACACTACACCCTCGACTATCGCCTTGGTGCGGGCGGCATGGCCGAGGTGTGGGCGGCAACGAATGGCATCCTGCGGGTCCAGGTCGCCTTGAAGGTGCTGTTCAGCGGCAATCCTATCCTCCAGCAGTGATTGCTCCGGGAAGGCCGGTCAAGCCAGCGTGGAGGGCAACCTCGCCTGTGGTCTCACCGTAGGGGGCAAGGTGGCGTGTTGGGGTCCCGGCTCCTCGATGATGACAGAAGCGCGCGACATTCCGGCTGGGTTCCGGATGGTGCGAGCGCAGATGTCCGAAGCGGAGATGCGGCGTCGGATGGGGTTTCCGCCCAGAGAGGAGACCACACCCCCGGATAAGGGGCGGTGAGTTGGCTGGGGGAGCATCGGTTGGTGGATTGAGATGAGGCGCTGTCAACCTGTCCCATTATGGGCCCTGGGTTGTCAACCTGTCACGCCCTGCCATCAAGGGCACATCATGGGATCGCGGCGTCCGGCTCGGAGCGAACTGGAACAGGCGTTGCACGGGATACCTCTACATCAGAGAGGTGCCGATGTCGTTGTCTGCCATGATCAAGGACGCGTTCCGCCAGGGCGCGAGCGATCTTCACCTGGAGCCGGGGATGCCGCCGGCGATGCGCGTCCGGGGCGCCCTCCGCATCGCCGGGGATCCGATCGCCGGCCAGACCCTGCTCGGCATGGCCCAGCAGGCCGCCTCGCCGGAGCAGTGGGAGTCGTTCTACACCCGCCGGTCGGTCGATCTGTCGCGGTCCATCGGCGGGGTCCGCTGTCGGCTGAACATCTTCCAGACCGCACGCGGCGTCGGCATGGCCATCCGGATGTTTACCTCGTTCACCGCCAGCCTGGAGGAGCTGAACCTTCACCCCTCGCTTCGGGAGCTGACCGGTCGCCGCCACGGGCTGATCCTGGTCTCCGGGCCGACGGGGTCGGGCAAGTCTTCGACCACCGCGGCGCTCATCCAGGAGATCAACCGCCGCGAGGCCCGGCATATCCTCACCATCGAGCAGCCCATCGAGTTCAACCTTCGTTCTCGGCGCTCGCTCATCCGCCAGCGCGAGGTCGGCCGGGACACGCCGTCGTTTGAGCAGGCCCTCGTCGACGCCCTCCGCGAGGATCCGGACGTCATCCTGGTCGGCGAGATGCGGCGGCCGGAGACGATGCGTCTGACCCTCTCCGCCGCGGAGACCGGCCATCTGGTGTTGACCACGGTGCACTCGGCGACGGTGGTGGAGGCGCTGCAGCGGATCATCGCGTCGTTCCCGCCAGAGGGGCAGGCCGCGGTCTGTGCGCAGCTCGCCGATTCGCTGGTGGCCGTGGTCAGCCAGCACCTGGTGTGGTACCCGCGGGCCGGCGTCCGGGTCCCGGAGCTGGAGATTTTGACCCGAAACACTGCGGTCCAGGCGTCGATCCGCGCCAACCAGCTGCATCGGCTGCAGGGCATCCTGGAGACCGGGAAGGCGGATGGGATGTGGAGCCGAGACCGGTATCGCCGATGGATCCAGGAGCGGCCCCGGTTCCACGTGCCGCGGCCGTCCGAGCAGACCGACGCAGAGGAGGCGGCTGCCCCTGTGCCGCCAGCGCCTTCTGCGTTGGGCGCGATGCCCACGAAGCCTGCGGGCGTTCGGGCCCGGCCTGCCCGGTCGAAGCCGGCGTCAACGCCTGTGTCGGATGACGGGGTGTTCGTGCTGGATGGCGCGGACCAGGACCCCGCCTCGATCCTGGCGGGCCTCGTCAAGGATCCCGCAAAAGATCGCTGAGAATCGGCGCTGCCGTCCCGTCGGCCGTGACATTACGATATACGCCTCGTTATCAAGACCGTCTTGCGGAGAGGTATTGCCATGGAAGCCATTGACGCCCAGATCGTCCGGCTGCGCGCCGCCCGAAAAGAAGCCGAGCGCGATGAGATCAAGGCCGCGATCATCGCGATCGCGGAGGAGCGCTCCAAGAGCGAGGTGCGCGAGTACCTTGAGAGCGCGATGAAGGAAGAGCTGCTCGAGGTCCAGTGGGAGCTGGAAGAGGTGATCGAGACGCTGTCACCGCCGAAGAAGGCGCCGGAGCCCGAGCCCGAGCCGGTCGACGACCCGACCAGCCGCGCGCTTCGGCCTTCGGAGATCGAGCTGGTCTACAACGACCCTCGGGGCATCCGGCTGTATAAGAGCACCGTCGACGATCGCTGGGTGGTCAGCCAGATCGACCCGCGCATCGGTCAGCCCGTCACCTATGAGGTGCCTGGTACAGAGATCAACCAGATCAAGGCGCAGCTCGCCGGCAGCCCGTATTGGCTTAAGGAGGTCTGATCTCCGCGATGGTGTGGATGATCGTGCTGTGGGGCTGTGTGTCTGGCCGGATGCGAGACGCAGCGTCCTATATGGAGCAGCAGCGGTACCCCGCCGCGGCTGCCGCCTACGGTGACGTCCTCTCCAAGCGGCCCGATCGCCTCGATGCGCTCCTCGGGCAGGCCTCAGCGTTGCTCGCCGCCGATCGCCCCGAAGCCGCCCTGGCGCCCGCTGAGCGGGCCGCCGGGCGCGGCGCGCCGGCGGGGATCGCCCTGTATGCCCGTGCCCTCCTCGCCGTCGGTCGCGGCGACGAGGCGGTCTCCCTCCTGCGGACGGACGACGAGATCCCGGATGACGAGATCCCGGATGACGAGATCCCGGATGACGAGATCCCGGACGGGCCGCGGTTGCTGGTCGAGGCCCTGCTGGTCGCCGGTGCGCATGACGCGGCGCTTCGGATCGCGCGCGAGCATTCGGCGGAACATCCTGGGCCATGGGCGTGGGCGGCGATGCGGGCTGGTGCGGTGAGCGAGGCGCAGTCCGCTGGATATGCCGCGACCTTGTCGGAAGACGAAGACGCGCGGGCCGACGGCGCCGCGGTGCTGTCGGCCCTGGGCGTTGAGGCATCGGTCGACATCAGCGAAGACGCGGTCACCCGGTGGTGGACGGCGGCCGGTCGTCTGGAGGCCGGCGGGGATGCGGAGGGGGTGCTCCGGCAGCTCTCTCGGCTCGCAGCGGCCCAGCCCAAAGATGTCGCGGTGCTTCGGCGCCTCGGGCAGCAGTGGTTGGCCCTCGACGCTCCCCAGCCGGCGCGTCGGGTCATCGAGATGGCTCTGGAGGCCGATCCGCAGCAGCCGGACCTCTGGCTGGTGCTCTCGCGGATCTGCGCCCAGTTGAAACAGCCGCGATGTGAGGGGGCCGCCCTGGAGGGGCGGCTGATTTATTCGCCGGATGCACCCATCGAAGACTGGGTGCGCGCCGGATCGATCTGGGAGTCGTTGGGGGAGGGGGAGCGCTGGGTGGGGCTGTGGGGGTTGGCGGTGACCCGGCGGCCTGGAGACCCCACCGCGCAGTATCACCTCGCGCGGGCGCTGCAGGCGCTGGGCCGGATCGATGAGGCGGTGGGGCACGCGCGGCTGAGCTGGCAGGCGTCGGCTGGAGATGCAGAGGTCGCGTTGTTGCTGGGCGAGCTGTATGAAATCCGTCGCGAATTTCGTGCCGCAGCGGCCCTGTATCGAGAAGCAATCTCTCTCCATCCTGCCGATCAGCGGCTGATTTCGAGACTGGAGACGGTGTTGGGATATGTCTACCGGTGAGCCCCCTGCCTCGTCATCCTCACACCGCGGAGCCAGATTATGGCCATCACCACTCGCAGCGAATACGGCATGCGTGCCATGATTCTGCTCGCAGAGCAGATGGGCGATGAGCTGCTGAGCACCACCGAGCTGGCCCGGCGGGCGTTCATCCCCCGCAAGTACCTTGAGCAGATCCTCCGCGACCTCAAGCACGCCAACCTGGTGACCAGCCGGGCCGGGGTCAACGGCGGCTACCGCCTCGCCCGGCCGCCCCGCCAGATCACCGCCGGCCAGATCGTCTGCGTCCTCGACAAGATGAACATCATGACCTGCGTCGGTCCCAGCGACAAGCCGCCCTGCGACCACCAGATCGGCTGCTCGCTCCGGCCGCTGTGGCAGCGGGTGTACGCGGCGATGAACGACGTGCTGGACTCGACGACCCTTGAACAGCTCGCCTTCAACCCCTGCCTCTCCAAACAGAGCGCGCTGCCCCTCGCCGACGACTGTGCGCCTGGTGCGGCCGCGTCGCAGCCGGTCGCCTACCAGATCTGATCGGCCTCAGCACGACCGGGACCTGAGGTGCACACCTGGCACGCGCTGGCTTGCCCGGAGCTGCATAAACAACAACGCATCGACCGCGCTGCACAACGCGCTGTGCTCCAACGTGCCGCCAGACATCGCCACGATGACATTGTTGAGGAACTCATGGCGTCCCTCGCTGTGTCGCTCCAGCTCGAGATACGCTTC
>JBCBLB010000967.1:0-2162 GCA_038520555.1 Myxococcota bacterium | reverse complement strand
TTCCCGACATGATCACCACGGTCCGTCAGATGACCATCCACGAAGCCTACCCCTCCAAGTGGGAGCTTCCGGGCATGGACGCGTCCTCCACCGAGGTCGCCATCGAGACCATCACCCTCACCTGCAGCTGGGTCACCCAGGTCGGCGGCAACGCCTGATCTTCGGGTCACAGCTCATGTCGCTGGCCTGAGCGTTCTGGCTTGGGTCAGCGACCTATTTTCTACCGCTGTATTTTCGTTCATCTGCTACCGGAGAGGATGTTGAGCGGTTCCGAATGGGATTGCTGGACGATGGTTCACCCGAATTCCTCAGACGCCGGAGGCGTCGATATGAACATCGCGAAGAAGAAGGAAGCGCATGGGCGCCACCGTGGAGCGATGGGCTCCAGGTCGCTGCGCCGGCTTCTGGGAACGTCGCGCAGTTGTCTCAGAGTCGCGGGTCCGAGCGGCCTGTCGAAACGATTTATCCCTGCTGTGGAGGCATAGAGAATAGAATGGCGAATCCGATGCCGACGAGTCATCGCGAGGTCGTCAAGCTGCCGGTGGGCTTCGAGCTGCCCAACGGCGAGCTGGCGACGGAAGCGGAGGTTCGAGCTGTGACGGGCGCCGATGAGTTGTTCATCGGGATGTCGTCTCAGTACAACCAGAACCCCAACGATCTGGTTTATAAGACGCTGTTGTTGTCGCGTACGGTGGTGCGTCTTGGCGAGAAGACGATGGTGAGCATGGCGGACATTGGCCGTCTGCACGCGCTCGATCTTCGCGCGCTGGAATATGCGGTGTACCGCTTGACCTATGGGGAGGACAATCTGCCTCCCGAGGAGCCCGGCCCGGGGGGGTGACGGTGGCCTATCCGCTGAATCGGGTCCGTGCGGAGGCAGCGTTCATCGCGTATCATCTGCACTGGAGTCTGGCGGAGATCATGTCTCTTCCCCACCAGGAGAGGGTGGAGTGGGTAGGTCAAGTCAGTCAAATCAACAAGAAAATCCTCGATAATCTAAAATAGTAGAAGAGCGAGAGAGCGGTGCCAAACTCACTTGAAAAGCGCATTGATGTCAAAGTGGGGCTGACCCGCCCTCTCACCAACCGAGCCCGGGTCCCGCGGATCTGCGTCGTGGGGATCGCTCCTCAGGGCTCGCCGCTCCTCTCTGAGGAGTTTCCCTCCTCGAAGGTTCGGGTGACGCAGCTCAGCCTTGGGGGGACGGAGTCGGTCGAGCAGCTCCGCTTCTCTGCGAAGAGCGAGCGCAAGCCGATGCCGCATATCGCGTCCCAGACGCCCTCCCGGATCCGGGACGGCTTCCAACTCGCCCTGGCCAGCGGCGCCTCAGAGATCGATGTGCTTCTGTGTCGGGGGGAAGGGCTCAACCCCTGGGATCTGGATAGGCGTCAGGTCTCGGAGATGCTCGGGCCGTTTCTGGGTGAGATGCCGGGCACGCTGTTGGTGTTTCCGGATGCGGGAGGTCCATGGCCCAACAATCGGGCCGCGCTGGTGCCGGTCTGGGAGCGGATGGTCCGGCTCCGGGACACGGTGCGGAATTTCCAGACCCTGATGATGGACCATTACCAGATCGGGTTCATGGACATGGTCCAGGGCACACCGCAGGAGAACCGCCAGATCCTTCTGGGGATCGCGGGGAGCGATGTGGTGCTCTGTCAGTGGACCGGGACGCGTGAGATGATGCGCCGCCATGGGTGGCGGAGCGGATGCGCGGCGTTGGCGGGCCATCTTTCGTCGAAGGACGCCAACAATGTGACCCAGGGCGTCGTCGGTCAGTTGATCCCGTTGGACTCCGGTCGGTATTTCACCCGAAGCCGTGCCCGGGCGCTCGGTGAGCCGCCGCTGCCACCGATCGACAGCGTGGTGGCAGATACCTGCGCGGTGCTTGAACTTCAGTCCGGTCAGGGTGCCGCAGAGATCATGAGCGCGCCGACGTTTCGGCGGCCTCTGGGGGAGTGGACGGTCTCGAGTGTCAGGACCGTGAAGCTTATCCATCGGCATCTTGTGCAGGCGGCGGATATGTTTGTCTTCCGCCCAGCGCGAGAGGTCGAGGCCACTGCGTTGGGGGCGAGCGTGGATCTTGCGCTGCAGCCGTTCTTCGAGCGGGGCATCGTGACCGGTCCAGACGGCTCGGGTCCGCCGATTGTCAACTCGGGGGTCATCCG
>JBCBLB010000300.1:0-11056 GCA_038520555.1 Myxococcota bacterium | reverse complement strand
GTCAAGGGGGTGATTCTTACGGTTGTCCAGATATGGTCGGCCGATCACAGGGTCCAGGGCCTGTAGATACGGCTTCAAGGAGCTGTTGCTGGATTCGAAGTGGTGGTTAGCTGGTACTCGAACTGGATTTTACCGACCGGTAAGTAAGCCAACCATGCCCAGCGACTTACGAGAGCGCATCCTCCAAGAGGCGACCACCCTGTTCGCCAACCAGGGCTATGCGGCGACCTCCATGCGGACGGTCGCCGAAGCGGTCGGGTGCACCAAGCCCGCGCTGTACTACCACTTCAGCAACAAAGAAGAGCTGTTTCTGGAAGCGGTGGGCACGAACATGAACCAGTTCACGGCCCTCATCGAGCAGACGCTGTCGCAGCCCGGGACGCTCCATGAGCGGCTTCTGGCTGGGATGCGGACGTTCTTCACGTACATTCAACACCGCCCGGAGTCGATGCGGCTGTTGATGACCGCGCAGCATCGTCCGGACGAGGGCAGTCCGGAGATCGACCTGATCTCGCTGCATCAAGAGCAGAGCCGAATGCTCATCGACATCCTCAAGCATGCACGTCAGCAAGGGGAGATCCGGGACAACGTGGATCTCTGCCAGCTCAGCACGTCGCTCGATGGGCTGATTCAGATCTGGGGGATGCGCTGTGTTCATGGCCAGCCAATCCCAGAGAAAACCCCTGAACACATCTTAGACCTATTCTTTCACGGAGTCGCACCGACATGAACACCCCGATTGTTTTCGGTCTGCTCGCCGGGGGGCTTCTGCTCGCCGGCTGCGGCAACGCAGAAGGCGGGGGCAAAGCCTCCACCGAAGCACTCGGCGTCCCTGAAGCGCCGGGCACCCGGGTCGAGGTCGCTCGTATCCAACCCAGCCAGGCGTTCATGGAGCTGTCCCTTCCCGGCGAGATCGAAGGCGCCAACGACGCGTTGCTGGCCAGCGCGGCCGGCGGCTTCATCGAAGCGGTGCTGGTTGAGGAAGGACAGGCCGTCAAGAAGGGCCAGTCCCTGATGCGGGTCAACACATCGGTCTACGCTGCCCAGCTCGAGCAGGCCGAAGCCCAGGCCGAGCAGGCCGCCCGAGACCTGCAGCGGACGGAGGCGCTCGGCGACCTGGCCAGCGAAGCGCAGCTCGATGGGCTCCGGACCCAGGCCCGGGTCGCCGCCTCTCAGGCACGCCTCGCCCGCATCAACCTCTCCCGATCGGTGCTCAAGGCGCCGTTCTCAGGCGTGGTCAGCTCGGTGGGGAGCGTGAAGGGAGAGATCGCCAACCCCAGCGCGCCGCTGGTTCGGGTGATCCAGCTCGACCCGGTCAACGTCTCCATCGGCGTCAGTGATCGAGACGTCGTCGGCCTGTCGCAGGGGTTGAAGGCCTCGGTCAGCACGGAATCCACCGCGGCCGTCTTCGACGGGACCGTCACCCACATCGACCCCGCAGCGGACCTGTCGACCCGGCTGTTCACGGTCGAGGTTGAGGTGGCGAACCCTGAGCGCGCGCTCCTCCCCGGCATGATCGCAGAGGTCAAGATCACCCAGTCGTTGGCAGACGGCGCCGTCGTCATGCCCCAGGACTGGCTGGTCACCCGGCGCGACGGTGTGGGCGTCTACATCGACGATAACGGTGTCGCCCGCTGGCGGGACGTCACCGCTGGCGCGGTCGTCTCCGATCAGATCGTCATCCGTGAGGGTCTGAGCGTCAATGACCGCGTCATCATCAACGGTCACCGCAGCCTCGCTGACGGCGACAAGCTGATCCTCACCCGCGAAGGCGTCTGCTGTGAGAACGGCCGGGCAAGCTTCGCCAAGAACCAGAACTGAGGCTCGCAGACCATGATTCGCCTCTTCGTCCGCTACGCGCCGACGATCCTCCTCGCGGTGTTCTGTATCGTCGCGTTTGGATCGCTCAGCTATATCCAGCTGCCCCGTGAGTCCTCGCCCGACGTCAAGATCCCCGTCGTCCTGGTGACCACCCCCTATGTGGGCGTCTCGCCGGTCGACGTCGAGTCCCTGGTGACCATCCCTCTTGAGAACGAGCTCGCCGGCATCAAGGACATCAAGAAGATGTCCTCGACCTCGGCCGAGGGGGCGAGCATCATCTCCCTGGAGTTCGAACCGGAGGTCGTCATCGAAGACGCCCTCCAGCGGGTCCGCGACCGGGTCAACCGCGCCAAGCCAGACCTGCCCGATGACGCGGAAGAGCCTCAGGTCCAGGAGGTCTCTCTGTCCGACGTCCCGATCATGATCGTCACCATCGCAGGCCCCGTCGACCTCGAGCTACTCAAGGAGTATGGAGAGCGCCTGGAAGACGAGACCAAGCGCATCTCCGGCGTGCTCGACGCCAAGCTGTCCGGCGGTCGCACCCGGCAGATCCGTGTGCAGTTCGATCCCCGCCGTCTCGCCCGCTACGGCTTCTCGCACTCGGACATCATCTCGGCCATCCAGAACGAAAACGTCAACATCCCCGGCGGCGAAGTCACCGCTGGCGACTCATCGTTCCTCGTCCGTGTCCCCGGTGAGTTCGACACAGTCGAACAGATCATGGGCGTGGCGGTCAAGCGGAAGGAGGGCCGACCGGTCTTCGTCCGCGACCTCGCCCGGGTCGTGGATGGCTTCGCGGACGCGGACACCTATGCGCGGATGAACGGTCAGCCCGCCGTGTCTCTGGCCATCACGAAGCGCTCCGGCGCCAACATCATCGACATCGCCGATGAGGTCCGTGAGATCGCAGCCGAGCAGGCCGGCACCTGGGAGGAGGGCGTGGAGTACCGGGTGCTCGCCGACCAGTCCACCCAGATCCGGGACATGGTCTCCGATCTCCAGAACAACATCCTCACCGCGCTCATCCTCGTCGTCGGGGTCGTCCTGTTCTTCATGGGCGCGCGAAACAGCCTGTTCGTCGCCATCGCGATCCCCCTGTCGATGCTGATGAGCTTCGTGGTGATCTCGGTGTTCGGGATGACGCTGAACATGATCGTCCTGTTCAGCCTCATCCTCGCCCTCGGGATGCTCGTCGACAACGCCATCGTGGTCGTCGAGAACGTCTACCGCCATATGGAAGAGGGCAAGACCCTCATCGAGGCCTCGATCGATGGCACCCGCGAGGTCGCCCTCGCCGTCGCCGCCTCGACCGCCACGACCGTGGCGGCCTTCTTCCCGATGGTCTTCTGGCAGGGCATCATGGGCCAGTTCATGGGGTACCTGCCCAAGACGGTCATCATCGTCCTGGTCAGCTCGCTGGTGGTCGCGGTCGCCATCCTGCCCGTCGCCACCTCGCGGCTGATGCAGCGGACGAAGTCCGCAGCCGGCGCCGGCGAAGTGGCCGAGAGCGACCATCCGCTGATGCAGCGATACAAGAGCCTGCTCATCTTCTCGATCCGCAACCGCTACACCTCTGCAGTCCTCGGCTTCGCGACCCTGTTCTTCACCTTCGTCGCCTATGGCTTCCTCAACCATGGCACCGAATTTTTCCCCGACACAGAGCCGGACCGCGCCACCGTCGCCGTCCGCACCGCCGACGGCACCGACCTGGAGCGGACCGACGAGATCGTCCGCCAGATCGAAGCGATCCTCTCGGAGCAGGAGAACGTCGACGTCTATGTCGCAGAGACCGGCGTCAGCGGCGGCGGCTCTCCTCTGGCCGGCTCTCAGGCCAACGCCAGCGCCGCGCGGCTGACCGTCGACTTCCTGCCAGACCGCAACTCCGCCAAGGAAGGGGAACAGGTACGCATCGAGAGCACGCGCGACACCATCGACCGGCTCCGGAACACCTTCAAGCAGATCCCCGGCGCCGAGATCACGATCGAGAAAGAAGAGCTGGGCCCGCCCGTCGGTCCGCCTGTCGGGGTCGAGGTCTCCGGCCCCGGCTTCGAAGAGGTCGGTGAGCTGGCCTCTGTGGTTCGCCGTGAGATCAACAAGATCCAGGGCGCCGCAGATGTCAAAGACGACTACCGCGTCAACCGCCCGGAGCTGCGCCTCCAGATCGACCGTGGCGCCGCCAAGCGCATCGGAAGCTCAACCGGTGAGGTCGCCAACGCCATCCGCACCGCCGTCGCGGGCACCACCGCCAGCACCCTGCGGGATGGAAAGGATGAGTACGACATCGTCGTCGAGATGGACCCCCGGTTCTCTGACGACGTCCAGAGCATCCTCGACCTGCGCATCCCCGGCCGTGAGGACAAGAACCCCGACACCTTCTCGGTCCCGCTGTCCGCGGTCGCGTCCTATTCGCTGGTCGGCGGCAGCGGCGCCATCAAGCACGTCGACCAGGAGCTGGTCGTCACCATCGAAGGCAACATCGCCGAAGGCTACAACGAGAACGACGTCCGCCAGGCGGTCCAGTCCACCATCGACCGGATGAAGGCCGACGGGCAGGTTCCCGAAGGCTTCGACCTCCGGCTCGGCGGTGCCAACGACGAGCAGCGCGACGCCACCGCCTTCCTGGGTCGGGCGTTCATCATCGCCGTCGCCCTCATCGCCGTCGTCCTGGTCACCCAGTTCAACTCCTTCTCGATGCCCGCCATCATCCTCGCCAGCGTCATCCTCAGCCTCGTCGGGGTGCTGTGGGGGCTCATCATCACCGGCACCCCCTTCGGCGTCATCATGACCGGCATCGGGGTCATCTCGCTGGCCGGGGTTGTGGTCAACAACGCCATCGTCCTGCTCGACTACGTCGAGCAGCTACGAGAGCGCGGCCATGAGATGGAGGACGCCCTGATCCGCGCCGGCATGACCCGCTTCCGCCCCGTCATGCTCACCGCCATCACCACCATCCTCGGCCTGGTGCCCATGGCCGTCGGCGTCAGCTTCGACTTCGCCAACTTCAAGTTCCTGGTCGGCGGTCGAAACGCAGAGTTCTGGGGGCCGATGGCCATCGCCGTCATCTTCGGCCTGCTGTTCGCCACCATCCTCACCCTGGTCATGGTGCCGACGCTCTACTCCATCGTCGAGGACTTCAACCGGTTTGTCGGTCGCCTGTTCGGCCGCCGAACCACCCAGGCCACCGCCGCCGTCAGCAGCGCGGTGATCCTCGTCCTCGCCCTGGTCCCCGGCGTCACCCACGCCCGCACCGTCACCCTGGAGCAGGCCCTCGCCGCCGCTGAAGACAACAACATCAACCTCGCCCTGACCCGTGAGCAGACCATCCAGGCTCGCACGCTCAAGGGAAAGGCCATCTCCAACCTGGGTCCCAAGCTCTCGGTCAACGGCAGCTACACCTATAACGAGTTCGAAGACGTCACCTTCCCGAACATTGACTTCAATAACATCGACTTCACCGAAGTGATCACCACCGGTGAGTTTCCAGAAGGGGAAGAGACCCTCATCCAGGCGCAGTCCTTCTTCTCGGGAAACGCCACGTTGTCCCAGCCGCTGTTCAACGCACAGGCCGTCCCCGGTTTTTTTGGCGCCCGCCGGACCTATGACAAGGCGAAGATGGACGAGTCGTGGGCCCGGACCCAGATTCGAAGCCAGGTCGCCAGCGCCTACTATCAGCTCGCCCTGACCCGAGAGAGCATCCCGCTCGCCGAAAAAGCCGTCGCCCTCGCCGAGCGTCAGCAGGATCTGGCAGAGAAGCAGGTCGAATCCGGGCTGGCCACCCAGCGCGATCTGTTGGAGGTCTCTCTGGAGCTGTCTCGCACCCAACGCGATCTTCAGGCCGCCCAGCAGCGAGAGCTGGAGGCGGCCCAGAACTTCACCCTGACCACCGGCATCGATGCTGACGCTGAGCTGGTCGTACCGGCGATGCCCCTGACCCCTTCGAGCCGGGCGGATGTTGTCGATGCGGTCAGCCGACGGTCCGATGTGCAATCCGCAGAGGAACAGATCCAGATCGCCCGGCTGTATAACACCGGCTACGACCTTGCCTGGCTACCGACCTTCGACGCGAACTTTACCTATATCTACACCGAAAACCCCGGCTTCGTGGACAGCAACTTCTACTGGACCTTCCAAATCCAGGGAAGCTGGACCATCTGGGACGGCGGCGCCCGGCTGGCCACTCAGTTTGAGCAGGCCAGCCTCCAGCGGTCCGCCACCCTCCAGGCGCTGCTCACCCGTCAACAGGCCGAACAGGAGCTGATCAACTCCTGGGAGTCGCTGGAGCAGGCCAAGACGGCCTATGCGACCGCTGAGCGGCAGGTGCGTCTCGCCGAGGAAAACCTCAAGCTCGCAGAAGCCAATGAGCAGGCCGGAAGCTCGACCGCGCTGGAAGCGGACAACGCCCGCCTGCTGATGCTGCAGGCGCAGGTCGGCCTGCTCCAGGAGCGGGTCACCCGTGACCTGGCCGCTGTCCGATTGCGTGCAGCGATGGGCGACTACTGACCCGACGCCGCGTCGGTCCCTGGCGGAGTGGCGGTGGCAGTGGCGGTGGCAGTGTCGGTGTCGGTGTCGGTGTTTCCGGCGCTGCCTTCCTGCATTTTGCGGTACAGGTCGCGTTTGGGCGCATGGAAAGCGTTCGGCGCATCCGCGGAGGTGTCTGCGATCCGCTCGACCAGCTTGCTGCCCACCCGATCCATGAACCGGGTGACCGCCTTCTGGCCCGCGCGTTTGATGGTCTTGGTGAAGATCCCCATCTCAACCCTCGGAGCGATTGGGTTCACCCGTCACTGTAACCCAACAGGGGCGTCAGCCGACCACAAGGGGCGAGCTGAGCGGTGACGCCTTAGGAGGCTGTCCTGATTCGACCCGGAGGATTGTGATGGGCGTCTGCTTCCAACGGTTACTGGTCCTGCTCGCCGTTTTCATCTTGTTCACCACACGCACCGCTGAGGCCAAAGGCCCCTCGCCCTGCGAGACCCCCCGATCTGCGACCGCTTCGCTGCTGGAGAACCTCCAGACCGACCACTGGCACCCGGACAAGGCCGTCGCCTGCGTCGACCTGCCCGACGATACGGCGGAAAAGAACCAGCGGATGGCCATCCGCCTCAAGCAGATCCTCGACGCGAAGGCGCTGTATGTTTCGACCGACGGCCTGCCCGACGATCCCAACTACCGCGATGAAGAGGGCCGAGCCCAGGTCACCCCCCTCGACGCCTTTCCGGTGATGGTCATCGTCAAGAGAGGCGATCGGTGGGTCTACTCCCGAAGCACCATGCAAGCCGTGCCTGGTTTGTACAAAGAGACGTTCTCCAGCGTCCTGCTGGCGATTCAGGAGCAGATGCCGCCGTTCTTCTTCCAGCCGGTGTTCGGGCTGTTCGTCTGGCAGTACGTCTATTTTATCGTCCTCGTCGCGATGTCTTTGGCCGTCGGATGGCTCGCTCAGGCCCTGCTCACCCAGCAGATCGTTCGACTGGCCGAGCGCCTGGAGCTGAAAGTCAACACCGAGCTGATCAAGCGGATCCGGGCGCCGCTGACGTGGTTCGCCACCGGCCTCGTCTTCAACTGGGGCATCCCCGATCTTCAGCTCGCCGTCCAGGCCACCCTCGTCCTCAAGTTCATCGCCGTCTCGATCCTGTCCATCTCGGCGGTCGTCATTTTGACCCGATTCGTCGACCTCGGCGCCGACCTGCTCGGCAAGCGGGCCGAAGCCACCGACAGCAAGCTCGATGATCAGGTCATCCCCCTCCTCAGCCGGGCCATCAAGGTCGTCTTATGGGCGCTGGGGATCGTGTTTATCCTCCAGAACGTCGGCGTCGAGGTCACCGCCCTGCTCGCCGGTGTGTCCGTCGGCGGCGTCGCCGTCGCCCTCGCCGCTCAGGACACCATGAGCAACCTGTTCGGATCGCTCACCATCTTCACCGACCGGCCCTTCCAGATCGGAGACTGGGTCATCATCGATGGGAAGACCGAGGGCGTCGTGGAAGAGGTCGGGTTCCGCTCGACCCGGATCCGGACCTTCGGCAAGTCGGTGGTCAGCGTCCCGAACGCCAAGGTCGCCAACTCCACCGTCGACAACATGGGCCTTCGTACCCACCGCAGGTTGAAGCTCAATATCGGGCTGACCTATGACACCACCCCCGCCCAGATGCGGACCTTCCTGCAGCGCATCCATACAGACCTTCAAGCGCGTGACGGCGTCGTTGAAGACAGCACACAGGTCCGATTCGTCGACTTCGGCGGCTCGTCGCTGGATGTGATGGTCTACACCTTCCTCGACGTGCAAAACTGGACGGAAGAGCTGGTCTTCAAGCAGGAGCTGATGTTGCAGATCATGGAGATCGCCGAAGAGATCGGGGTCCGCTTCGCGTTCCCCTCGACGAGCGTATACTTTGAGAGCGCACTGCCCGCCCCGAATCCGCCGAAATGATCCCGTTCAAACAGCAGCCGCTCGCCGAGCTCCCCTCCGCCCCGGATCGGAAACATCGCTTCTACGACGCGGACCCTCGAACCCTGACGATCGATGGTGGTTTTGGAGAACATTCCGTCCATGTTCGCGTGTTTGGAGCGGGCCCGCCGCTTTTGTTGGTGCATGGGTTGATGACCCATAGCTACTCCTGGCGATACCTGTTCGGGGTCCTCGGCGAACGGTACACCTGCTACGCGCCGGATCTGGTCGGCTGCGGCCGGAGCGATGCCCCCGACGGAGACCATCGGCCCGCCGCGTTGTGTCGCTGGTTGTCCGAGGTCATCGATGCGTTGGGGATTCGAGGCTGCCCAACCATCGGAAATTCAATGGGCGGCTATCTGTGTATGCACCTGGCGATGCAGGATCCAACCGCGATGGGCTGCCTGGTGAACCTGCATGCTCCGGGCATCCCCACGGCGAGGATGTGGGCGCTCCACTTCGTGATGCGGATCCCCGGAGCACAGGCCCTGCTCCGCCAGCTCGTCTGGAGAGATGCAGAGCAGTGGGCGCACCACAACGTGCACTATTACGATGAGTCGTTGAAATCCATCGAAGAAGCCCGTGAGTATGCGCTCCCCCTCAAGACCAGAGCGGGCATCCGGGCCTTCGCCCGGTACCTGGGACAGACCATGAGCCCTTTCGAAATGAACGCGCTGAACCGCTTGTTGCAGGCAGGTTTTCCGATCCCACTGCAGCTGGTGTATGCGACAGAGGACCCGATGGTGCCGCCATGGATCGGAGAGCGGCTGGCGGCCCGGATCCCGGCCGCATCGCTCGTTCGTCTGGATCGCGCGTCACACTTCGCCCACGTCGACGCCACCGAACGGTTTGCTGAGGCGGTGGTTCCGTTCCTGGCTACTGTTCGAGGTGCTGGCTCAGCCGACTCAGGAAGTCCCGGACGCCCTGGGTCGACTGGCGACTGACCACCCACTGCGGCACCGGAAAGTTCGGGGTGACCCGAAACGAATAGCGAAGGGTACAGCGTTCTTCGTCCATTTTCTCGACCTGCCAGGTGGCCGAATAGTGCTTGAGGTCTTCGCTTTCGATCATGGTGTAGGTCCAACCGTCCGCGGTCGGGCAGGCGCGCGCGCTGTACTCGATGGTGGCGATCGGGTGGGGCACGGTGTTGTTGACGACCATACAGCGGCTCTTCTCGGAGACGCTGACCTGGACGGTGCCGTCGATTTTCGCAAGCAGCATCGGATCGGCGAGCGTGGCGTGGATCGCTTCCTGCGAAGCGGCGACCACAACCTCAGCGACGACCGTGCCATCGTCACGAACAGAGACCTCAGGCGTGCCCGCGAACGCGGCGCCAGCCAACAACATGATCATGGGTTGTCCCTCCCTGATGAGGACTATCGGACAACCTTCTGTCTGGAGAAGAAACCCATCCGCTTTTTTCGTCACGAGCGTTCACCGAAGCACTTCAATGAGCCGCTGTGGTGAACGGATGGGAAGCCGACAGCTGGTCCCCTCACAGATCCATGCCCTTCCAGGCCCTTTGCCTCGAAGCGTTGGGAACCGTTCCGCCAACGCCGGGCTTGAATCGGTAACGATCAGCAGCGATCGCGGCCTCCAGATCCGACGCGCGGCTTCCCAGAGGGGCGGGCTGCCCGTGATGATCGTCGTCATCATCGGTCGTTGCTCGTTTCGCAGCGCCCGCAGAAAGCCTGGGCCCATCTCCGGGTTCTCAGCGAGGGCGCGCCGACCGTCTGCGATGATCGGCTGAAAATCCACATCCACATCCACGCCGAGCGCATGCAGCTTCTGGAGGGCGAGCAGCCCCGCCGCAGAGGCCGCAGGTTCGGCGTGGTCGACCCACTGACTCCGCGGTTCGGGAAGCCCTGTCGCATCGATCGCGCCATGCACCAGCCGACCATCCGCCGACTGGAACCGTTGGCAGAGCTGCTGTCCCAGCTCTACCGCTTCAATGAGCCACCGGGGGTCACCGTCGGCGGCGTGCAACTCAAACAGGGCATCGATGAGTGCGGCAAAATCGGAGAGCACTGCGGGCGCGTCTCCGCCGACGACTCGGCCCAACGGCTCGTCGAGCAGGCGCCGGACGATGGTCTGTGCCGTTGAGAGGTACCGCTGCTCGTCGAGCAGGCGCCCAGCCAGGGCAAACGCAGCAGCAGCAAAGGCGTTCCAGGCGACCACGGCCTTGTCATCTCGCTCGGGCGCCGGCCGCTTCTTCCGCGCAGCGCGCATTCGGGAGCGCGCCACCGAGAGCACACCGGGATCCCCGGTCCGAACAAGGACGCTTCGGCCTTCATGATTTCCAGAGGGGCTCACCGAGTAGGCTTGTGCGACAGCCCGCCCGAGGGGGGTCCCGAGGACCTGCTCCAGCTCATCTGGGGTCCAGGTGTAGTATGTCCCTTCCCCTTCGGGATCATCTGCGGAGATGCTGGAGGCGAGCAGTCCATCCGCGCGGGCAAGATCATCGCAGAGGTGCTCCAGAGTCATCCCCGCGACGGTGAGCCATCGGGTGACGCCAGTGAGCGCCCATGCCTTGAGATACACCCCAGCGAGCTGGGCGTTGTCATAGAGCATCTTCTCGAAGTGAGGGATCTCCCAGTCCGGGTCGACGGCATATCGATGAAACCCGCCGCCGAGGTGATCGTGGATCCCACCCCGATCCATCGCATCGAGGGTGTGGGCGATGGTCTCGACTTCTTCCTGATCGAGGAGAAACAGCAGCCGAGGGGGCATCGGAAACCTGGCCCCCCCACCCCAGCCGCCGCGTTCCTCATCGACGGTTTTGAGGATCGTATC
>JBCBLB010000637.1:0-5582 GCA_038520555.1 Myxococcota bacterium | reverse complement strand
GCCGCGGCAGCCTGACACACCGCCTCCGGGCTGACGCCGGACAGCCCGCCTTCGACCGCGTCCGCGGTCAGCGGCGTGGGCCCTGACAGCAGCGCGAACGCCGCTGTCTGCTCGCCCGCTTCGATCTCCCAGGCCAACAGCTTGCCGTTGGCCATCCGCAGATCAGCGTCCGCCATCGCCGGTAGATCCTGCTGATGAATCACCACCGCCCCCTTGCCGTCGACCCGGACCAGGGCGCTGTGTCCTGTCGTATCTGCGCTGGCGCGGAAGTAGAGCACGTCCCCCACTGTATACGCCTGCCCCGCCCGATAGCGACTCAATGTCCCATCGTGCGACACCGACACCTTCAGCGCCAGCTCCGGTAACCGGATGCCGTCCCCTTTTTCCCGCATCGGCCGATCGGGATCCGGGGGGCTGCCAAGCGGTGACACCACAAGCAACACCGCCGCGGCTGCAACCGCGATCGATGCCCAGCGCCACCAGCGGTTGGCTGCCGGCGGGATGTCACGGAGCATCTCGGCGTCCACCGCCGAGAGCGTCTGCTCAACCACCGATGACGGCACCATCGGCGACGGGAGCGCGGCGAACGGCGCGTCCCAGTCCGCATCAAACGCTGCATCGACCGCCGCGAGGGTCTCTTCCAAAAGCCCCATGGGCGGTTCGATCTCGATCAGGTCCGCGAATCGGGCGTCCAGCGCGTCCAGCTCATCCGAGAATCGCTGACAGTCGGGGCAGCCGTCCACATGATCAGAGGTGTCGGTGTGAGGGGCTTCACCAAGGAGAACCGCGCGCACATGATCACAATTCATTGCGCCCCCTCCAGGTGATCACGGAGCCAGGCGCGGGCGCGGCTGATGCGTGCCCGTGCGTTCGCTGGCGAAATCTCCAGTTGCTCAGCGACTTCTTTGTGAGTGAAACCCTCAACCACCCCGAGGAGGAACGCATCGCGAAGGGTGTCCGGCAGCCCAGCAATGGCCTCCTCGAGGTGGATTCGGGCGTCAGATCGTGGATAAACCGGCAGCAGAATTTCTGCATCCGCTTCTTCGAGTGTCCGCTGTTGTTTGCGGACAAAATCCCGCGAAGCGTTGGCTGCAATTGCAAACAACCAGGAGCGGAATTTTCTTCCCGGTTTCCACGTTTTCCGTGCCCGATACACGGACAGGAACGTTTCCTGGAAGAGGTCGTCGGTCGTCTGACGGTCGCGTGTCTTTCGCAACAAATATCCATAAATGCGCCGCTGATACCGCTCAAAGAGCGTCTGGTATGCTGTGCGGTCACCATGTTGTACACGCTCCATCAAGGTCTCATCGGACAGCGAGGACAGCTCAACCTCCACCCCGTACTACGCTCACCGACCCCAATGTGTGACATCACCGCGCTTCGCGGCTGCGCCTTCGCCCCACAATCAGCCCAGAGAAGCCCACCAACGCAGCGATCCAGGGAAACAAAAATCCGCCGGATCGATACCCCGTCTGCACCGCGCCCAGCCGAACCTCAACCACCTCCGCGACCTCTGCGAACGGCTCGGTCTCATACAAAATCTGCCCATGGGGCTCCACCACAAAGCTGACACCGGTGTAGGCGATCCGCAGCATCGGCCGCCCCAGCGTCACCGCCTGCGCCGCCGACAACATCCCATGCAGATGTGGCGCCGCGGTGTCCCCGAACCATGCATCGTTGGTGATGTTCAGCAGCAGATCTGCGTCCCGCATCCGCCACATCTGCCCCGACAGGATCGCCTCATAGCAGATGGGCGTCGTATAGGTGTAGCGCACCTGGCCGTCCCCGCTGCTCGCCGAGAACGTCACCGCCTCGGTGCCCGCCCGGAAGTTGCCCGGCCCCTGGATGATCTCTCGCAAGATGGGGAAGGTGTCGGCCAGCGGTAGATACTCGCCGAACGGCAGCGGCACCATCTTGTCGTACCGGCCCACCACAGCGCCGTCCCGCCGGAACCCATAGCAGGAGTTGTAGGCCGTGAACCGCTGGCGGCCGTCCGCCGTCGTGCCCTCATGAAGCTCAATGGTCCCCCCGCCGATCAAAAAGTCGAAGCCCCCCCGGGTGACCAGCTCCCCGAAGAACTGCTTCGGCGATCGGCCGCCCAGGGCGTTGTAGACCCGATCGTCGTCGGGGTTGAACAGCACCGACCCCTCCGGCCAGACGACCAGATCCGGCTTGTCGGCGATGACCTCTCGGGTGAGCAGCACCCAGTCAGACAGCGTGTCCCAGACGCTCTCTCGCAAGCGAAACTCCATGTCTTCGCTCTGCTGGAGGATCGATGCCCGGATGGTCGGCGCATCCGCCAGCTGCGCCTCGACCGCTGTCCGGCGCCAGGCCCCAAAGCCGAAGCCCGCTCCGATCGTGGCGAGCAGCGCCGCAACGGCGAGGATGGGCTGAGACTGGCCAGACCGGAATCGGAGCATCCCCTCGACGATCAGGCAGTTGCTCACCAGGGCCAGAAAGGTCAGGCCGGTCGGACCGGTCAGGCTGGCCACCTGCCAGATATACGGATCCCGGTACATCGTCCCGCCCAGATAGTAGGGGAACAACGATGGGATCAGATGCTCCGCGGCGACCTGGAGCCCGGGCACGACCACCACCCACCATACGCCGATATGCTCCCGCAGCCATCGGGCCGAGCCGAAGACCAGCAGGTATGGCAGGGCGAAGAACGTCGCGAAGATCACGACAACCAGTACGCTGGCGATGTAGGGCAGGCTGCTGAAGATGACGACGGTGTCCGCCAACCAGAAGAAGTTGGCCGCCAACATCGTCCACCCGGCCGCGTAGCCGATCAGAGCGTTGTTGCGATGCTCTCCCGGGCGCATCACCAGCAGGGCGGGCACGAAGATCACCCACAGCAGATGCCGCAGCCCGATGGGCGGACAGACAAGCATCATCCCCAGCCCAGAGAGGGCCGCGATCGCCGCACGCGGCAGCAGGCGGTTCATGAGTCGGACTCCCCGATCACATCAGCGCTTCGAGGGCGTTGAGCACCTCATCGATGTCCGCTTCGGTGTGCGCCGAGTTGATCTGGAAGCGGATGCTCTCGTCCCCATGAGGGACGACCGGGTACCGAAGGCCGATCACCAGAATGCCCCGCTCGAACAGGTCGTTGACCAGCTGGACCGTCTTGTCCCCATCACGGACCATCAGCGGAACCACCGGGTGCTCACCGGGGATGCTCTCCAGCCCCAGCCGCTCCAGGCCCGCCCGGAACTGCGCGATCCGCGCCCGGCTCGTCTGCAGCAGCGCCCGCCCCTCGTCCGAATCCACGATGTCCACAGCCTCAATCGCCGCAGCACAGTCCGCCACGGACAGCGGGTTGGTGTAGATATAGGTGTCTGCCTTCTGGCGGATCGCCTCGATCAGGGTCTCACTGCCCACGACAAAGCCACCGTTCACACCAAACCCCTTGCCGAAGGTGCCGATGACGACGTCGACCTGAGCGCCCTCGATCTCTTCGGTGCCGCGGCCGGTCTCCCCGAACGCCGCCACCCCATGCGAGTCATCGGCCACCGTGATCAGCCCCTCGGCGAAGCGATCCCGGTGCGGCGCGACCAACGCGTTGATGGTCTGCAGCGGCGCCGTGTCCCCCCGCATGCTGAACACCCCGTCGGTGATCACGATGACCCGATCAATGCCCTCAGGCACCGCTTCCAGGCATTGTTTGAGACCATCCATGTCATTGTGCGGGTAAATCGCTTTGTGATGCCGCGGCACGTTGGCGATGCGCATCGCCCGGATGATGCAGTTGTGGTTGAGCTGATCGCCGATCCAATAGGTCTGCTTGTTCTGGATCGACAGCGCCAGGCCCAGGTTGGTCGTATACGCAGAGTTGAAGATCTTGGCGGCCGGACGCCCCATGAACGCTGCAATCCGGTGCTCCAGCTCGATATGGTGGTGGAAGGTGCCGTCGATGAACCGGACCGCGCCAGGCCCGACCCCGAAGACATGCGCCGCCTTGTCTGCCGCTTCGAGCATCCGTGGGTGGTGGGACAGCGACATATAGCTGTTCGAATTCATCCGCAAGAACGGCTGGTCTCCCTGGCCAGACAGCTTGTATCGCGGTCCCCGGGCCCCCTGCGCCGGCATGTAATCAACGATCACCCGCTCTGGCGCCTTCGCCCGGCCTTCTTCTTTCAAGCGAGCGATGTCCCGCGCCAACCCTGCGTCCAGTCTCTGCAACGACATCCCGGTCCTCCCATGTGAAGACTGACACAATAACCCACCCCCCTCCCGAACCGATCGGAGGACATCGGCCGGGCCGTGGCCGGCTCAGTCGGCGAAGCGGATGAGCACCTTGGGATGGCTGCGAATCCGCTCCTCGAACCGATCCCGCTCCCAGTCTTCGATGTCCACGATGGTGTTGTCGCCGCCAGCGAGGATGGTCTCGAAGATGGCGTCCTGGATGCCGTTGTGGGTGTTCTCCAGCAGGCTCCGGGTCAGCTCCCAGGTGCCGAAGATCTGCCGCCCCACCACCGCGTGGAGCTGCAGGCCGTTCATGATGACCCGGTGGAAGTCCTCGATGACGGCGTCGCCATTCTTGACGCCGAACAGCACCACGTGCCCGCCGCGGCGGGTCATCTTGACCGCGTTGTTGAGCGCTGCGTTGAACCCCGCCATCTCCATCGCCACGTCGACGCCGACGCCGTCGGTCAGCTCCATCACCTGGGCGATGAGGTCCGGATCTGAGGCATGGGGCGCATCAGGCGGTGGGCGGTTCGGGGTGAGCACGACCTCACAGCCAAGCCTGCGGGCCATCGCCGCATGCTTCGGATCCGGCTCTACGCCGATGACGCGGCTGGCGCCCATCCCCCGCGCGATAAGGATCGCGAACAGGCCGATGGTCCCACAGCCAATAATCGCCACGGTCTTGCCGCGAAGCTCCGTGGCCTGACAGGCGTGCATGGCGTTGCCAAAGGGCTCCTGGATCGCGGCCACCTCAGGGCGGATCTTGTCGAGGTCGGTCGGCCAGAGCGCCTTGGCCGGCAGCTTGACATACTCGGCGAAGCACCCATCCCGCGAGATGCCGATGATCTTATCGTCGGCGCAAACGTGCAGGTCACCGAGCCGACACTGATAACAGACGCCGCAGACGATGTGACTCTCCGTGGAGACGGTCTGGCCAGGCGTATACCCATACTTGGGGGTGACCCGGCTGCCGACCTCGACGATCTCACCGAGGAGTTCATGACCGACGATGCGGCGATCCCGCCCCTCTGCGTCGAGGCTGCTGAGGATCATGTCGCCGAAGGCCTTCCGCCACCAGATGCCGCGGTCCGAGCCGCAAAAGCCTGCATAGCGGACCTTGATGATCACGTTGGAGCGATCCGCGCCGTCGGGTTCATCGAGCCGGGGACGAGGGACGCGCTCCTTGACAAGGCCCGTCGACCCGTTCCAATCTTCGCGCGACCGATCAAACGTCAGCGCCCACATCGTCTTGGCATCATCGGCCATTCGGTGATCCTCCTGATCGCGATGACTAACGCAATCAGAGCGTCCAGGGTCGTCCGAAGAACGTCAGAGGTAGAAGTTGCCGTCCGCCAGAATCGACCCCTGGTGCTGACTCCAGTAATTCGGCG
>JBCBLB010000729.1:0-4677 GCA_038520555.1 Myxococcota bacterium | reverse complement strand
CGCTCTGCGGGGACCGGCGTTGGATCGGCGGTCTCGAACGCCAGGGCCGTGTCGGTCGCCGCCGGACGGTGCGGTGATGGGGCCGCTGGCTCCGGGCAGCCGGCCAGCATGAGCGCAGTACACAGGAGATCAGTTCGCATCGGTCACTCAGTTTAACGCCCATCGCATCGGTCTGTGCGGTCGATTCAGCTGGGGTTGGGGAAGGTGCGTGCGATGCGGAAGGTGAGGGGGTGGAACCGAATCGAGGGCAGGTAAACGGCCCGATAGGTGACCCGGGCCGCCTGGGGGGAATACCACCACGCCCCGCCGCGGGTGATGCCGGTGTGGCCGGCCGATAAATCCGCACGCATCGGGAGGATGGGGGGAACCACCTGATTGCCTTCCAGCCGCGGGCCGCGGGGGCTGTAGACGTCCCCGCACCAGTCGCGGGCGTTGCCGGCCATTCCGCGGACCCCGTATGGACTCTCATCGACCGGGAACGAGTCCACGGCGACAGGCTGCGAGCGGCCCATATGGGACTCCCGGGTACAGGCCCAGGATGGATCGAAGTTGTCGCCCCAGGGGTAGCGCCGGCCGTCGACGCCGCGCGCGGACTTCTCCCACTCCAGCTCGCCCGGCAGCCGCCATGGAAGCCCCTCCTGTCGGGACAGCCATCGGCAGTAAGCGACCACACCCGCCCACGGCATCATGATCACGGGCATGTCTTGCAGCCAGACGTCGCCGTGGGCGTCGGGGACGAGCAAGAACCGTCCCAGTGAGCTGCGGCCGTAGAGCAGCCCGCCCTCTGGATCGTTCGGCGTCGGCCGCTCTCGCGGCGCGTAGCGCAGCGCCAGCTCTTCCTGGCCACGGGCGACGAGGTCGTCCAAGAACGCGATGTATTCGGCGTTGGTCACCGGGAAACGCCGTATCACCAAAGCATCGCACCACACCTTTCGCGGGGGCAGGGCGTGGCCGGCGTCCGGATCGCCCCCGCTGCGGAACCAGCCGGCCGGGATGTAGCAGTCGCTGGCCCGAAGCTCGCCGCGGCGAGGCAGGTAGATGGCTTTGGGCTCCCGCTCGCCCGGCGGCGCGCCGCTCCAGTGCTCCTGGCGCGTAATCTGGACCGGGTAGCTGACCTCTGCACAGTTCGGATGCTGGATCTTCAGCACGTAGCTTCCGATCGGGAGGCGCACGGTGATCAGCGGCGTGTAGCCCAGCGACCGCTGATAGACCGGAACCATCCGGCGGTACTGGGTCTCATAGCGATACAGCCGCACCCGCGCGCCCGGCGGGTCGGTGTACAGGGTCATCGCCCCCTCCCCCCGGAGGTAGGGCGCGTAACGGCCGCTGTCGTGGGCGCGGAGCATGCGCTCCTGGATCTCGGCTTCCCGGGCGTCTCGTCGGGCCTCTGCGGCGGCGTGGCGAGCGGCGTAGTGGTCGGCCAGCCGATCGCGGGCTTCGCCCAGATCGCGGACATAGTGAAGCGCTGTCCGAAGCGTCTCCCGGTACTGAAGCGTCTTCAGATCCGCTTCGCGGGCCAACGCGTCCGCTTCATCCTGCTTCTTCCAGCCAGGGCGCTTCTTCTGCTCTGGGTCGTGAGGGCGCACATTCGAGAGAAGCCGCTCCGAGTCGGCCCGCAGCTCGCGTACCCGCCCGCGGAGGTGGTCGATCTCAGGGTGCAGCCGGTCCGCCCGGGCGACCACCTCCAGCGCCCGATCGCGCCTCTGTGCTCCTTCCAGCCATGCGGTGATGGCGTCCGCCAGGCCTGCTGGAGAGGGAAACCGATCCGCAGGCTCGCGGGCCATCGCCCGCATACACGCCTCTTCCAACTCTTCTGGGATCGGCGGGCCGCCCCGGTGCCGCGGAGGGAGCGGCTGGCCGGTCAACAACCGCCGCCGGATCTCCTGTGCGTCCCCCCGGAACGGCGCTTCTCCGCTCAGGATCCGGTACATCGTGGCGCCGAGCGAGTAGACGTCGCTGTGTGGACCGATCCGGGCCGGCTCGCCGGTGGCCTGCTCGAAGGACATATACGCCGGGGTGCCCACCACGCCGGTGAACCGCGCGCGCTTGTCGTCGACGCCGGTGATCGGGCTGGCGGCGAACCGGGGGGCGCTCTGATCGAGCACCATCGCGATGCCCCAGTCCATCACCAGCACCTCACCGAAGGCGCCGACCATGATGTTGTCTGGCTTGATGTCCCGATGGACCACCCCGCGGCTGTGGGCGTAGGCCATCGCCTCACAGGTGCGACGCAGCGCACCGAGCAGCCGACGAAGCGTCCACCCCGGCCGGTCACCCCGCGCCGCCGTCTCGCCCCACCGCTCGGACTGGCTGACCGCATGGACCGCGTCGATCGCGGCCCGCAGGGTCTGCCCCTGAACCTCGCGCATCGTGTAGTAGGGCTGGCTGGTGTCCAACTCGCCGACGTCGTGCACCGGGACGATGCCCGGGTGCTGAAGCTGCGCTGTGATGCGGGCCTCCGCGACGAACCGCGCCCGCGCCCGCGGCGAACGAAGCAGGCTCTTCTTGAGCACTTTCATCGCCATCGTCCGGTTCAGGTGCCGATCAAAGACCCGATGCACCTCACCCATCCCCCCCTCGCCGAGCAGCTCCAAAAAGGCATACCGCTGCGCGGGCGCGGGCAGACCCAGCTCCGTGGGCGCGTCGTCCATCAGGTCGATGTTATAGGTGTCCTCGTCGCCCATCCATGACGCGCCATCCCCTGAAGACATCGGCGACTCGAGCAGGTCGAGCAGATCGTCCCGACACTCGGCGCTGAGTCCATGAAGATCCACCAGCTGAAGGAGCTGGCCGCGTAAAAACTGGTCGGACATGTCTGCCTCAGATCAACCGCAAACAGAGAAGGCGCTCCCTATCCCAGCCCCGCTCACTCCACAGCGGTGATCTCACCATCAGGCCAGGAGATCTCCGCGAATGGGGTAAACGTGTCGTCGCCCTGGATGGGACGGGTGTCGGTCCACACCAACTCACCGCCCAGAAAAATGTTGACCGACACATGGTTGATGCCCAGGAAGTCGGGGGTGCTGCCCTTGTAGTCATGGACGACGACCGTGAACACGCCATGCTCAGGCATGGCGATGTTGACGTTCTCCGGCCCGGTCCCATAGATGTCGTCGATGTCCAGGCTGGGGTTGTCCGCCGTCTCGCCGGGTTGGCCCCAATCCGGACCGCCATCGACGCAATTGTCATAATAACAGTCGCCGTCGGTCCGCAGCTCACCCCCGGGACGCAGCAGGTGCAGATCCATGTCGTCGTTGACCTGATCCCAGAACAGCTCGATCCACAGGTTCTGGTCGGGCACCGCCTCCAGGATCGCCCGGCAGGGCGCCGACGCCTCACCCATTTCGTTGACCACGACCAACTCGGCGATGTAGTTGCCGGCGAGGTCGGGGACGAACCCCTCCAGGTTGGGCTGGTTGAGCAGGCCGTTGGACTCGGGCAGCTCCGCGACCGACCCATCCGGACGCTCGACCAGCGTCCAGCGGTACTGCTCCAGCGGCGCGCCGCTGGCGTCGAAGGACTCTTCCCCGATCCAGGTCGCCGACTCCTGAAGCGGCGCGACCTTCGAAGGGTTGACGTCGCACAACGCGACCGGCACATCGCTGGCCCCCAGCACCCCCGCCGAGCTGCTGCCGGCGATGGTGTTGTCGGCTGTCCAGACCCGGCCTTCGTAGATGCCCTTCTCATCAGCCAGGAAACGAACCGTGACCTGGGTCTGCGCGTTCGGCGACAGCGCGATCGGGCTGGCCACCGGGTCCAGGCTGAAGGTCGCCCCGCTCAAGGTCACCTGATCGATCAGAAGCGCCGCAGCGCCGGTGTTCGACAGGGTGAAGCTGCCATAGGTCTCTTCCCCTGGCGACGCCGTCGCAAGGATCAGGGGGTTGGGGGTGATCGAAAGCTCCGGGTAGGCAGCACGGCCCAACAAATCCACCGTCACGTCCGGATAGATCGGATCATCGGTCACGACCCGCAGCAGACCGACGTCCTGTGAGTCATACGGCGTATAGCTGATCGGAACGTCGATAGACTTGCCAGGCGTGATGCGATCCCAGGGAAGCGGATCGGTCTGGTAGGCGTCCGCCCCCTCAACCCCGATGTACAACAACTGAAGATCCGCATCGCCCATGTTGGTCAGGGTGACCACGTCCTCCACCGTCTCGCCCAGGGGGATGACCCCGAAGTCCAACGTCGTGGGCTCGACGAGGATGGTGGGTGAGCGCGCCAGCTCCGTGTTCGCGATGCTGTTGAGGCCAGGGGCGTCGTTGCAGGCGGTGAGCGTGAGCAGGGCGAGGAGTATGGGCATTCAACTTCCTTCGGCGTACGCCGCAACAGACAACATTCAGTATTTATCGGAATCTGCGCGTTGTCACCCCTTCCCTCAAGAAAGTCCGGCCACGCGCGTCAGCTCTTCTTTTTCTTTTTTCGGCTGCGTTTCTTCTTGGTTGGGGCTTTCTTCTCAACTTTCGAGAAGATATCCTCAATCTCTTTGGCGATCGTCTCTTCATCGGTGTCGCGGGTGACTGCGATCTCTTGCGTCAACAACGTGTGCGCTTTGTCATACATCTTCCGCTCGCCGAACGACAGCGTCTTGCTGTGGCGCAACAGGGAGAGGTCACGAAGCACCTTGCTGACTTCCAGCGGGTCGCCGGTGTGCAGCTGGAACCAGCTGCACACCGG
>JBCBLB010000646.1:0-5496 GCA_038520555.1 Myxococcota bacterium | reverse complement strand
ACCATCATCTTCAACGATAAACACGATGGTATCTTCTGATCTGGCTGCAGACAGGTGAACATGTCCATCCGTCCGAACGTGGTGGTGGATGGCGTTGGAGAACAGGTTGCCCAACACTTGAACCACCACGATCGGACGGATGGACATGTTCACCTGTCTGCAGCCAGATCAGAAGATACCATCGTGTTTATCGTTGAAGATGATGGTCCGGGTATCCCTGTGCATCTCCATGAGCGGGCCTTTGGGGTGTTTAAGACCCTTCGGCCTCGGGACGAAGTGGAAGGCAGCGGTATCGGGCTCGCGCTGGTCAAGCGGGTCGTGGAGCGTCACAGCGGAGCGATCACGTTGGAGAGCGACGAGGGGGAGGGCGCGCGGTTCATCGTGACGTGGCCACTGCCGGGATCCTGATGTCACCCCTGGATCGGCTGGGGCGCCCGTCGCCTGTCGGCCCCGCCCATGATCTCTGCGGCGCGCGCCTCCAGGAGCACGGTGAGGCGGAGCACATCTTCGACCTGCTGCTCCAACCCGCCCAGATCGTCCTGGGCGGACGCGTCCTCCCAATGGATGCGCACCTCAATTCGTCCATCTGCGATCGCGGCCTCATCTCGGCCGCCCAGCACACAGAGCACATCATCGTACCGCTCGCCAAGGAGCGCTCGGATCGCATCGTCGGGCGCGCCGCCGGCAGACAGGGTCCGATCGAAGATCAGGTCGCCGAGCCGGGGCGCATCCGGGGCCGCGTGACGGGCGCGAACCCAAAGCTCTGGAAAGCGCGCCGCCAGCGTCGGGACGTTCGCTTCGATCACCACACGGGGCGGCAGCCGGGCCTGCTCGATCCGCAGTCGCAGGGCGTGGTCCTGGTGAGCGCCAGACAGCGCCCATCCTTCCGGGGTTTCTGTGCGGGTCAGGCCATACCGCGCGCCGATGGCGTCGAGTTGATCCTGTAGCGCCTGGGCCGGTGTGGCGCCCCGCCAGCGGGCGAAGACCTCATCTTCGTCGGTGTCATCATGGGTCTCCGGTGAGCGGGGCAGCGACCAACGGTTGATCGCCAGGGTGGCGTCCACGTCAAGGACGATGAGCCCGGTGAACGGGAGGGCCAGCGGCGGGATCAGGGCGACGGCGCCAGAGAGCTGGACGGCGAGCTGTTCGATCGGTGAGGGCAGGACGCCGGGAAACATCAGCGCCGCATAGAGGGCCCCGACGAGCCCGGTCCCCGCTGCGGTCAGCCCCAACCACAGCCGGTGAAACCGGCGCCGGCTGCGTCGGGCGGCAGAGCCGGGCCAGAACGCGCCTTGAATGACCACGCTCGAACGCCACATGAGCGTCAGCAGGCCCACCAACGAGGCCATCATCCACAACATGTGCGGCGCCCCGCCCCGCACCCATCCCGCGGTGTGGGGGATGAAGGTCATCACGCCCAGAAGCGCCGCCAGCCCGACGGTGGGCAGGTCCAGGCCCTGTCGAGAAGACTCCCACCAGCGGCCCGGATCGCGGATGACGCCCGGCAGCCATGCCAGCCCCCCGATCACCATCAGCGAGATGGCGAGGGTCGCGCCGAACACCGCCAATGTCGCCGGCACGATGCAGAGGAACCAGATGAGCGTAGAGGTCCGGTATGCCCGGCGGACCGCTGGCGTGTGTATGGCCATCATGCGTGCCCTAACCGCGATCGCGGGCCCTCCCACCGTGCCGGGCCATCATCCAGCCGGGCGCTCGTGCCCATGGGCGTGGGGGAGATGGCCCAATACCGAAGCCGTGGTCCAGGCGCGCATCGCCAGCCGATCGGATTGTAACCCCGGGGCAATGCATGTCAGCGTCAGATACAATTGTCAATGGTCCGCAGTCGGTGGTGTGGTGCGAGATGGAACAGTGCTTGCCTTGGGAGAGGGTAACTCCCACATGGGGCGCACATGACCAAACGAAGACCGACCATTCTCGTCTGTGAGGATGAAGAGCTGATTCGCTGGGCGCTCGAAGAACGGCTTCGACAAGACGGCTTTCATCCCATCATGGCGGGAGACGGCGTGCGGTGTCTGGATCGCGTGGCGGAATTCTCACCGGATGTGATGGTGCTGGACATGACGATGCCGGGCCGCACCGGCCTGGAGGTGCTGTATCAGCTGGCTGGAACCGAACAGCGGGTGCCGGTGATCCTGCTGACCGCCCGCGCGGTGCGCGATCCGGACGTGCAGCGCGCGCTTGAGATCCCCCGGGTTCGGCTTGTGGAGAAGCCGTTCAACCTCGATGATGTCGTGGATGCGATCCACGAATTGTTGAAGTGAACGCCGCGTGGTTGGGGTGAAGGCTTAGACCATCTCGATGCGGACGTCGTCTGCGCGGAGGCAGATGAGATAGCCGTAGCCGCGGCGCGAGCGGATGAGCTGCCGCATCAGTTCGCCGCGATCGGTCGCGGCTTCTCCGAGGCGCTCGGTGATTCGCTGGCGCAGCACGCCTTCGGACAGCACGCCCTCGTCGATCAGGGCGCTGATCTCGCTCCGGATGAGGCTGTAGAGCTGCGAGAGGTTGCTGTTGCCCTCACCGATGCGCTCCTGGATGTCCCAGGCATGCACGGGCTCACCAGGGGTGTCGAGCAACGCCCCCAGGGCCCGGCTGGCGCTGGGCGTGAGGGTGAGCAGCCGGCTCCGAACCCCGATGGTGCAGCGCTCGGCGTCCCATCGCACCAGAAAAATGGGCGCCCCCATCTCTTCCGTCGGCTTGTTGGTGGGTGCGGTGGGGGCGAGGTTCTCATGAACATGGCGGGTCTCGGCTTCTCGGAGCAGCTTGAGCAGCACCCCGCCGACCTGGAGCTGTGCCTGCTCGGCGTCGGTCCGGGCCTGCTCTTCGACGGGATGCCCATCCAAAAACAGGCCGTTGTTTCGGGTCAGCCGCTCGACAACGATCTGGGTTCCGTCAAGGCGCAACCGCAGGTGCCGTCGAGAGACGGTGGGATCGGGAAGGATCAGGTCGGCGCCTGAAGAGCGACCCACCACGGCGCCTGTCGTGGGCACGCTGAACGCCTGACCGACGAGGAGCGGCGAATCTCCTGGCGCGTGCTCCACGGTCAACGTCAACAGCGTCGGATCGGTTGTGTCCATCAATCGCCCCTCCCAGAAGGGCTTTATTATGGGCAAGATGCAGCGGAGCGTAAACAGCGCGGGTACATTCATCGTCGGGTTCCGAAGTGTTCTCCTGGGATATTGCAGCGGCCCCTTCCGAGACATCGCGCAGCCTTCTCGAACGGTTCAGGAGATGTCCCCCCGGGCGCTTGGTGCGGTAGGATGGGGACCATGAGCACTGACCGATTCGCGCTCCCATCGCTCGAAGCGCTCCTCGACCACCCACCCCAGACGGTGACCCGGACCGGGGGCGCGCCGCTGACCTACAGCCGCTTCGGCGCGCCTGATGGGCGCCGGGTGATGTGGCTCCATGGCTCGCCGAGCTGTCGGCTGGAGGGGCTGGTGTTCCATGACTGGGCTGTGGAAAACGGGGTCTCCATTGTGGCCTTCGATCGGCCCGGCCTGGGCGATGCCCCCCCGCGGCCCGGTCTGACGGTGCGCGACATCGCCGATGATGCGGTCGCCCTGGCGGATGCGTTGGGGTGGGACCGGTTCCATGTCTTCGGCGGATCGGCCGGTGGCCCCTACACCCTCGCGGTGGCTGCTGCGATACCGCAGCGGCTGGATGCGGTGGTTATCCTGGCCAGCGGCGGCGTCGACCCGGCGAACCCTGCGGCGTCGGGGTGGGTGGACCGAGCCGCGTCGGTGCTTTCCCGTCGGACCCCCGCGATCTTGACCGCCTACTTCTCGATGATTCAGCTGGGAATGCGCCTTCCGGGGCCGCTGATCACCGGTGTGGCGCGCTGGATCCCTTCACCAGACGCTGCGCCGCTGCGCCACCCGCGGTTCGTCGCGCTGTTCAAGGCTGTCAACGCGGCTGCGTTTCGACAGGGAACCGCGGGGGCGATCGAGGATTATCGGCGCCTGGGAAGCGACTGGGGGTTCTCTGTGGGCGACATCCGGGCGCCGGTGACCGTGATTCAAGGCACGAAAGACGCTTCGGTCCCCATCCGACAGGCACAACACTATGCGAAGACGATCCCCGACGCGGCTCTGCACCTGGCCCCCGGAGACGGGCACTTCGCTGCCATCTTCAACTGGCAGCGGGTCGCCACGATCCTGGGGTGGGCGTGAGGACCGCGGCGATCAGCGAAGCTGGGCCCGGTGCTTGGTCTTTCGACCGGTCACCCGCTTTCGCCACAGCCGAAAGCTTGAGGACTTCAGCCTACGACGCATCAGGGCGATCACGTCTGGTTCGGTGTAGCCGGTCTGCATCCGGATGGCGTCGAAGGTCACATCGTCGGCCCAGGCCATCGCGATGACTTCGTTCTCCAGGGCTTCGCGTGCTGAGATCTCATGATCCGCCATGATGAACCTCTGAGGTTGGTTTTCAGGTCCGGGTGTGCGTTGAAATTTGCGATCGGAGCGTGTCTTTGTAGAAACCGGGTATGCCGAAGCGAACCCGACCCAAAGACACGAACAACGATCTGCGCGCCGAAGACCTCGATAACGTCGTCCAGGACAAGCGCGCGGCGTGGCGGGCGGACGCTGCCAGGGCCCGCCGCCGCAACCGCCGATATCAGCGGATGATCACCGACCACCTCCTCCATGTCGCCAGCGCCGGGGACGAAGACTAGCGGGGCTGCGCACGGTGTGCCTTCAGGTCTTCCGCAGCGACGATCGCAGTGGCGTTGTGGTGGGTCGCCTCCAGGATAACCGGCGGCGCCTTGCCGACCCGGCGGGCTTCTTCCCAGCGGGCGGCGCACAAGCACCATCGATCGCCTTCTTTGAGGCCAGGGAACCCATAGCGGGGCGACGGCGTGATCAGATCGTTGCCCTGTACCCGCGAGTATTCAAGGAAGGCGTCGTCGACCGCGGCGCAGACCACGTGGACGCCCCGATCGTCCGGTCCGGTCCGGCAGGATCCGTCTCGGTAGAAGCCCGTCATCGGCGCTGTCCCACATGGCTGGAGGGGCTCGCCGAGCACGCTCTGATCCGCAGGGGCGGTCGGCGCGGCCATGGGGGCTGTGGGCAGCCCCAGGCAGGTGCGATCGCCGTCTTCGGAGGGGATACACGTCTCCGCATCGGCCGCTGTCGACTCGCCATCGCCGCGCGCCTGCTGGCAGCCGCAGAGGAGCACCATCCACCCGATCGCCCATCGCATCGCATCCTCCCGTTCGTCAGGTGTGATCGATAACGTGTGTTTTCACAATCCAAAGAAATCCGGGAATGTGCGGCCGGGACGGTCGTAGCTCAATGTACACCGCAAGGAGACGACGCTGGAGAGCGGAACCTCGATCTTCGCTTTGAGCGCCCAGACTTTGTGCATCCCCTGAACGGCGAGGATCAGGTTGTTCCCTTCAATGCTGATCTTGACCATGAGCGGCCTCCTTGCGGTGTACATTGAGCTACGACCGTCCCGGCCGCACATTCCCGGATT
>JBCBLB010000935.1:0-2803 GCA_038520555.1 Myxococcota bacterium | reverse complement strand
GGCGAGAGCCACCCCACCGAGAAGCGTCCGTCCTCGATCTGGACGAGGTTGATGTATCGCCGATCGAGGAAGTTCCGATAATCCCCATGGAGGCCCACCGCGATTTCGGCGCGCTCACCGACGATCAGTGATGTCTCGTTGCCAAACTGGAGCGCCGCGCCCTGCAGGCGACCGCGCCGGACTCCCTCCTGGAGCGGAGACAACAGAAAGACGCCAGAGGGGTTGTGCTCTCCCTCGTAGCCTGCCGCAAAAAAGGTTCGTTGCTCGCCCCAATTCCCGTATGTATTCCAGGTTGCCGCGCCCCGGTGGAACGCGCGGGAGAAGATCAGCGCCTCATTATAGGGGAGCGATTCGTCTGGGGTGTTCGACAACGCCCAGGCAGACCAGCTCAACGAGTCCCCCGCGCCGAACAGATCGAAGCGAATCTTATGGTGCCCGATTGTATTCGAAGCACCAAATGAATAGTCGAAATAGTTCGGCTGGATGGAGGAGGGAGAGGGGCTGGTCACGAGCGTGGTGAGGGCGCCCAACCAGGCGACCCGTCCCCCGACGGAGAGGTCCCATTGGTTCCGTGAGCCCCAGAGCGCCAGGCTGCTGTCCATGATGTCGACGCTCACACGGCCATGCAGGCCTTCGCCGTCCTGCCGGGTGGCCATCCGCGCGTCCAGCAGCGCCTGAGAAGACTGTCCGATCGCGGCCGGCAAACCGCCGGGAACAAACCGTACTTCCTCAAGCAGGGACGGATTCACGATGCTTCGGCCCAGAAACCAGTGAAAGACGAACGGGACGTCGATGCCGTCCACTGTGACGCGGGTGTGGGTGCCCTCGGCGCCGCGCACCACCGGCTGGCCGTCCACGATGGGAGACACCGCGACCGCGGGGAGGGTCTCGACCACCCGAACCGGGTCACCGAACGCGCCTGGCACCACACGGACCACCTCACCGCTCAGGCGATGCTCGATCGCGACGTCCTCCGCAGCGTAGGTGCCCATGGCGACCGTCTCTCCCCGAGAGGTCCGCAGCAGGCGGAACGTGAGCGTGCTGGACTGCCCCTCCACCAACACCAACCGGGCCTGCTCTGGTTGGAACCCGGGGTGAGTGACCCGAACCTCGGCCGGGCCCGCCGGGAGCCCCTCGAACCGGAACGAACCATCTCCCGCGGTCTCCGTCCTGAAACGCACGCCCTCCGTGATCAGCTCGATCATGACGCCTTCGAGGGTGCGCACCGTCCCACGATGGTGGACCACACCGGTCACGATCTGGCTGCCCGAAGCAGATGGAAGCTCGAACACAAACGAGACCACAAAGGTCATCGCGACGGCGTCTTTGCCCTGCTGTCCCGGTGCGAACGTGCTGGACCGCGCCGCAGCCATCGCCGCCTCGTCGAAGCCGTACCCGGCGGGCTCCGGCACCGTGACATTCAACACCGCGCCTGCCGCGTCCAGCTCAACCCACACCTCTACCACCGCCTCGCGCCGCTGCTCCAGGGCCTCCGCTGGATACGTTGCGGTGACCAGATCCACGATCACGGGCGCGGTATATTCCTGCCCCCGCGCGGTGGTCCCCCACAACACCACCAGGGCCCACCAGATCATCGGACCCGTTCGAACAGACAGGAGTATGGCATCCCCACAACGGCGATCGGCGTCCCCTGACGGCGCGCTGGTTTGCAAACAACCGCAGACCACGCGGCCACGCAGGCCGCGTCCGCGTCTGGGGACAACGAGCCGGCGACCTCAACGTCCGAGATCGAGCCATCCGCATTGATTTTCATGGTCAGATGAACCTCTCCCTCCAGCCGCGCCCGAACGACAGCCTGTGGGACCTGAACCCGGGGCGCCCGACAGCGGGGCGGTCGGGGCGCATCGGACCACAGCAGCACCGGCTCGTGGTCGATCGGCTCGGCCAGCGGCGGTCGATCTGCAGCGACGCGGACGGTGTTGCCCCGACGCATCACGGGCCCACCGGTCGTACCGCTCGGTGCGAGCGCGTCCTCTTGGAGCCCCTGGATCGCCTCATCCGAGGGCCCCTCAGCGGGCAAACCATCCGACACCGCGCCTTCGATGGTCTCTTCTGGCGCCAGCTCTGTCGCGGGAACGGTGTCGACATCCTCAGGAAGTGTTTCGGGGGGCGCCTCGGGCGCTTCGGGGGGCGCCTCCGCATCCACCGGCTCAGGGATCGCGGTTATCCAGGCTGGGCTGGACAGATCCACCATCGTCATCGCGCCCCAGTCCTCCAGGATCGGGCGCGCAGGCGGATCGGGCAGCGTCAGGGCCAACGCAGCGTGGCCGCCAACAGAGACGAGCACACCCACCGTCCATCGGATCGGTCGGGAGATCACGGCAGCTTCCTGTCCGCCTCAGGCGGGACCGGGACCGGGTTGACCTGAATCCCGAACCGGTTCACCCCCTCCTGCCGGACAATATCGATGATGCCCATCACTTCCTGGTGGGGGACCGCGCCATCCGCGCCGATCGCGCAGGCGACGTCGTCGCCCCGCTCTCGGGCGATCCGGATCGCCCGCCGAAGCGCATCGCGGTCACCCAGCTTTCCATCAATGTAGAGCGTGCCGGCTGCGGTCAGGGAGATCCCCAGCGATGTCAGGCCGGACTCTTCCCCGGTCGCGGCCTCGGGAAACTGGACGGGGATCTGCTCGGTCGCGACCACCGTGCTCGTGACCATAAACGCGATCAGCACGACCAGGATGATGTCAACGAACGGTGTGATGTTGATGTCCGTCATCGGCTCCGCGCCCCCGGGGCGAAGGTTGGCCGCCATTACGCCTCCCGCCGAAGTGAGAGGG
>JBCBLB010000743.1:0-4513 GCA_038520555.1 Myxococcota bacterium | reverse complement strand
TATTCGGAGGGCAATTGGTACGCTGACCATATGTACGGCAGCGGTCGGATCGATGTCCTCCGAATACCCACCACACCCCAACAGAGACACCTTCAGGTCAGAGCTGGCGTCTGTGTTAAAATCCACCCGTGTTCCAGGTTGCAGCTCAGAGAAGTCCATGCCCTTGATCTTGACCCGGGTCATGATGACGCCGTCACCTTCTCCGCGAACATCGACCGAGAAGCCCTCACGCCGAAGCGTTGAGTCCTGCCAGGCCTTCGCGGTCCCCCATCCGGCCCGGGTTTCGGCGCTGAACATGTCAATGTGTCCGGCCATGTCGACGCCCTGGAGATCCTCGGTGTTCGCCCAGAACCTGTTGTCAGGACCGCAACCCATCAGCACAATCATCACACCGCTCATGAATGCTCTCATCCTTACCTCCTACTCAGGGGAGCTTTGAGACGTACGGAGCGAAGAGATATTTCAACTTTTGCAAGAAAATGCATCTTCTGTGCACAGCCGATGCACAAGCTTCGTCCACCGCATCCGACACACAACCTTCGCCGTGGCCTGCCTCGCCACTCGCCGCGTCTCCCGGTTCCCCTTGGCGACGATCTCCTCTAGCGAGACGCATCTCTGAGCGACAAGTCGCTGGCGCATCGAGCGCAGCGAGAACCGGTTGTGATAAGGGGGTTGTTGGGAGCGAATGCGCTGAAGCTGACGCCCATCATCTTCTGATGATGGGCGTCAGACGATGGGTCGGTGGTCCGAACGTTCAGACCGCTTCCTCGGTGTTGGTGGCCTCAGCTTCAAGGTTCGTTGCAGTGACCTCGGCTTCAATCGCATCGATAATGGTGCTCTCTGCATCGGCGATGGCCTGCAAGGCAGCCATGACATGATCGGTGGCGCGTTTGGTGGCCAGATCTGCCTTGCGGCGTGCACGCTTCCGCTCGGCCTCGCTCTTTCGCTCTTCGGCGCGCTCCTGGGCGGCGTGCCGGCGTTCTTCACGCTTGGCTTTGAACTCTGCGGAGCGGCTCTCTGCTTTCGCCTTGGCCTCCGCCTGGGCCTGGGTCGCGCGTTCTTTCATCTCTTCCGCGCGCTTGGAGAGGTCGGCAAACTTCTCGGACAGCTTCTCAGAAAACGTCGACATCAACGAACTCCTACAGTGTGTAGTTACTGGGCATACAACCGAAAGCCCCCTCTCACCGCTCAATTGCAGTGACAGGTCTTCTTTATTTTGGCCCAGCGCTCGCAGCGTACCAAACCGGGTACCCACTGTGTTGGAACATTGATTGGACATAATGGCTCAAAAATCGATCAGCTGCTCATCCGCCATCAAGGCGTCGCGGAGCCGATGGTTGAACAGGTGCCGAAGTGTGGGCCGTCGCCCATCCTGAAAGTATGTGGCCGTATAGTCGATAAACGCCCGAACCTGGGACGGCAGATGCGCGCGCTGAGGATAGACCAGAAACGCACCGATCTCGCGCCCAACCAGCTCAGCCAGCACAAAATCCAGCCGACCCAGCGCCCGAAGAGACGCCGTGAGCGGATCGGGCAACAGCGCGATGCCCATCCCTTCGACCGCGAACTCCATCTGGGTGATGAGTTCGTTGGTGACCAGCTTCCCACTCACCGGAACGCTGCCACCAGCGCGCAGCGGCCAGTGCTCGGCCTCCCGCCACCCCTCCTGAAAGCCCAGCAGACAGTCATGCTCGATGAGCTGGGCGGGAGTCGTCGGTCGCCCGCGCTGCGCGAGGTACTGGGGAGAGGCGACCGGGCTGAGCCGATCGTTCCATATCCGCCGGGCGATCAGATCCATCTTACGGACGCTTCCGAAGCGAAGGGCGACGTCTACGCGTTCCTGGATCAGGTCCACCCGACGCTCGGTCGAGATGATCTGCATCTCGACGTCCGGGTGTGTCTTGGCGAAGCCGATGAGCAAATCCCCGAAGATGATCGCGGGCGGCAGCGACACCCGGAGCCGTCCCCGGGGCTGGTCATCGATGCGACGAACCGCCGCCCATGCCGCCTCAGTCACCGCCAGCACCTGACGGGCTTGAGGGATGAGCTGCTCCCCCGCATACGTCAGCCGAAGCTGCCGATTGTTCCGCTGAAACAATCGAACATTGAGTTCCTCTTCGAGCCCACGGAGCCGACGGCTCAAGGTCGCCCGCGGGACCCCCAGCTGACGCGCAGCGCTGGAGATGCTGCCCGCGTCAAAGATAACGACAAACTCTCGAAGCCGGTCAGCACTGGGCATCACGGTCTGAACTCCATGGCGACAGGATGGGCTACGTCTCTAATCCAATCGCACAGACCAACAGATGTGATCTCAGCGGTCACCTCTTGTGATCGAATTCATCACACATCATATCCCAATATCTTGGTTAAAAACGGTCAACTATATTCAGAAGCGCGCCACACAGGGAGGTTCGAATTCTGGATCGTGATGTCTCGAAAGCATCGCACCCCATCGACGGCTCAGGATGGTACCGTCTGACGCGCAGAGAGGGCAATGTGGGTCGCCCCCTGGCGTATCATTGGCTGGGAGTACACATCTCTGTAGTTTATCATCGGAGGATAACATGAGTGAATTGATCGCTGTTGCGTTTGAAGACCGCTTCAAAGCAGAAGAGGTCTTGCTGATGCTGCGTCGAATGCAGGCAGAGTACCTGATCGACCTGGAAGACGCAGCCATCGTAACGCGTCGAGAGGATGGAAAGGTCAAGATCAACCAGACCCAGCCGCTCGTCGCAAGCGGCGCAGTGAGCGGCGGATTCTGGGGCGTGCTCCTCGGAGCGATGTTCCTCGCCCCGGGCGTCGGGATGCTCGTCGGGGCTGCGAGCGGTGCGCTGGCAGGCGCGCTCTCTGACGTGGGCATCGCAGACCAGTTCATGAAGGATCTGGGTGACAGTTTGCCTGCGGGAGGCTCTGCGCTGTTCGTGCTGGTTCGAAAGGCAACGCCTGACAAAGTCCTGGAAGCGCTGCAGGGAAAGGGTGGAAAGGTGCTCACCACTTCGCTGTCTCATAACGCAGAAGCACGCCTTCAGGATGCCCTTGACGCACAGCCGCCCGCCGAAGCGTCCGAAGACGCATAGCCCGATCAGGCGCGCGTTCCATCACTGGCCGCTCCATCGGGAGCGGTAAGGTGTGCTCGCTGCGTCCAATGCATCGGCGCGGTGAACAACATGGATGGTGAGATGGAACAGATCACAGACGAACAGGTTGTCCCACTTTATCCCTCACAACAGCGGGTGCTCGCCGGAGTGGTCGCGCTGGCGGGGGTCTGTGTTATCGGCGCCGCGATCATACAGCTGCAGTCGGTGCTGGTCCAGCTCAGCTTCGCCGCGATGCTCGCGGCGGTCCTCTGGCCGCCGACCATCTGGCTGCAGCGGCGCGGCGCGCCGCGGATCGTCGCGCTGGGGCTCGTCAGCGTCGGCGCGACGCTGACCGTCCTGGTCGGTGCCAGCATCCTCGCCCAATCCGCAGAAGGCTTCATCACCGCCATCCCGACCTATGGCACGCAGCTGGAAGCGCTGCTCAACACCGCCGTGGAGACTTTGGCCGGATGGGGCGTCAACCTCGACACGCTCCAGGCTGAAGGCGGCGCCATCGAACCCGACACGCTGCTCGGCTCGCTCGGCTCGCTGCTGTCCGGGATCGCATCGCTCGCCTCGAATGCGTTCATGATCATCCTCATCGGCTTGTTCTTGCTCGCCGAAGGGGACGGGCTGTCCCGGAAGGTCACCCTCGCCTTTGGGGAAGGCGCCACCTCCGCTCAGCTCCTGTCCGTCGGTGCGTCCCTCCAGTCGTATGTGATGCTCAAGACCCTGACCAGCGGACTGACCGGGCTGCTGGTCGCCGCCGGGTTGTGGCTCATCGATCTACCACACGCCGTGCTGTGGGGGTTCGTCGCCTTCCTGCTCAACTACATCCCCAACATCGGCTCGATCATCGCCGCCATCCCCCCTATCCTTTTGGCGCTGATCGTCGGCGGGCCCCTCACCGCGACCCTCGTCACAGCCCTGTACCTGGCCGCGAACCTCGGCATCGGAAGCATCCTTGAGCCCCGGATCATGGGCGACACCCTCGGGCTGTCGGCCCTCGTTATCCTCCTCGCCCTGCTGCTGTGGGGGCACATGTGGGGCGCCGCAGGGATGCTGCTCAGCGTCCCCCTCACCGTCGTCATCTGTGAGTTCGCCGCCATCAGCGACACCACCCGCTGGATCTCCATCCTCCTCGGGCCCAACCCCGAAGAAACGCAGCCCCCAGAAGAGACCACGCCAGCTCCCCCCAGCCCAAAGAGCGCTGAGCCGGCGATGGGGTGAGCCGCCTCTGCTATGATGGAAGGGTGTCTCGCACATGCAACCCTCATCGGTTGCCGAGCTTCGCAGCGAAGCTCGAAAACGCTCTTTCAAGATTCATCACACCAATCCGGGGTAATGCGGTGTTCGCATGGTCGATCAGGGGCGGCAATCTCCCCTACGGCGTCGAGGATCTGCACCGACCCCGCCGACGTGGTCATCCTAGATGA
>JBCBLB010000651.1:0-5436 GCA_038520555.1 Myxococcota bacterium | reverse complement strand
GCCGGTCAGCGCGGTCGAGGAGATGGTGCTGTACCGGGTCCAGCCCGGTGAGCGTGCGACCGCCCTCTCCGAGCGATTGCACCAGGAAAGCGAGGGCAACCCGTTCATCGTGCTCCAGATGCTCAACGGCCTGGAAGCGGCCGGGGTGATCCACAACCGCACCGTGCAGATGACCGCCGCGTTGCTCGCCCATGCGCCGCTGCCGATCCCGCGCTCCCTCAAAGAGGCGCTGGAACGGAAGCTCAGCGCGCTGTCCACGTCGGGTCTTGTGGTCGCCCGTCTGGTCGCGTTGTCTCGGGTGGAAGTCGACGACGAGCTGCTCGCGCTGGCCGCCCCGGCGCTTCCCGACGCAGAGCGAGACGCTACGATCGATGCGCTTCTCGATGCGGAAGTGTTGAAAGAGCGTCGGGTGGGCGCGACCGAGCGATTTGAGCTGATCCACCTCCGGCTACAGGATGTCATCATCGAGGACATCCCCGAGGATGTCAGCCGCGCGCTGCACCGCCAGCTCGGGGTGGCCCTGGAGCAGCGCAGCCGCCACAACGTCGAGCCCATTGTCGAGCTTCTGGCCCACCACTTCGATCAGGGCGACGTCCCCTCCAAGGCGTACTCGTATCTGGTCTGGGCAGCGGAGAAGCTTCAAGGCCAGGCGTTCACCATGAGCGCGTTGCGGATGCTCCAACGCGCCGTCGCGTTGGAGCCTCGGGCGCGGCCGTATATGCCACTTGTTGAGGCAGACAAGCGAAAAACAAGGGTTCTTCTTTCCCAATCCAACGTCCTGTATCATCTGGGGCGCTGGGAAGAGGCGCTGGAAGTCGCACAGCAGGCGGACACCTACGCCCGGGGGTTGGATGACGACGCGCTGCTGGCCCGAACGGCGACGGAGCTGGCCAGTCAGGCGCGGGCGCTGGGACAGTATGCGGAAGCAGAGGCCGAGCTGGACCGTGCGCTGAAGCATGCGGCGCTGGCCAATGAGGGGCGTTTGCAGATCGTGCCGCTGTATGAGCGGGGGGCGATGCGATGGGGTGCTGGCGATCTGAGCGCGGCGCGAGCGCTGTTTGAGGAGGCGCTTCAGCTCAGCGAGCGCTACCAGGACGGCCGCGGGCTGGCGCTGGGGAGCAACGGGCTTGGCGTGTTGGCGATGTGCGAGGGCCAGTCCGCCGCCGCTCGCCGCTATTTTGAGCGCGCCATCGAGGTGTGCGAGCAGCACGATCTGATGGAGCGGCTGGCGATCGCGCGGACCAACCTCGCCGAGCTCAGCCACTGTATGGGCAACATTCGCAAGGGGCTGTCGCTGGCCGACCGAACGATCACCGACGCGCGCGAGGTCGACCACCGCAGCGGCGTGGGCATCGGGCTCCGGTACCGGGCGCTGCTGCTCGGCGACCTGGGCCGGTGGGCCGAAGCCGAAGAGAACGCCCGAGAGGCCATCCGCATTCAGCAGAAGCTCGGCAGCCAGGACGAAGAGCTGGCCAGCTCGGTGGCCCTTGCCCGGGTGGTGCTTGGGCGGGGCGACGACAACCGGGCGCCGGCGCTGCTGGACAACAGCCTCAAGCTTGCCGAGCAGCACGACACCGAAGGGTACCTCCCGGTGATTCGGGCGTGGCGCTCTCAGCTCATGGCCGCTGCTGGCGACAAAGACGCCGCGATCGAAGAGCTGAACGCGGCGGCGGGTGCCGGTCACAACTGGCCCCATCAGAAGCTTCGGCAGCTGCTCAACGCGGCGCGGGCATGGAAGATGGTCGACGCTCCAGAGACCGCGATCGAGCTGGCCGAGTCTGCCCTGCGTTTGGCGGAGACCTGTGGGTATCGGTACTACGCCATGCGCGCCCGACAACTGCTCGCCGATACGCTCGAAAAAGAAGCGTCCGTCTCCCGGCATCAACGCGTCGCAGAGGCGCTGGCCCGCTCGCTGGCCGCCAACCTGCCCGCCGAAGACGGCGCCGCGTTTCTGCTCCAGCAAGGGCTACAACCACAGACGCTGCACCGGCGACGCCTGCGCACTCGGACCAACTCCACGTCCTGACGCCGATCGCAAAAAGTACGCGCAGTCGATGACAGGTGTTTTCCGTTGCGCATCCGGTGGGTAGACTGAAGATATGGACACGGAGATCGCGCCGCCACCTCTGCCCGGTGATCGGGTCGGCTCCTATATCCTCGGTGAGGTTCTGGGAGTCGGCGGGAACGCGACCGTTTATCGCGCGACCTCGGACATTTATCCGACCACCGCCCTGAAGATCCTCCACCCCGGCAAGATCGGGACGGAAGAACGTCGGCGGCTCAAGCGCGAGTTCCTCACCCTCAAAGGCCTCCGCCACCCCGGCGTGGTGAGCGTCTATGAGTTTGGCGAGCACGGTGACTACCCCTGGATCGCCATGGAATTCATCGACGGCATCGACCTGGACACCCAGATCGCCCGCTGGCGGGCGGAGCCCAGCGCCGACCGCTTCGCAGAGGTCGAGCGGATCTTCCGGGAGCTGTGTGAGGCGCTCGCCTACGTACACGAGCAGAAGCTGATTCACCGCGATCTGAAGCCTTCTAACGTCCTGCTGACCGCCAACAGCCAGCCCAAGCTCAGCGACTTCGGGGTGGTCAAGACCCAGGGCGCGCACGACACGTATCTGACCCAGACCCGCCGCCTGGTCGGCACGGTCGCGTTTATGGCGCCCGAGCTGATCATGGGCGACACCGTCGACTCGCGGGTGGATCTGTACTCGCTCGGTGCGGTGCTCTACGTGCTGCTGACGCTGGAAAAGCCGATCGAAGCGGACTCGATCCCGGGGTACCTCGCCCGGCACCTGACGCATGTGCCCAGGCCACCCTCTGAGCTGGATCCGCGCGTGCCTCGGCACCTGGAGCGGGTATGCAGTCGGCTGTTGCTCAAAGATCCGGCCCAACGGTTCGCCACGGCCCGTCAGGTGCTGGAGATGCTCGACGACGGCGTTCCCGACGTCCGGGCGCCGGTCCATGGCCGCGACGCCCTGCTGTCATCGATGCTGGTGCGCTTTGATACCCTGAAGCGGGGCGCGGGTGGGGTGGTGCTGGTCCGCGGCTCCAGCGGCTCTGGAAAGTCGACGTTGCTGCGAGAGCTGGTCGAACGCGCCCGCGCTGCAGGCAATGACATCGCTCGCTGCGACGGGGACGATCCGAACCCGATGCGGACCCTCGCCGACCAGCTGCCCGCGCGGAGCCCCAACGAAGATCCGGCCGCGCGGCTGGTCTCGCTGGCCCGCCAGCAGCCGCTCACGCTGGTCATCGACGACGTCGAGAAGATGAGCCGCGCAGAGCTGACCCGGCTGACCGGCCTGACCCGGGACCTGATCGCCGTGGAGGGAGAGCGGCTGCTGATCATCGCCTCTCATACGCGGGATTATGGTCCCGCCGCGGCGTTCATCACCGGCGCCGCCACCGGGCTGACGCCGGAGCGCATCGACCTGCCCGGGCTCAACCGACGGGCGAGCATCGCGCTCGTCCGAGATCGCGGAGTCAGCGGGGCCGCCGGCGCCGCGCTGGGACACCGCCTGTATGAAGAGCAGAGCGGGCACCCCGGCGCCATCCTCGAACAGATCAACGCCCTCGTCTCTGCAGGGTGGCTCGCCGGCACCGCAGCGGGGGGTCTCCGCCCGGCGCGAAGCATCGATGAGCTTCGCGAAGCGCCGCTGCCCGTCCCCGACCATATTCGCCATGAGCGCGAGAACCAGCTTCGGGCGTTGTCCGATGAGGCCCGGACGATCCTGAACGTGCTCGTCGTGCTCAACATGGAGGGGACGACCGCGTTGGTGGGCCGGATCGCCGATCTGCCGCCTTCCGCGGTCGAGCGCGCCGCGGCGACCCTCGCCGCGCACGGTCTGGTGGTGCGTCGCCAGGAAGGCGTCGCTGAGGTGCTGGCCCTGAACGCCGATCAGCCGCGCAACCTTTTGTATGCGATCATCGATCCGAACCACCGCTCAGCGCTTCATCGGCAGGTGGCGGTCACCCTGCGGCAGCGCAGTCGGCGGCGGCTGGGGCCGATGGCAGAGATCATCGCCCGTCACCTGCTGCAGGGCGGCGAGGTGGCTGAGGCGTGGCCGCTGCTGCTGGTGGCAGCGCAGCGCAAGCTACGGGTTGGAAAGCTCAAGAGCGCGCGGCGGCTGCTTCGGCTGGCGATGGACGCCCGTCCTGCCGCAGAGGCGGCGCTCGATCCAGAGCTGTGCCGAAAACACCGCCGCCTTCAGTTTGCCCTTGAGGCCGAGTGCCGCGAGCTGGGCGGCGATCTGACCGGCGCGATCTCGGCGTGGCAGCAAGCGCTGGACGCGGCTCGGGAGGAAGGCGACCCACAGACCATGGCGCGGATCCAGTCTGGATTGGGGCTGGCGCAGAACGCACGGGGCGACGTCAACCTGGCGACCGAGGGGCTGGAGGCGGCGATCGACAGCTTGCAGCGTGGCGATCCGATGTGGCCCCGGGTCGCCCGGGCGCTGGCCAGCGCCCGTCTGGAGTCTGGCCACATCGACGGCGCCGAGCGGCTGTGGGGCGAGCTGTTTGAGATGAGCCGGGAGACCGACTCGCCGATGCGTCGGGCCGAAGCGCTGGCTGGGCTCGGCCAGATCGCCCTGGCCCGTGGGCAGGTCCTCGAAGGGCGGCGTCGGATGCTTGAGGCGCTGCCGACCCTGATGGGCCGGGGCGCCGACCCCGAACAGGCCCGGCGGATCCTGACCCTGGCCGAGCTGGAGCTGTGCGCCGGTCGGCTGCATGCGGCCCAGAAACACACCGAAGAGGCCGACTCGATGGCCCGGGACGTGCAGCGGCTGATCACCTGTGTGCGGGCCCAGGGGCTGACCGCCTGCGCCGCCTGGGCGCTCGGCGATGACGCCTACGCTGCGCGGGCCGCCCGCGGCGGTGAGGCGATGCTCGCCGCCGCGGGGACGCCGAACACCGCGGAGGAGCTGCGCGCGCGGCTGCCGCTCGCGCGGGCGTGGGCGCTGCTGGGCAACGTCGACAAGGCGCGCGCCCTGTTGCCGTCGACCCCGCTTGAGGTCGCCCCCGGCCTCGACGATCCCACCGGGCAGCAGCTGGCGCTGTATGCCCGGCTGTCTGCCCACCTCGAGCCCGGCGTCGCGATGGAAGCGGCCCGCGCGGCGCTCGACCGGGCGTCTGCCCGGCTGCCCTGGGTCGCGGCGCGCGTCGCCCTGGACATCGCCCATACTATGCGCACCCTGGAGCGCATCACCGCGGCGAAGGTCTCCCTCTCCAGAGCAGACGCCGTGTTGAAGGGCGATCAGCTCAAGCTGCTCGCGTTGGAGGCGGCGAATCTCCGATCAGAGCTGTCTCGTGGCGCAGAGGGATCGCGAGAAGCAGACGTGATCCGCGAGGAGCTGTTCATCGAATTGGACGAGCCTTCCGGCTTCTGGACCCGCTGGGAGATGTGATGCGTCCTGCGCTGCTGATCGGCGCGCT
>JBCBLB010000029.1:0-28773 GCA_038520555.1 Myxococcota bacterium | reverse complement strand
CCCCCGTACCGGGAGCTGACGCCCGCGGCTGTGATCCTGGGTATCCTCCAGGGGATCGTCCTCAACCTCTCGTTCGTCTATGCGGCCCTCAAGCTCGGCTTCTCGATCGGGGGCTCCACGGTCGCTTCGATCATGGGCTACGCCCTGCTGCGCGGGGTGATGCGCAAGGGCACCAGCATCGAAAACAACATCAACCAGACCATCGCCTCGGGCATCAACACTGCGGGCACCGGGGTGGTCTTCACGGTGCCGGCCCTGTTTATCCTCGACGCCCAGTGGAGGGCGGCGGGGATGGAAGGACTCGAGTTCCAGGCTCTCCCCCTCATCATCGCCGGAATCGCCGGCGCAGTGTTGGGGGTCGTCGTCATCATCCCCCTCCGCAAGCAGATGATCGACCTCGACCGCCTGCGGTTCCCCTCCGGCGTGGCGGTCACGACGATCATCCGCAGCGGTTCGGCGGGGATGGGGAAGGCGCGCCTGCTTGCCGCGGGGTTTGCCCTCTCCGCGCTCTGGAAGCTGATCTTGATCTCGGGGTGGCTGGACACGCCGGGGGTCTTCGAGCACGAAGAGCTGAACCTGAGCTTTGGGGTGATCCCGGAGTATCTGTCGCCGGTGGTGTATCTGTCGCTGATGAACCTGGCGGCGGGGATGTTGGCGGGGCGCGGCGGGCTCCCGTTTCTTTTTGGGGGTGTGCTGGCGTGGTGGGTGGTCTCGCCGGTCGCGGTGGGCGCGGGATGGACCCCGGACCGCCTCGCCGGGCCCGAGCTCGCCGGCTTCGTCTATGGGGAGATGCTCCGTCCGTTGGGCATCGGCGCCCTCATCGGTGGCGCGCTGATGGGGGTGGTGGTGAGCTTCCCCGCGATCCTCAGCGCGCTTCGCGCGCTGGCCAACGCCACGAAGACTGCGGGAGCGGGCGGGGCGGGCGCGGATGAGATGCCCCTGTCGGTCCTCATCGCCGGGGCGGTCGCGGCGGTGGGCCTGTTCTTCGCGGCGTCGATGTTGACGCCGGGGGTGACGGTGCTCCAGGCGGCCCTGTCGTCCATCATCGGGACGCTGTGGTTGGGGCTGGCGGCGCTCATCGTCGCCCAGGCGACGGGGATGACGGACATCTCGCCGATGTCGGGGATGGCGCTCATCTCGGTGACGCTGATGATGTTCCTGCTCGGCGGCAACGTCGCTGCGGCCATGGTGGTCGGCGTGGCCGTCTGTGTGGCGATCGGACAGGGCGCGGACATGATGCAGGACCTGAAGACCGGGTTCATGCTCGGCGGTCGTCCCATCAAGCAGCAGCTCGCTCAGTTCGGCGTGACCTGGATCGGCGCCCTGCTGTCGTTGGGGGCCATTTATGTCCTGTGGACCAGCGGCCCCGGCGGCGAGGGCGGCTTCGGCCCGGGTTCGCCGCTGCCGGCGCCGCAGGCGGGCGCGTTGGTCGGGATCATCGACGCGGTCAAGAGTGGCAACGTGCCGATGGACAAGTACTTGATGGGAGCGACGGTCGGGGGGCTGCTCGGGGCGGCGCCGATGGCGGGCCTCGGCGTGCTTATCGGGCTCGCGATGTACCTGCCGTTCTCGATCACGTTGGGCTATGGCATCGGCTGCCTCGTCCAGATGGCCATCGAGCGGGTTCGGGGGGCGACCTTCTGTGAACAGAAGCTCGTGCCCTTCGCCGCGGGCCTGATCGTTGGTGAGGCGCTGACCGGAATGGGCCACGCATTCTTCGAGATCATCAGAGGTGCAGGATGACAGGGGTGTGGATGGCCATTTTCGCCATCGGGATCGCGGCGGCGATCTCGGGGAGCGCCAAAACGCCGGCAGACGCTTCGTCCATGACGATCTTCGGTGTCGGTGTCGGGATCGCGGTCGTCGGCCTGATCGGATGGTGGTGGCGTCAGGGGCAGGCCGCCGCGAGCGACGACGCAGGAGACCCGCGGACGGACCCGGTGTCGTTGCTTCGCGCTGTCCTGCCGCCTGCGCAGGCGCTCCAGGCGGATATGGACGCGCTGAGCGAAGCTGAAGTGTGTGAACGGGTCGACTTGTTGTTGCTGACCGCGGTTCAGCCGTTGGTGGCGCAGCGGGCGGCGTTGAGCGCGCGACTGGGGGTGATGAAGGGGGCCGAGATCCAGTCGATGGTGGCGTTCGGGGAGCGGATGTTGAACCGGACGTGGTCGGCGGCCAGTGATGGGCACCTTCCAGAAGCGCGTGCGTCGCTGTTCGAGGCGGTAGCGGCCTTTGAGGCTGCGGCTGAAGCCCTTGAGCAGGCCGTGTCAGCGTAACCGCGGTGGAGAAATCGAGCGGAGATTTCGGGTTATCTGATGTAATAATGGAACGGGGCTGATACGGTTACGTTCCGCACACCCATGCAACTGCAACACGGCACCATCATTGAGCAGCGCTACGAGGTCGTCGTCCATATCGCGACGGGCGGCTTCGCAGAGGTGTATCGTTTGCGCGATCTGCGGACCGATCGTTTCGTTGCGCTGAAGGTGCTGCGGGAGCCCGGCAGCTATCTGTCCCGATTCCGTCGGGAAGCCCGGCTGCTCTCGGGGTTGAAGCATCCCAACCTGGTCCGCTTCATCGAGCTTGTGGATCTGGGGCGCACCGTCGGTATCCTGATGGACTTCGTCGACGGCCCGACGCTTCGGCAGCTGCTTCGCAGCGAGCGACCCGGCCCCCAAGACACCATGCGTCTGGGGGAGGGGATCCTCTCTGGGATGGCCGTCGCGCATGCGGCTGGGCTGGTGCACCGGGACATCAAGCCGTCGAACATCCTGCTCAAGCGCACGTCTTCCGGGCTGATTCCACAGATCGCGGACTTCGGGCTGGTCAAGAATGTGAAGGGGTTGGATGAGGTCCGAACTGTGACCGGGACCCGGCTGGGGACGCCGGGGTATATGGCGCCTGAGCAACTTCGGGACGCTGCACGGGCCGACGCGCGGGCTGATGTGTTCTCGCTGGGCTGTGTTCTGTATGAGCTGCTGTGCGGTCAACGGCCGTTTAACGATAAGAACCCGATGTTGTATCTGTATTCAGTACATACGGGTGACTTTCCCGCTCCAAAAGAACTGAACCCCTCTCTTCCGGATGAGTTGGTTCAACTGCTCAACGAGTCTCTTCAAACAAAACCGGGTGATCGACCGTCGTCTGCGGGGGTGTTGCTGGAGCGCTGGCAGCGGGCGACGGTGCCGGGTCAGATGCCCGCTCTCAACAAGATGCAGAGAGCCGCACTGACACCGGTGACCGCGCCGACCGTGACGTTCTTCGCGGACGCCCGGGGCGCTGGCCCGGCGGATGCGGACGTGAGCGTGGTGAGCAGTCAAGAGAGCCCGACTGGCTCGTCGATCTTTCATGATCCGGCGATCCATGCGGCCCGGGTGCTCTGCGCGCAATCCTGGACTGCGCTGGCGGAGGATGACGTCCCCTCTGCGAAGGCGTATTTCAGTCAGGCGCTAGAAATCAGGGAAAAGGTTGAGATCCTTCCGGGGAGTTCGTTGGAGCGGGACTTTGAGATGCTTGAGGCGCGCCTGTCCCTGTAAGATGGTGCTCCTTCGGAGATGAGTAGATGACGACCGACGCGACGCTTCGGCTATTTGAGCAGGCGATCCAGGACCGCTATGAGCTTCAGGACCAAATCGGTGAAGGGGGGTTCAGCCGGGTGTATCGCGCGCGGCAGGTGACCACAGGCCAGCTGGTTGCCATCAAGGTGCTGCGGCTTCAAGAAGAAGATCCGCGCAGCGACAAGAGCCGCCTGGCGCGATTTCGTCGAGAGATGCGGCTGTGTGCGCGTCTTCACCACCCCCACATCGTCCGTCTGATCGACTCCGGCCAGGTCAGCGAGCGTCTGGTCTACTCCGTCTTTGAGTTTATTCCGGGAGAGACGCTTGGTGACGCGCTTCGCAGCGGCGGCGCGCTGCAGCCGCGTGAGGCGATCCACCTGATGTTGCAGGTCCTCGATGCCCTCAGCGCTGCGCACCGGCTGGGCATGGTCCACCGCGACCTCAAGCCGCAGAACATCATGCTGACCAACACCGGGGCGCGTCGGAACGCGACGGTGTTGGACTTCGGTATCGGCGCGGTGTTGCAACAGTCGGCCTCTGAGCCGGTGTACACCCAGGTCACGGTGTCTCGTGAGTTCCTTGGGACGCCCGCCTATTCTGCGCCGGAGCAGCTTCGTGGCGAGCCGCCGACCCTCCGGGCGGATCTGTTCTCCTGGGGGCTGATCCTGTTGGAGTGTTTGACCGGTCAGCGGGTGATGAGCGGGGACTCGGTCTCTGAGATCCTGCTCAAACAGCTTGGGGGGGCGCCAGTACCGATGCCTACGGCGCTTCGGGCCAGCCGCATCGGCCGTTTGCTGGAGCAGGTGCTCAACAAAGAAGTCATGGAACGGGACGTGACGGCGGAAGGGCTGCTGCGCGAGGTGGAGCGGCTGATCCAGGACGGCGCGTCGTCGGTTTCCATCGCAGGCCTGGCCGCGGTCCCCGCGCCTGCCCCCACATCGGCGCCGGCCGGGTCGACCTACTCAGAAGAGCTGTCGCTCGTCGGCGAGAAGCGCCCGGTGACCGCGCTGAGCCTTCGCCTGTCGGCGTCATCGGTCACAAACGCGGCCCTGTCTTCGGAAGACTACGACGGGTTGCTTCGGGCGCAGCAGGAGCTGTGCGTCGAGATCGCGAATCGCTACGATGCTGCAGTGGCGGGTGGTATGGGGGATCAGGTGTTGCTGGTCTTCGGCTACCCCTATGCGCGGGAGAACGACACCCAGCGCGCCGCGCGGGCAGCCTTTGAGATGCTTCAGGAGACCATCCGGAGAAGCCCCCGGCTTCTCGCAGAGCGGGGGCTGTCGCTGTCTGTGCACGCGGGCATCCACGCGGGGACGCTGGTGATCGACGGTGGCCGCGGTGTTCGGGATGTGGTGGGCCAGACCCCGAGCGTCGCGGTCACCCTCGGCCGGCTCGCGGAGCCGGGGACGGTCCTGGCCAGCGGCGCGGCGTGGTCTGTCCTCCGCCGCCGGTTCGTGGGCACGCCGCAAGGCAAGGTGACCGTCTCTGGGATGGCGCAGCCGCTCAAGCTCGTGCGGCTGTCCGGGGCGACGACCCTCGATACCCTCAGCGAGCCGCGGGCGCAGATGGTCGGCCGCGCGCAGGAGCAGGCGCTCTTGCTGCAGCGGTGGCAGCAGGCGCAGGCCGGCGCGGGCCAGCGGGTGATGATCACCGGTGACGCCGGGATCGGGAAGTCGCGACTGACGGTGGAGATCCAGCGGATCGCGCAGCAGGATGGTGCATGGCTCATCGCCCGGTGCGCGCCAGAGCGTCAGGACATCGCCCTGTGGCCGATCATCGACATGCTGGAGAACCTGTTCGGCCTGGACGCGCTGAGCTCGCCAGAGGAGCGGCTGAAGCAGCTCTCTGATGCGGTGCAGCGGTATGGGTTCGAGCCCGAAGAGGCGGTCCCGCTGTTCGGGGAGCTGCTCTCGCTCCCGCATGGGTTCCCGGTCCCCCCGTCTGCTCCTGGAGAGCGTCGGGCGATGCTGCTGAACGCGGTCCTCGCCCTGTTGTTTGAGATCGCAGAGCAGCAGCCGCTGCTGCTCGTCGTGGAGGATCTACACTGGTCAGATCCGACCACCCTGGAGATGCTGGGGATGCTGATCGCCGACATCGAGTCCTCCTCGATGATGGCGCTGTGCACGGCGCGGCCATCGTTCGCGGACCCGGGCTGGCCGGGCCTGCTGCAGGTCGCCCTGGGGCCGCTCGCCCCGGATAAGGTCATTGACCTCGCTGGCCGGCTGTCCACACGCGAGCTCTCCGCGGCGCTGCTCGGGCAGCTCGCCGCGCGCACCGATGGAGTCCCCCTGTTCATCGAAGAGCTGATCCAGGCCCTGGATGAAGCGGGCGACCAGATCGTCAACCTGGACGACATGACCGTGCCGACCACCCTGCGGGGGTCGCTGACCGCGCGCCTGGATCGGCAGGGACCCGCCAAAGAGACGGCCCAGCTCGCCTCTGTGCTGGGGCGTGAATTCTCTCTTCGGCTGCTGGAGCGCATCTCCGAGCGGGCGCCCAACGCGTTGCGCTCCGACCTGCAGAGCCTGATGGCGGCCAATCTGGTCTCTCGCCGCCGCCGGCTGCGTGAGACGACCTACCTCTTCCGACATGCGCTGGTGCGAGACACCGCATATGAGTCGATGCTCCAGCCCACACGGCAGGCCATCCACGGGCGCGTCGCCCAGGCGCTGGAGGCAGACGCCGCCCGCCCCGAGCTGCTCGCCTACCACTGTGAAGCCGCCGGTGACCATCCCAGGGCGCTCCAGTACCTCATCGCCGCCGCGGGCGCTGCCCTGCAACGCTCTGCGAACATGGAGGCGCTCAATCTGTCGTCGCACGGGATCAGCCTGCTCGATGCGATCCCCGATGGGCGCGCGCGAAGTGCCGCGGAGTTGGGCCTGAACAGCGTGCGGATGGGCGCGCTGATGGCGACCCGCGGATGGTCCGATGAAGAGGTCGATCGCACCGTGCAGCGCTCGCTGGAGCTGGTCAAGGAGGTCGATGACAGCCCCTTCGTGGAGCCGACCCTGCTCGCCTCGCTGCAGTACCACCACACCCGCGGGCTGCGCGCGCAGGCGCGCGTCTTGAGCGATCAGCTGCTGGAGATGTTCGAGAACGCTGGCGATGATGGGAAGGTCGCGGCGCTGTATGGATGGCACGCCTCGGCCCTCATCGCCGATGGCGACATCGACGAGGCAGAGACGTACGCGGTCCGCTCGGCGGAGCTGTATGACCCGCAGCGCGACAGACATCACGCCTACGCCTACAGCCTCGACACCTTCTCATACGCCTATATGGGGCTGTCGCTGATCAAGTGGCTCCAGGGGTACCCCGATCAGGCCATCGAGATCGCGAAGCGTGGCTATGCGCACGCACAGACGATCGACCACGGCAGCACCATGGCGTTGGCCAAGATCTATGTGACCCTGATTCACCAGAGCCGGAGAGAGCGGGCGCTCACCGGGCAGTCTGCGGAAGAGACCCTGGAGCTGACCACACAGTATCGGCTGATGGGCCAGGGCGCCTACGCGCAGCTGCTCAAGGGGTGGGTCCACAACGACCTGCCGACCATGGAGCAGAACCTCGCCGGCATCAAGATGTTCGGCTTCGAATTGGCGCTGACCTACTACAGCACCCTGCTCGTCCTCGTCGAGATCGCCCTGGGTCGGCCCGATGCGGCGATGATGCGTTTGGACGGCCTCATCCAGAGCGCGCAGGATCTGGGTGAGGTCTACTATCTGCCTGAGCTGCTCCGCTTGCGGGGCGAGATTCTGGTCGGCCAGGGAGAGGTGGGTGCGGCGGAGCAGCACTTTCGCGAAGCCGTCGCGCTGGCTCGGCAGAAAGGGGCTCGGATGCTGGCCTTGCGCGCCGCGACTTCTCTGGCGCAGCTCATCGGTGACGAGCAAAGTCGCGCTGCACATGCGATCCTCAAAGGGATCTACGATCAGTTCACTGAAGGCTTTGAAACACAGGATTTGAAAGACGCCGCCGCAGCGCTGGCCCGGCTGGTGCCCGGCGACGCCTGATGCGCCGCTTCGATCTTCGATAGTATTCGGCCACCCCCCTGGGTTTTCTTGTGCCATCTACGAAGCGTGGAGCGACTGTGTCTGACGAAAAAAAGAACGCCGGCAACAGCGGTGAGAGTGGCGGCAACAACGGTGGTGATCCGGACTGCGGCGATAACAGGCAGCCGAAGTCCCATCAGATCCTGGATCATCTGCACGACATCATCGAAAAGCACGCCGAGCGGGTGGACTATGCCCGTGATCCGGACGTGGTCAATGATGAAGAGACGTCGCTCATCAAAGAGTACGTCGATCACACCCTCTTCCAGAGCGTCTGGTTGCGGGCCGTGGGGCGCGCCTGGATGGACAGCGACTTCCGTGATGCACTGCTCAAGGACGCACGCGCGGCGTTCAAGGCAGCCTTTGACTATACCCTCCCGGAGCACATGGAGCTCGTCGTCTATGAGCCGCAGTCGGGCGGCTGGGACAAGCAGGCCAGCTATGAGCAGGGCACCGGAAAGAACCCCGACACCTGGCACCTGCCGAAATCCTATGTCCTGATGCCCCTGCCGCAGAAGCCCCTTGAAGACTGCGATCAGGGCATGGCGATGGGCGACTACTACGATTCTGGACGGACCTATCCGTTCTCCTGTTTCTGAGTTACCATCCGAACAGACGCGCGGTGTTGTCAAACAGCACCCGCCGCTGCGCGTCCTCCGGCGTGGCGTCCAAAATCCCGGCCAGCAGGTCCGGGTCGTGGTCCGGGTGCGGGAAGTCTGATCCGAAGATCAGACAGTCCCCCGCCATCTCCAATGCTGTGGTGAGGCCCGGCTCACCGGGTTCAATGCCGATAAAACACTGCTGGCGTACCAGATCCGACGGCTTCATTGGAACGTTCGCCGCGACTTCCCAGCCGAAGCGGTGGTACATGTCATCCATCCGCCACAGCCAGTAGGGGAGCCAGCCACACCCGGCCTCCAAAAATGCGATCCGAAGGCCGCGATGGCGGCCCAGCACCCCGCCCTCGATCAAGGTCAGCATCGCCAGCATCTGCTCCATCGGGTGGGAACAGATGATCTGACCGAAGTGGGTGTCGAACCGATCGGCGCCTGCTGTCGGGACCCGAGCGTGAGCGCCCTCATGGATCGCGATGGCCACGCCGAGCGCTCCGCAAGCGTCCCAGAATGGCTCCATCGACGGATCGCTCAGCCGCCGGCCCTGGATGGGGTTGGGCCGCAGGACCACCGCTTGCCATCCCCGGTGGACCACCGCCTCCAGCTGGTCCACCATCGTCGTCGGGTCGTGCCGTGCGATCAGGCCGACGCCGTTCAGCCGGGCCGGGTCGCGGGCGCAGAAGTCCTCCAGCCAGCGGTTGTATGCGCGGGCGAACGCCTCGGCCCGGGGGGCCTCCAGCCGATCGTTGGCCACCAGATAGCCGGCGAAAGAGGGGAACATCCACGCCGCGTCGATGCCGGTGGCGTCCATGTCGCGGAGCTGTGCGTCTGGATCCATCCCCAACGCCATCGCCCCTGGCCGGTGGAACAGCGTCCAGGCCATGTCCAGCTCGGCCCGCTCCGAGAACTTCTGCCAGACCGGCTCGCCGTCGATCATCATGCGCGGCGGCAGCGGGACCAGCCCCCGGTTGCCCAGCCGCGCGAGCCGTTCGGGCAGCGGTTCGGTGATCGCCACGCTCTCCAGATACGGTGCGCCGTCTCGCCAGCGCGCCTCCAGATACTCCTTCCAGATCTCAATCGGCTCGATCACATGGCGATCAGCGTCGAGCACCGGCAGTCCATTGCGCATCCGCGATGCTCCTCCTTCAGATCAACAGGGGCACAGAGTTGAGGGCGTCTTCTGCCAGGGGAGCGGCGCGCCAGCCCATGGTGACGGGCACATCATAGAGGCGACCGGGCCCGAACTGCGGCCAGACATGGCGGAGTCCCGGCGCCACCACCTTGGCGACCGAGACGCCGACGTCGGGGCGGGTCTGGTCACAGACCAAAACCTCGATCCCGGCTGCAGCCAGTCGGTCGACGGTGACGTTGACCGCTTCGCGCAGATCGCCGGCTGCGAGGTCCTCAGCCAGCGGCGCGTCCGCAGACGGCGACAGAAACGCGTCCCCCGCCGCGGCGTCCCAGGGCGCCGGCCGGCTCGGATCGAACATCTGGTTGCACTCGGTGAGCGCCCGCTGTGCGGCCAGATCCCGGCGCAGGTGCGCCCCGAAGCCCACGCTCAGCCCCGTCCCCGACAGCGGCTGCGCGACCGCCGCGACCACCGGGATCCCCAGGTCATGCGTCAGATCGAGCAGAGACAGCGCCCACCCTTCGGCCCGGTAGTGGTCCACCAGCGCGATCGCCCAGCCGTCTCCGAGATCGTTGATCGGAAGCGCTGGTCGACGCAGCCGGTTGTACCACCAGATGGCCACCGCGTCCCGCTCGACCAGCTCGAGCAATCCCTGCAAGATGGCCTCCTCGATTCCCGTGCCCGCGGCGTGGCCGTTGGAGCTGGCGGGACAGAAGCGGCGATCGGGGGCCCGTAGATACAGGTGCTCGGTGGGAAGATATCGGCGCCGCTGGTGGGTCATCGACCACACCGGGGTCCAATCGATGGCCACATCGGGGTCAAACAGGGGCGGGATGGGCCGGTTCGGATCCGGCGGCGGCGCCTGCCGCTGGGCGTCGCTGAAGAAGACCAGCGCCGCTGGGGAGATGGCGTCTTCGCCGAGGTCTTTGAGGAGGGCGCGGGTTCGGGGCTCATCGCCATGGGCCCCGCCGCTGTGCCGCTCGATGGCCTCTCCGAGCGCGCTCAGCCGGGCCTGCGCTTCGGTTCGGCCTTTGCCGCCGCTCATCTGGAGCCATACGATCTCAGAGACGTCGTGGATGGGCCATGGCGGGGCGAACGCCGCTCCGAACACCCGTCGCATCGGGGGCGCGTCTCGGGCCATGGGGCGGACGCTCTGCACCACGCCGGTCAGCGGATCGACCAGCCGGCGCAGGGTCTGCCAGGCGTCCTGGGCGGCGAGCTGTCGGAGGCCGCCCTCGGCCTGAGGCTGAAAGGGCCGCGGTGAGAGCAGGATCGGGGCCTCGACCTGGGCGCGCAGCGTGTCTGGATCGCCGCAGGCGGGGCACTGTGGGCGCCGGACGACGGGATGGGTCTGAAGGGTGAAGTTCCAGAGATCCAGGGTGTGCAGCCGGCTCTGCAGGACGGTCGGATCGGCCATCCACCGGGCGATGTGGGCGGCGATGAACGAGACGCCGTCGACACCACGCGCGGGGTTGGCGGCCACACCGGTGAACCGGCGGACCGGCTGGTTGAGCCGCAGGCGATGGGCGAGGCACGCCCAGCAGGGACCGTCCGGGTGCATGGCGGGGCCGATCCAGGCCGCCCGCCCCGCGGGTCGGGCCAGGATCCACCGCCACCCTTCCTGAAGCGCCCGTCGGTTCAGCGCCTCCAGGGACGGGTCGAGGTAGTCATCGGTGACCACGAGGCGAATCGGGGCGTCGGCGTCCAGGGGCACGCCCAGGTTTCGAAGCGCCTGTCGCAGTCCGGGGTACTCGGTGTGCAGGGCGATGGGCGCGGCGCTGAACGGATCGGCCCGGTTGGCGTGCCACATCGCAGCGATGGGGGCAGATACTTCGGGGACATCGATGATATAGCCGCGCGCCAGCAGCCGCTCCAGGACCATCCATGTCTCTGGAGGCGGCTGCGCGGTCTGGAGCATCTCGACGATATCGGCGGTCGGTCGGGTCCCATCCAGCAGCTGCAGGGTGCGGATGGTGCGGCGGCCGGTGAGCAGGAACTGTTCGGCTTCTCCGATCAGCAAGGCCCGCGCTTCGTCGACGATGTGCAGCTTCAAGTGGGCGCGGAGCTGGAGGCGGCGCCCCATCATGAGGCGGTCCCGCGCAGGCCATAGTCGTCCTCCATCTCCTGGAGCAGCTCCGGGTCAGCGGTGGCCAGCGGAACGCTCCAGCCGTCCATCTCGACGCAGGTGAACAGCGCCTGCTCCATGGGGCGGAACTTGGCAAGCTTTCCGAGGTTGCTGAGCGGTCGGCCGACCAGGGCGGCGGCGGCCATCCGTCGGGTGAGGGGGCGGATGGCTTCGGTGTTGGGCAGACCGCGGGTGTCGTGAAGCAGGAACATTCCCCCGCCCATCTTTCGCACCGTCAGCTCAGGCGGCGCGCGTCGGGTCCAGGCGTCCCGCCAGTCGGCGACCTTATCGAGGAGCGCCTGCATGCCCTTTGGCTCGGTGTCTGCGGCTGAGGTGTATTCGCCATCGAAGTAGTAGGCCAGCTGCTCCAGCGGCGCACCGTCGGGGAAGATGTCGGCATAGGTGCTCGCCGGGCGGAGGCCGGTGACACCGTACCGTGCGGGGTTCTTATGGTACGGACTGAACCGGACGAGCAGGATGTGGATGGCGAACTGCGGCGGGTTGAGGTGATGAATCAGCGGCAGCAGAACGGCGCTATTGCTGTATTCGTCGAGGGTATCGCCAGGGAAGCCATACAAAAAGTTCCAGACCAGCCGCAGCTGTGTGGCGCGCGCGTAGCGCAACAGGGCGAGGTTCTGGCGGCCGGTGGTGCCCTTGTCCATCCGCTGCAGCAGCGGCGTAGACAGCGACTCGAGGCCGGGCTGGATCCGCTGGATGCCCGCATTTCGGAGGATACGAACCTTCTTCAACGTCAGGTTGGCCTTCTGCTCGTAGAACATCTCCAGGTTGGGCAGGACCTCCGGGAGCCGCGGCAGCAGGGTCCGGAAGTAGCGATAGGGCATGATGTCGTCGACCGTGTGCACCTTCCGAGAGGGCCAGCTGTCCAGCTGCACCGACAGCTCGTCGATCACCCGATCGGCAGACTTGTAGCGGTACGACATCTCTGCGACGCCGCAGAAGGTGCAGTGCCGCTTCTGTCCCCACCAGCAGCCACGGCTGGTTTCGATGGGCAGCTGGAGGGCTTCGCCGGGCAGGGTGGGCTCTCCCCGCACCTGGTTGAGGTAGTCGCGGTAGGTTGGTGTGGGCAGGGCGTCCATCTCGGTCCACATTCGCCCCTGGACCCGACGGGGCAGGGCGCGGGGATCGGTGAACAACTGGAGGAAGGTCTGCTCGCTCTCCCCCTCGAAGACGTGGTCGATCCACGGGGCGATGGACGCGACGCCGTCGGCCATTTCGCCGAAGCAGTTCGCCCCGCCGAGCACCGTGATGGTCTGTGGGGCCCGCTGCTTGACGGCTTTGAGCAGGGCGAGGCTGGCGTTGGTCTGCTCGAAGACGGTGGTGCACCCGACGATGCGGTAGCCTTTTTCGACGATGGCGTCGGCCAGGCGGGGGATGAACGCTTCCGCATGGCGGGCGATGTCTTTGAGGACGCGACGGTCGATTCGGTAGCCGTTTCGTTCGATGGGGACGGCCTTGAGCCGCCTGGCGTTCTTGCCGAGCCGCGGGAGGCCGTGGGCGGGACGGGCGAAGATCCGCTCGGCGAGCATGTCGGGGGTGAGCAGCTCGCTGAGGGTGTGGTACAGCGGCTCGCCGATGAGGCGAGCAAAGGACAGCCCGGCGTAATACACCGCCACGTCATGGCCCTGTCGAGCCGCACAGGCCTGCAGCAGATGGACACCGATGCTCGGCAAATCCAGGCGGGCGAAGGGGGGGACGATCAGCAGCGCTTCGGCGTCCCGGAGAGCAGCGGAGAGGACAGACACGGCCGGCAGTATCGCATACGCGCCCGCTGCGATCACATCCTCTTGACCGCCCTACGCGCTCTCGCCGAACTGGTCGGCCGCTGCCCGCTCCGCCTGGAGCGCTCCTCGGCGTCCCCGGTCGAGCGTGCCGCTGACGTGTGATGGGATTCGAGGGTATGGTGTGGGCATGGTTTGGCTGGCCATCATCTGTTGGTTCTCGAACGCGGCGCTGTCGGCAGAGGCCGAACCGGAGACGATCGAGGGGTGGCTGGACAGCGTGGTGATGCTGGTCACCGGCCCCTCCTGGTGTACGGGGGTGGTCATCGACGACCAGGGCACCGTGGCCACGGCGTATCACTGCATCGCCATCGGCCGGCGCAGCCTGGTCACCGCCCGCGACGGCCGCGCGTTCATCGGTGAGCCCATCGCCGCCAACCCGCGCGCCGATCTGGCGCTGCTGTCTGTGCCTGGCCTCGCCGGATCGCTTCCGCCCATGAAGATCCGCGACGATCTGCCCCTTCGGGGCGAGCGGCTATATGGCATCGGCCACCCCTACGCCCCCAACGTGTTGCGCACCCCTGCGTTGGAGGGGATGCTGTGGTGGACAGTGACGGAGGGGATCGTCAGCGCCACCGGGCCGATGCTGATCCAGACGGACGCCGCCCTCAACCCGGGCAACTCTGGGGGACCGTCGGTCGATGTTCATGGAGAGATCGTGGGCATCGCGTCCCGGAAGCTCAACGGCGACAACATCGCCTTCCTCGCGCGCGCCAGCCTGCTCAACGAGCTCGCCGACGCGCCGACGCCGTTGAAGCGGGTGGGCGGACAGTGGTATCTGGGGATGGGGCTGACCAGCCCTGCGATTTCGGGCGGCGCGCTCGCCTATGAGGTCATGGGATCCGCGCTTGTGCGTGATCGGCTCATCCTGACCGGTGGGTTCGGGCTGCCCATCGACGCGCGCGCCCGGGCCGCCTCCCTGGGGGTCGCCCAGTACCTCGCCGGAGAACTGACCGCGGCATGGCGGGTGCGGATCGGCCGGGGGCTGTGGAGCACCGCGATCGACATCGGCGCCGGCGGCTACGCGCTGCAGCGGATCGAGCAGCGGACGCTCAGCGATGACAGCACGGCGCTCCAACGGCAGCCGCTCGAACCAGACGACCTCGCGCCGGGCGGGTATGCGCGGCTAAGCTTCGGGGGCGCCGCGTTGCGGCTGGTCGGGCTGCGTCGGATCTCGGGGGAGACGCAGCTGCTGCTGTCGGTCGATCTGGATCTTCCTGGAGTGGTGGGGGTGTTCTGATGAAAATCGAGAACCTGGGGCGGCTGACCGTGTCCATCGGAGTCCTGGCGCATTGTATGCGCGCCGTGGAGGGGGTCCTCGCCTTTGCCTTCGGAGAAGGGGACACGGCCCTCGTCGAGATCGGCGTCTACAGCATCCTGATGATCGTCGTCGCGCTGGTGTTCTCGGTGCTCTGGGCGCGTCGGGACGGTTGGGAGGGGGCGTGGGGGCTTTTGCTGGTGGGCTTATACCTGCCGCACGCGCTGTTCTGGCTGTCGATGGGCTGAGCCCAGCCATGTCCGGATCGGCTGGAAGACCGCGTGGTGTACGCCGTCGCTGATGAACAGATCGGCGTGCGCATAGGGGTGATCCGGGCCGCCGACTGCGAGCAGGGTGACCCGCCCGGCGGCGTCGGCGATCGAGCGGGCCGTTTCGGGCGGCACGATTCCATCGGCATTTCCATAGATGCAGAGGATCGGCACCTGCACCTCGGAGAGGGCATCGAAGACATTCAGCCCGCCGAGGTGCAGATCCCGATCGCGGACCCATACAGCCAGCTCACGGTTGATGTGCCGGGAGGGATCTTCGACGGTTTGGATCAGCGCGTGGGCTGCGCGGAGGTCGACGCGTCTGGCGGTCAGATACGGCCGGAGCAGCCCTGGAACCCGGCGGGCGAGGGGCAGCACGTTCCCGGCGAGGGCCCGCGTAAAGGCGAACGGGATGGCGCCGACGAGGCCGGGGGCCTGACTCAGCAGCCGGAGGGCAGGGTGGACGCCCGACCACCGCAGCGGCCCGGCCATCGCGACCATTGTTCGGATCGGGTGCTGCATCGGGTGGTGGGCGAGGTACCCATAGCCGACCGCGCACCCCAGGCTGCATCCGATCACATCGAGCTGCCCAGGACCGGACGGGGCGGCCTGCCGGGTCTCGGTGCGCTGTCGGATCGCGTCGAAGGCGGCGGGCAGGTCTTCGAGGGCCATCCCAGCGAGGCTCATGGGCGAGGCGTCGGCGGCGTGGGCGTAGCTTTTGCCCTGCCCGCGGAAGTTGACGGTCCACACTTCCAGTCCATCGCAGGCGAGGTCACCGACCATCGAGCGGCCGGTGGGGTGGTATCGGAAGATGAAGTCGTTCATCCCATAGCCGGGGAGGATCACGACGGGCGGCCGGCTCACATCGAGGCGGTCGAAGCGCGCGGTCTGGCGCAGCTCCAACGTCCAGCCGTGTCCGTTGTCGACGGTGTGGGTTCGGGTGTCCATCTGTGGGGGAAATTAACGTTCTTCGCGCTTGGCTTCCCGCCGCATGAGCATGTCCATCGCCAGGCGCGGCTGGAGGTCGCCGCGGAGGATGGCGGCGAGGGCGCGGGTCAGCGGCAGCTCGGCGCCGCTGCGCTCGGCGAGCTGGAGGACGGCGGTGACGTCATCGAGCAGGTTTCGTGGCGGGTTCTGTCCGCGCCCGATGGCGTACCCCGCGGCGTACCCGGGGTGCTCGGGGTGGGCGCCGCAGGCGACCAGATCGCCGACGCCTGCGAGGCCAGCGAAGGTCTGGTCGTCGGCGCCGAGGGCCCGCCCCAGCCGAGATGCTTCGGCGAGGCCGCGGGTCACCAGGACGCCGCGGACGCCGACGCCTTGCTGCATCGCATCGGACAGGCCCATCGCCACGGACAGGATCTGAACCATGGCGCCAGCCAGCTCGACGCCCAGCAGATCAGAGGAGGTGTACACCCGGCAGATGGGTGAGTGCAGCGCGTGCTGGGTCCGCTCCCGGACGGCTTCGAATCGGCTGGCCACGACCTGGGCAGAGGGCTGTCGTCGGGCGACCTCTGCCGCGAGGGCGGGGCCTGCGAGGGCGCCGATCTGCAGACAGGCGCTCTCTTGCTCGACGATCTCGCTCAGCCACCCGCCGGTGTCGACTTCCAGTCCGCGGGCGGCGATGACCACCTGATCACGTGGCCCCGGCCGCGCGGACCGGATGACCTCACGGACCCCGGCGGGCGGAACCGCGACCAGGACGAGGTCGGCGTCCCGGACCAGCCCGGCGAGGTTGGGGCTGCCGGGGAATCCACCAGGTGGTTTGCCGCGGTAGCCGATCTGTGGCCGATGGCCGGCCTCAGCGACCAGGGTCGCCAGGGCACGCCCCCACTCCCCGCTGCCCATCACTGCGACGTTCATGCCGAAATCTCCTCTTCGAGGCCGTAGCCGCGGAGCCGGTTGCCATAGTACAGGGAGAGCTTTGCCCCGATGATGAGCTGGTTCCCTTCCGCCCGGAGCGCCTGGCGCTTGTGATAGCCCCGGAAGCGGAACAGGGCGTCATCCAGCACCGCGTCGGCGCTCTTGTCGCCGGGGAGGGCTTCCCGAAGGATCCCATCCGCGGCGCGCTGTCGGATCGCGTTGATGACCCGGGCGAGGTTCATCGCGAACGCTTGTCGTGGCAGGATCCGCTCAGCCCGGGTCAGCGAGACCAGCTGGAAGGTGTCCAGCCGGGGGAACCGCTGCCGGAGCATCTCCCAGGCGACCAGCCCGACGACGTGGGTGGGAAGCGCGGTGTTGTCCCGCTTATAGGTGCGGGTGATCGAGCGCGCGAGCCGGGCGGTATAGATCCGATCGCGCTGGTCGTCCCAGATGACATCGCCCTGTTTATCGGTGACATAGTCGCGGCGGTCGAGCTCCTTTCCATCCGGGCCCAGCGAGATCCCCCGCTCATTGACCGGGTTTCCGATCAGGTCGAGGGGCTGGCCGAAGGTGATGTAGATGCTGGCGTCCAGGTTCAGCACCCGCCGTGCGAAGCTGGCGACGGTGCGGGCTTCGCTGAACTCGTCATCGGTGATGATGTACCGAGACTGCCCCGCCGCGGCCAGGGCATCTTCGATGAGGGTCTCCGCTTCGAGCACCAGGGCGAACGACATCGTGACGGGCACGACCAGGATCTCAGGGTTCTTCGCCTTGGCGGCGAGCCCTTCCTGCCATGCGACGATCGCGGTGCCCATGAGCCCTTTCTTCAGCCGTTCTTCGAGCCGGCCAGAGCGGGAGCGGGTCCCGCCGGGGAAGAACAGCGAGTGGGAGCCGCGCCGGAACGCCTCAATGGAGTAGTCCTTGAGAACATCTTTATAGAGGGTGTGCGTCTTCCGGCGGTCGACGGTGTAGGCGCCCAGCCGGCTCATAAAGAAGGCCATGGCGGGGTTGGTGAACAGGTTGAGGCCGGCGCCGTAGATGCACGGCGGCAGACCGGCGTTGTAGAGCGCATAGCCGAGCAGCGGGCTGTCGAGGTTCGACAGGTGCGTCGGCGTCATCATCAGGGTGTGGGTCTCGGCGAGCTTGCGGAGGGTCTCGATGGGGCCGCCCACCTGGATACGGCTGGCCGGGTCGAAGTCGGCGCCGAGCAGCTGGGTCGGCCGAGAGGCGGTCAGCAGCCGGGTGAGGGCGCCGGGGAGGATCCGGGTGGCGAAGCTGTAGGTCCGCTTGGAGAACAGGTTGTGGATCTCGCGGGTGTAGTGACCGACCAGATCGGTGACCGTCCGCTCCATCGCGGCGCGGTCCGATCGCAGCGAGCCGGCGGCGCGTTCCAGGAGCGCCGCATACTGCGGCGTCCCATCGTCTTTGGCCTTGCCCTGTTCGATGCGCCGACGCTCCTGGTAGACCGCATCGGCGATGTAGGCGTACAGGCCCTGGTCGGAGAAGTCCCCCAACCGATCGCGGGCCCGCTTCTGCATCCCCCCGACCGTCTCATGCATCCCTGGCGACTCGATCCCTGTCACACCGCACCTCCTTCAGGAGCATATCGCACACGGTCAGCGGCGCCGGATGGATCCGCGCGGGCGGTCAGCTGCGCTCCCCAAGGATCAGGTGCTCGACCCGGACCGATTCACGGGCGTAGTCGGGACGATCGGCAGAGGCCCGGGCGACGATCGTCAGCCCTGCGGACTCCATCGCTTCGACGGTGGGGTTGAGGGCGTCGACCATCCGGTCTCCGACCAGGCCATCCCCCACGACGATGGCCATATGGCCGCCGGGGTTGAGGGCCTGGGATTGGGTGCGGATCCACTCCTGGGTCGCGCGGGTCCACGACTTCAGGGCGTCTGTCCGTCCCTGGGCCCGGAAGTCCCGCCGCGATCCCAGCTCGCGGGTATAGTCGCGTCCAGGGCGCATCTTGAGCCATGCGAACCGCAGCTGCTGCATGGGCAGGTAGTCATAGACGCCCGGATACGGCGGCGAGGTCAGGATCAGATCCACGGTCCGCGGCGGCGGGGTGGTCCGGGCGTCGCCCCGTTCGATGATCGGGCGGGGCATCCCCTCGGGCATCTCTTCGAGCATCCGACCGTACTCGCGCGCTTTCTTGTGAAACAGCGTCAGCGTCGTCTCTGGCGGGCGTTGGTTGGGGACCCGCCGGTTGGAGGTGTCCGACTCCCGAAAGCTGGTCTTGATCAGGATGGCGGACAGTACGGCGAACAGGTAGGGCTGAACCGAAGGATCTTCCATCAGAATACCGGCATTCAGCCGCGCGATCTCCTGCGCGACGTGGGGCTCATACCAGGAGACGGCATCTTCCGGGATGGCAAGCTCGATGGGTTCTTTGGCTTGCTCAGTGACCCGTCGGGCGGCAGCGCGGATGGGGGTGGCGATGGCAGACGGCGCGGTGCGGGCCCGGCTGACCAGCGCAGCGATGGGTGAGATGTCGGCGCCCGAGGACTCCTGGCCGGCGAGCATCGCCTCGACCATGACGGTCCCACCGCCGCAGAAGGGATCATGGACGGCGCCGGGGCAGGCGGCGATGATCTCTGCGGCGCAGTTGGGATGCATCCCGGCGGGATAGGTATGAAAGCCATGGGTGTGGCGTTCGAGCCGACCAGAGAACGTCAGGGCGCGGCTGAGCATGTCCGCGAGGTCCGGGTCCCCGTGCCGACGCACCCCATCCGATTCCCGGGGCCCGGCCGTTCGGAAGTCATCGTCTTCATCGAAGTCATAGTCATCATCTTCTGTCGAGGAGTGCGGGCCGTCCATTCCGTACAGCGGCTCGCCCCCCGCGAAGAAGTCCATGTCTCGGATACTCTTCCGCTTGGAGCGCTTCTTCTTCGCCATGTCTCCCCCCTCCTTGGTTGCAAGCGAGGATGTGATCTGTTGTCGCGAAGAATCTAATCGGTTCCGCAGCGCGGCTTTACCGTATTCTGTCCGGATTAGCGGATCAGCAAACGGAACGGAACATCCCGTTGGAAGCCTGCCCGTTGATAGCACCGAACCGCCGGAACGTTGGCTTCGTTGACATGCAGAGAGACCATCTCCATCTCACGCAGCAGGCGATCGCACGCGGCGCGCATGCCCATCACCGACAGCCCCTGCCCGCGGAAGCGGGGCGGGACGAAGGTGCCCCCGACCTGCGCGCCCTCTCTGCGCCGGGTGCCCACATCGAGCAAAAACGCGATCTCTCCGTCCTGCTCCCCCACCAGGGTTCGCCCCTCATCGACCCGATGGCGGATGGCCTGGCGATGTCGGTTGGGCTCCTTCCGCCGCGGATCCACGCCCAGGTCTTCGGACATCATCTGCCCCGCCATCTCAATGATGAGCGGAATTTCATCGGTCCGCGCCGGGCGCAGCGGCAGCCGTGGCCCGGGAGAGGGTTCGCGGCAGACATAGAGCCGCTGGTCATAGAAGACCGTCGGCGGCGTCCCCTTGAGGCCACGCCACAGGGCATCGCTGGCCGTCCGGGGTCCGATGAGCATATCGACCGGGCCGTTCCATCGGGCGCGTGCGCCGATCACTTCGCAGGCGTCGGGATCACCAAAAGGCACCCCCAGCCGCGCCGGCTGCCCCATCGCGGCCCGACCGATCAGCAGAGCCATGCCCCGGATCGTCGCGCCGTTTTGATCGGGGTGATCGGGGGACCACACGGCGTACCATTCCTCCTGGGTCCAATTGCCGATGCCCCTTGTGCGCAACAGATCCAACAAAAACAAGTTGGTATCTGGTTCCTGCTCCAGGTACATGCGGAGCGCGGGGACATGGTTCGAGCGAAGACGAGTCGCGCGCATGATGTTCAGAACCTTACGTCATCCGTCAGCGGTTGCCGACGATCGGCTGCGATTGGGCGCGACCATCCGTGCGGGGACGGCGCGCAGACACCGCCCGCCCTCTGCTTCGATGAGCAGGCCCCGATCGATGAGTGGATCGGCGATGTCCAGTAGATCGTGTTCTCCGACGCCCACCCGCATCGCCAGAGTATGAACCGGCCGTGGCTCCAGCCGGGTGGCCATCAGCAGGCTGCGCTCGAGGGGGCTGAGATCCGATGGCAGCGACTGGCGCAGGATGTGGTCTTCGACCAATCCGGGCATCCCCCGTGTCATTCGAGTGATGTCCCGGGCATGATCGGGGTTGAGCCCGGCCAACGACAGCAGCCGACGGACCGTCCGGGGTTCCAGGGGCGGGATCTCAAACTGATCGTTGGGATGAATCCACGGCAGTCGTTCCTGGGAGGGCATCAGGATCAACCCTGGCAGCCAGGTCGCCAGCATCGCCCGGTGTAGATCCTGGGCGTCTGGGTGGTCGGCATTGATCGACAACGCGGACGGCCCTGCCTCACAGAAGGTCAGGATGTCCCGAAGCGCCATCTCGGGATCCACCTGCCAGATCGGCAGCCGCTCCCGCTGAGCAGCGGCGAGGACCTCATTGATCACCGCGCTTCGCCCGGAGCGCGGCGGACCGATGATCGCGATGAATTGGGGGCTCCCCTCAATTGCAGCGGAGATGAGCCGCTGACGGAGCTGACGACGGAGCCCGGCCATCCCCAATAGCGGCCGGCGGGGCTCCCCATCAGCGCTCTGTCGAAGCAGAGCGGCGACCGAGCGCAGGTCTGTGGGGCGGGCGGCGGGGTGTCGGGCGATCAGCTGGAGCAACAACTCGTCGAGACGCTCTGGGATCCGCGGCACCGTCGCCGAGGGTGGCAGGGGCAGCGAGTGAACTGGCAGCCAGACCTGCGCCGCGGGATCGGGGGTCGGAAAGGGCGGCGTACCCGCGATCAGTCGATACCCCAGCGCACCCAGGCCGTAGACATCCCAGCTCATCGAGATGGTGGCCCCGACCAGCTGCTCTGGCGCGGCATAGCCAGGAGTTCCAGCGTGCACACCGACGTCAATGAGCATCGGCTGGTTGGTGTCCGCCCGGACGATCACATTGTCGGGCTTGACGTCACCATGGACGACGCCATGCTGATGCAGATGGTGGAGGACCTCAGCGACCTGGGCGAGCAGTTCGAGTCGCGCCCGCAGCGACTGTCCGATCGCCCAACGGTGTACCGGTCGCCCGGGCACATGTTCCAGCGCCAGCCAGGATCCGTTCTGTTCGACGCCGCGGAGCTGGACGAGGTTGGGATGGCGGACCCGCTGGAGGATGCGGGCTTCTGCCAGCAGATGCGCCCGCCCCGCCTCGCCGTGCGCCCGCTTGAGGGCGACCATGTCCCCCCGACCGGTCTCATCGACGCCCTCTGCCAGCCACACCTCACCATGCGCGCCCGCGCCGATGCGTCGGCGTGGGCGATACGGACACCCCCCCTCCTCGATAATCGTCGACATACTCTCCAACACTATAAGAAGTCAGGGGCCACAGCGGGCCCAGATTCTCAGAGGAGCCCTCATGTCCGTTCTACTCCCCCTGGTCGTCGCCCTGAGCGTCATCACGGGCGATGCCATGGCGCAGTCTGTAGAGAACACAGAGCAAGGCTTGCCGCAGGACGCGCCGAACCAGCCGCGTCCCTGGGAGATGGAGCCCTTCTTCCGTCCGCAGGCCGGGCTGTCGTCCTGGGCGAGCGCCTCAGGCAACCGTCGCACCGCCCTCAACGTCGGCGCGATCGCAGGATCATACTTTTACCAGGACCGCCCGAACCTTCCGATCATCATGGGCCTGGGGCGGGTCCAGGCCTCCTGGCTCGCCTTCGGCGGCGCCGACATCTCCGGCTCAGACGTCCGTGTCGGCGTCTTCGCCGGCCCGGCCTGGGATCGGATCCGGCTGCGGACCGGCCCGGACATCTATCGCGACGTCTACCAGTGGGGACTGACCACGCTGGCGCCGACCGTCGGGCTGTCCTGGCCGCTGTCGGTCAGCACCGGCCTCGGCCCGATTGGCCTGGATGCGGGCATCGAACCGGCCTTCTTCCTCGCCTCGGATCGGCCGTCAGTGGACTGGTCCCAGCAGGACGGCTTCGGGTTCGGCGATGAGTTCTCCTACTTTATCGCCGGCGCGATCCGTGGGGACGGGGTCAACCTCGGGCTGAGCTACTCGCAGACCACCACGGCCTTCGGCGTCGCCCGCGGCGTCGGCGTGAACGCCTCGCTTGGGCGCTGAGTTCGGATTACACCCGTTGTATGCGCATCGTTCGCCCTGTCGTTGAGACCACAAGCTCCCTGGCGCGCACGTTCCAGGACGTCGGCCGGCTGCAGCAGGTCGCCGCCGTCCTCATCAAACACGGCCTCGGCGTGATGGTCGCCGGCGTCGAGCTGCCTGGGATCAAGACCCGTCGCCGCTTCGAGTCCACCCCCGACCGCGCCGTCGCCGCCATCCAGGAGCTGGGCCCCACCTTCATCAAGCTCGGGCAGGTCCTCTCCGCTCGGGGGGACGTCATCCCCTCCGAATACATCGCCGCCTTCGAGTCGCTCCAGGACGACGTCCAGCCGCTCCCGTTCGCAGACATCAACGCCCAGCTCATCGAAGAGATCGGGCCGTCCTGGCGGGACCGCTTCTCAGACTTCGATGAAACCCCCCTCGCCACCGCATCCATCGCCCAGGTCCATCGGGGCACCCTCCAGGATGGGCGTGTGGTGGTCCTCAAGGTCCAGCGCCCGGGCATCGGGCCCAAGATTCGCTCTGACCTGCACATCCTCGAGCTGCTCGTCGAGCGCGGCCTGCGGGAATTCCCAGAAGCGGCCTTATTCGACCCTCGCGGCATCCTCGAAGAATTCGAGAAGTCGATCCTCGCCGAGCTGGACTTCACCGCTGAGGCCAACAACGTCCGTCGCTTCGAGGCGAACTTCAAAGACAACGATCACATCGTCCTGCCTGGCATCGTGGATTCCCTGTCGACCCGGCGGGTGCTGTGTATGCAGTTCCTCGACGGCGCCAAGATCCGCCTCGCCCGTGAGAAAGGCCATGACATGGCCGTCGTCGGTGAGCGTTACCTCGAAGTCGCCTACGCCATGCTCTTCCAACATGGCTTCTTCCACGGCGATCTCCACCCCGGCAACGTCCTCGTCCTCCCCGGCGAGCGGATCGGCGTCATCGACTGTGGGATGGTCGGCCGCCTCAGCGCCACCATGAAGGACAACATCGCCGCGCTCATCTTCGCGCTGAACCAGGGGGACAACCGAACCATCGCCCGGCTCTTTTTTGACATCGCCATCAAAGAAGAGCGCGTCGACTACGCTGCGTTCGAGCGGGATGTGCTTGAGGTCGTCGAGCGGCACTGGTCGGGCGGCTCGATCGCAGAGATGCACATCGGGGCCTATCTGATGGACCTCACCCGTGGCGCCATCCGCCACCGGGTCCGGGCGCCGCCCGAATTCACCATGTTCTTCAAAGCGATCCTCACCACCGAAGGCCTCGCCAAGAGCCTGCTGCCAGAGGTCGACCCCATCGCCGCCGCGCAGCCATACGTCCGCGCCCTCCTCGCCGAGCGGTGGAGCCAGGACAAGATACTCGAGAACGGCGTCTATGCCTTGATCTCGCTGTCGACGCTCATGCGCCGCCTGCCGATCGCCCTGACCCAGCTGCTCGACGATCTGGACCATCAGCGGCTACGGGTCAACGTCTCAATACAGCAGTCGCAGGCGATACAGGCCGCCCAGGATCGAAGACACAACCGGATGATCCTGGCCCTGTTCACGATGACCGGGGCGGTATGCGGCTCGATCAGCCTGTTCTGGGAGCCCGGCCATGTGCAGGGGTGGCCCGTTCTCTCGGTGCTCTTCTATGCGCTCACGCTGCCGCTGTTCTTGATGACCCTGGCCATGACCCTGCGCAACCGCGGCTGAAGGACCACAGCGGACAGGCGCTGGGGACAGAAGAAGACCGATAAGACACCCGGGCAGACCTGAAATCCCCGCCCGCGTTGAAGTAGCGGGTCCCCCGAGGAGAGCTGAGCGACCATGCAGTGGATGCGCCCGGGTGTCTTATCGTAGTCAGTGCCTTGGGGTACGGATCGCAGGCGGGGGTCCACAACCCCTCGAAACCGAAAAACCCAAAAAAACGCTTTATCCGATCGGATGTGTCAAAAAGCGAGGCGCTAACGGATGATCAGCTCACCCACCGAGCCGCGCCGGCTCGCCCGGCAGTTGATTGCCCGGCCGACCTGGATGGCGTGCTTGCGGAAGCCGGGCGTATACAGCCGCCGAACTTCTGGTACGTCGGAATTGCTCAGCATCACGTCCACCCCGCTCTCCTTGAGCATCCGGGCCACGTCTCGGAGCCGCTCCTGGTCGTGGAGCGTGAAGCCGTCGGATGTATACGATGTGAACGATGCGGTCTTCGAGACGGGGACATAGGGCGGATCGAAGTAGACGAAGTCGCCCTGATCGGTTCGGGAGAGGACGGCGTCGAAGCCTTCATGGCGAAGCGCGACGCCCTGGAGCGCCGCCGAGCAGGCCCGCAGGTTGTGCGCATCGCAGATGTTCGGGTTCTTGTAGCGGCCCATCGGGACGTTGAAGCCGCCCTTTCGATTGACCCGATACAGCCCGTTGAACCCCGTCTTGTTCAGATAGATCATCCAGGCGGCAAGCTCGACATCGGTGTCCTGGTCGATGTCCCGTGCCCGGGTCAGGTAGTAATGCCCCCGGCAGTGCGCATCCGTATGTTCGCGAAGGCGGGCGATGAGGGGCTCGATCTGATCGCGAACGGCCCGGTAGGTGCGAATCAGACGGAGGTTCTGGTCGGAGAGGACCGCCCATCCGGGGGGGCGGGGTTGTTGGGCGGCGATGCTGAAGAACAGGGCGCCGCCGCCGACAAACGGCTCATGATAGCGCGACCATCGCCGGGGCGCCCGGGCCAGCAGGTGCGTCAACACCCGGCGCTTGCCCCCCACCCACTTTAAAAACGGGCGGGCGAGGCTGCCTGGATACTCCGCCGCCGCCTGGGCGGGCGGGGCGCTGACGGTCACAGTTGCGGCTCGCTTCACGTTCAGACCTTGGAAGAAGATCGTCTGTGGTTGTAGCGAAAACGAGGATCCCCATCAACTCGAAAGAATGAGCGATTCGCCCAAAGTCTTGTCGCGTCAAGACTTTTGATCTGTTGATCTTTTTTCGATCCCTGTGACAAACGATCAATTCCACTCGTCCAATGATCCCTCTGTCGGCTCGCCGTTGAAGGGCTCCGGCCGCAGTCGCAGCCACCACACCCCCAGGCCGAACGACGTCAGGCTGCCGAGCATGGCGATCGCGGCGCCTGCTGCCGCGGGCAGGGCGAAGGCGGTCGCAGCGGTCAGCCCTGCGGCCCCACCGATGGCCACGCTGACACCCGTGATGACGGAGTTCTCTACCAGCGCGACGTCTCGTTGCTGTTGGACACGCCGCGCCGAGCAGGGCTGGCCGGCGGCGGCGCGTCGGAGCAGCGTCCACTCTTCCTCCCAGAACGCCTCTTCGGCGCGGGTCAGGATCTGTCCCCCGGCGCGGACGCGCATTTTCACATCGCGTCCGTCGACATCTATCTGGACCGGCCAGCTTCGAGGGGTCATTGCCAGCCACGCCCCGATCGGGTTCCCCCGGCTCCAGCATCCCGGGCTGGTCTGAGAGAACCCCCGGTTGTCGAGGTGGGTGTGAAGGATCATCCGATTCACACGTTCCAATGTTTCGAAATACACCTTGTGCGTCATCGTCGATCCTCCGGCAGGGCCGCCTGGCGGACTACGGATGTGCGATTCTCTCGCCACATTCTCCCGAGGTGCCGCGCGATGTCTGCGTTCTACGATGGCTCTAGTTATCTCGATTATCCAGCGATCGTCGCCTGCTGTCAGGCGCTCGCCGACGATGCCCCGGACTGGGTGCATCTCGAAGAGATCGGTCGCACCGATCATGGCCGTCCCATCTTGCTTCTGACCATCGGCGATCGTCGGTCGGGCGATCCGAACCAGCGCCCGGCGGTCTGGCTGGACGGCGGCACCCACGCGTCCGAGTGGGCGGGCGTGATGGGCACGCTGTACGCCCTCGGCCGCTGGATCGCAGCGATCGAGTCGGGTGAGGACCATCCGTTCTCAGAGCAGACCGCCTATGTGGTGCCCTGTGTGAGCCCAGACGGCTTTCAGCAGATGATGTCGGGGGGGCCGTTCGTGCGCTCGACGCTTCGGCCGCCGCGGCCGGGCACGGTCATCTCAGGGCTGGAGGCGCAGGACATCGACGGTGACGGTGAGGTGATGTGGATGCGGTGGTTTGATCCCGCCGGCCCCTTCGTCGAGGACGGCCCGGCGCAGATCCGCCACCGTCGGCTGACTGACTCGCCCGATCGGGCTTTCTTTTTGTCGGTTGAGGGGATGTTCGTTCGTTGGGACGGCCACCGTTGGGTGAGCGCGCCGCTGCGGACGGGGTTGGATCTCAACCGCAACTTCCCTGGCCACTGGGCCCCGTTCGGAATGTTTGGCATGGACGGCGGCCAGTATCCGTTGAGCGAGCCGGAGAGCCGGGCGCTGATGGATGCCCTGTCTGCGCGGCCCAACGTCGGCGTCGTGATCTCGAACCACACCTATACCGGGGCGCTGCTGACCCAGCCATACCGCAAGGACTCGCCGTTATCGGAGTCGGATATCCGGCTGATGGAGCGTCTGGGCGAGGAGACGGTGCGGGGCACGGACTATGTGGTCCATCGGGTCTTTCCGGACTTTACCTACGACGAGAACGTTGCCATCGTCGGCGTCTGGGCGGACACGGTGAGTGTGGTGATGGGGCTGCCGGCCTATACGCTGGAGCTGTGGAACCCGTTCCGCTGGGCGGGCGTCGCGGTCAAGAACGCGGGGAAGTTCTTCCGCCAGCCCGATCCTGAGGTGGTCACCGCGATCCTGCGCAAAGCGCAGGAGGAGCCGGGCGGCTTCGTCGACTGGCGGCCGTTCGATCACCCGCAGCTTGGCCCGGTCGAGCTGGGCGGTCTCCGCCATATGCGCACGATCCGCAACCCGCCGGAGCCGCTGCTGGCTGCGGAGTGTGCGCAGGCGTTCACCGTGGTTGAGCGGGCGCGGATGGCGCTGCCGCGGCTGTCGGTCTCGATTGTGCAGCGGGTGTTGGGAGCGGGGACGGTCATGGTGGAGGCGGTGGTGGACAACCTGGGGTTCTTGCCGACCTGTGGGATCCGCCGTGGTGAGGTGGTCTCGGCGGCGGCGCCGGTAGAGGTCTGGCTGGAGGGTGCGGGGATTGAGATCGTCGAGGGGTTGCCCTGCCAGTCGTTGGGGCACTTGGATGGCTGGGGAAGCGCCCAGGTTGGTTTCGCGTCGATGCCGATTTATCCGCGGCTTCAGGTGAACGGTCACCGGGGCGTGGGCCGCTGGGTGGTGCGGGGCGCGGGGCCGGTCCGGGTCGGCTGGACGGCGGGCCGCGCCGGCGTGGGCGAGGTGGCGGCTACCCTGGCGGCGACCCTGGCGGAGTAGCCGCGCGCCGCTGCCGGGTGGTGGCGATCGCTTCGGCGATGCGCTGTCGGGCGGTGGACAGGTCGGTGAGGGGCTTCTGGAGCAGTCCGTCGAAGCCTTCCATCAGGGGGTCGTCGGGTTGGATGAGCCAACCGGTGAGGAGGATGAGCGACAGGGTGGGGTCGCGCTCGCGCAGGGCGTGGGCGAGGGTGTCGCCGGACATCTGGGGCATCGACAGGTCGATGATGGCGACGTCGAAGTCGGTCGGCGCATATCGGACGAGGACATCATTTCCGTCATGGGCCAGCTCGACGTCGTTGTTTCGGCCGAACAGGCGCTTGAGGGCACGCGCGATGTGGGGTTCATCTTCGACGATCAGGACGCGTCCCCGCTGCACGGGGCGGGGGCGGCGCGGCACCAGCCGCACCTTCAACGTGACCGCTGTGCCGACGTCGATGGTGCTATGCAAGAAGATGTCGCCGCCCCACTGCTGCAGCCGTGGGCGGGCGGCGGCCAGGCTCATCCCGACGCCGACGCCGGACTTGGTGGTGAACAGCGGCTCGAAGACCCGGCGCTGGGCCGCCTGGTCCATGCCAGCGCCGTCGTCGCGGATGGTCAGGTACAGCCAGCCTTCTCGGATGCGCCCTTCGATCTCGACGACGCCGCTGGTGGGGTTGGACTCGACGGCGTTGTGGACGAGCTGGTTGAGGAT